>JBBSUD010000032.1:0-44256 GCA_038235225.1 Verrucomicrobiales bacterium
GATGATCGCTTTCGCGGCATCGGTGGCGTTGCTGGCCGGAGGGCTTTGGTGGTGGTTGGGACGCGAGGTCGAAGTGTCGCCGCAAATGGTGGAGTCGGGGAAACACATCGAACTTGCGGTGGCCCGGGTCATTCATACCGAGGACGGGCAATGGGGGCTCGAACGCGGCCGCCCGGTGGAACTCGGCGAGTGGCTGATGCCGGGTGATTACCACTTGCGGGCCGGGACCGTGGTTGTCGCGCTCGATGTCGGCGGCACGGCGCGGATAGCGGGTCCGGCGGTGTTTGCGATCATCGGGGAAGATCGGATCCGGCTCGAGAGCGGCAGCTTGCAGGCGCGCTTCGAGGAACCGGGGCAGGGATTCACCGTGGTGACACCGGATGGCGCGGTCGTGGATTTGGGAACGGAGTTTCGAGTGGATGTGACGTCCCGCGAATCACATGTGCAAGTGGTGCAAGGCCGGGTCCGTGCGGAAGTCGGCGACGCGACACGGGAGCTGGGAAAAGCGGAGGCAGTCACCATGAAATCAGGAACACTGACCGCACTCGTTTCCCAGTCGACGGCTCCGCTTGCAGACGAATTTGCGAATGCGAAACCGGTGGTTTTCTATCATTGGAATTTCGAGGACACCGTGGGCGAATCGTTCGCAGCGGATGGCTCGGATGGTGCCGCGCAATTGGCGTTGCGACCCGGATTGCCAGGACGGAATCCGCAACGCATCGAGGGAGTCGTGGGGCAGGCACTGCATTTTTCCGGCACGGGTGAATTCCTCGAGTCCGCCTATCGAGGAGTGTCGGGCAGTCGTCCGCGGACGGTCGCCGCTTGGGTGCGTATCCCGCGCGATGCGAAACCGGAAGAGTCCTACGGATGGGCTGGCTGGGGATCGCTCTCCGGGAAGGCACCTTACTCGGAGGCGCGCAAATGGCAGCTTTCGTGGAACCCGCAGGTGAAGCTGGAAGGGTGGCGGCAACCGCTTTCGCCCGGCGCGGTGATGGGTGCGGTGCGGACCGAGTTTGGGCCCGGTTGGGTGAATGGTTCACGCGACCTCCGCGACGGCGAATGGCATCACGTGGTCAGTATCTTCATCGGCGGCGAGGATGCGGATGTGGCCACGAACATCCGGCAGTATGTCGATGGTCGGCTCGAAGAAACGAGCGGCTATCAGCGCGCCAAAGTGGAAACCAGCACCGATGAGGAAAAGAGTGTGACCCTTCTGGTGGGCAACCATCTTGCCAGTGCGTTGCGGGCAAAACGTGCCACAGCCGGGAAGGTGCAGAAAGGGAAACACTTTTTCACCAGTTTCCGCGGTGACCTCGATGAACTCTACATTTTCGAGGGCGCGTTAACGCCGGTACAGGTGTGGCGGCTCTACAAGAAGAACCGCCCGCCGGAGCCAGGGATGATTTCACCGTCCATCGGGACTATCGGATTTTGAGCAGGCTTGAAGTCGGGCGCTCAGCGGATCAGGGAATCTCGACCGCGCCTAGGTCGGGGTTCCCGTTGATGGGGTTGCCAAAGAAATCGCGGGTGACCAAAAGCCCGATCTTGAGGCCGATCTTATCCCCCTCAAGTCTTGCGATTGGGATGCCGCGGTTCCTGACGAGGGCGATGTTGCGCGGGATGTAATCGGTCGCCTCGGTGCCGCCCGGCTTGGCGAATTCCGGGTCGCCTGCGAGCATCCCGAGGTCATGGACCGGGAGACCGGGAGGAAGGACCGATTTGCTGAAATAAAGATTGTTCCGCACGAGCGCGCAAGAAATGCAATCGACCACCTTCTCCTTGCGGTCATCCTGATCGCCGGGGACGTTCACGGTCTTTCCCATGATGTGGAAAATGTTGTTGGCGACGAGAATTCCGTCGGTAGTGGAGGATATCGAAAAGCAGGAGCGGCTGTCCGGTCCAACATAGATCGTGTTGTTATAGATATACGAATTGTAGGGACCGTTCTTGTCCTTCTTCCTGCCAGTGTAGCCGCTGGTCCAGAGGACCTTGCCCTCCTGAAGGGGGCCGCCCTTCTTCTTGATGCGGGAGCCGTCGTTAATGCTGATATTGTAGCGGTAGGCGCAGTTATGATTGTTTCCGAGGATCTCGATAAAGCCGCCCTCGTTGTCCTGGCTCAGGTTGTATTGTACAATCACGTCGCGACAGTCGAAGTCGATATGGATGCCGCACGAGTCGGCCGGACCTCGGGCGTGGCGAAAAGTGTTTTTCTCAATGAGGACGCGGTTGCAGGTCCACGGCCAGATCCCGCTGCCACGGGCGTGCATGCGGGGGTCCGCGCTGGAGCCGGAGCCGTCCACGGTATTGCCCCGCACGACAAGGTCATCAACCCGGCCCGGTTGGATGGCTGGGCCGCCGATATCCTTAATACGGTTGTCGAGGACCCGCACTTGCCGCAGGTTTTTGAGATCGATCGCCTTGAATCCGGTGCGGGAGATCGCGCAGTTGCGGACCGTGAAACCGGTCGAGGAGAATCCGGGCGAACCCACGATGGCGATGCCGGTGCCGAGGTGGGTGGAGGCGTTCCGGCCCTCGCTTTCGGCAGCGCGTTCGGGGAAAATGCTGTCGATTTCGAGGTTTTCGAGCGTGACCTGGGAGGTGGAACCGCCCTCGTCCGCCTGGACGAGGACGCCGTAGCGCAAGGTTTTCGATCCGCCGTCGGTGGTGGCTCCGCCGTCCGAGGTGATGCGAAGGTCGCGCAGGACGACATGGTGGGAGCCGGAAAGCCTGACACCTGCGATAAATCCGCGCGAATCAATCACCGGAAGCAGACCCTCGCCAGCGCCCTCGATAATGATGGGCCGCGCGGATGTGCCGCTGAGTGTGAGATCGAGACTGCCGGTGAACCGAGAGCCACGCTTGATCTGGAGGACGTCCCCGGGCTGGAACTTGTGCCTGCCGGCCTGTCGAAGAGTCTGCCAGGCGGTTTCCGCGGTGGATCCATCGTTGGTGTCTCGCCCGCCGGCGCTGTCGAGATGGAAGGTGCCCGCTTGGACGGTGGCCAGCAGGAGGAATCCGCCGATCATAGTTTGGAGACAATGCATAAATTGGTGGCTTGAAGAAACTACAACCTAGCGGCCCAGATCTTCGTGGGAAAGCATTGCTGCCGGTAAAAGCCGCCGCGCGAGCGAAGGTCCGGCGATGTCGAGCCGCGGTGCCGGGCCGGGTGACTTCCAGTAAAGCCGGAACGGGTGCTGCCCGGCCTGGAGTCTGACATTTCCCGCAACTTCCACGGCGGAGGGAGCAAAACCGGCATCGATCACCGTGGCGTCGTGGATGCGGAGCAGTGCGGTTGCGCCGGCGGGGATGGTGAAGGTGTATTCGCCGTCGGACGGGATCTCGATGAAGCCGCTGAACAGCAGTTCCGCCGCTTCCTTGGCGGCGGGCGCTTCGATTTGTGGCGATGTGCCGCTTGCGACGGGGACCGCGTCGTCGAGCTTCGCGAGCCACGGCGCGAGTTTGGCATAGGCCCGCCATTGCACCCCCGGCGGGTACTTTGCGGGCGGCAGCGCGGGAATCAGTTCCGAATCATACGGACGCGGCGCGCTCGCATCCGGACGACGCATCCGCAGCACGGCGTCGTGCATTTTCTGCTGAAGCTCGGGCTGCGAGTCGGCGAGATTATTCAACTCCTTCGGATCGGTGATAACGTTGTAAATCTCGAACGGCTCGCTGTGCGATTTCACGTCGTAGCGCACGCCGACGAAATCGCCTTCGCGGATTACCTGCATCTGCGCGCGCACCCGACCGCGATGCGCGGCCTCGAATTCCGGATACTTCGGCGTCTTTTTGTCGTTCTTAAATTCCACATAAACTTGCGGCGGCTTTTGCTCGCCGTGACCGGTGATCGTCGGGACCAGCGAAGTGCCATCGCAGACCGCCGGAGCGGCGACGCCGGCGAGTTCGGTGAAGGTCGCCATCCAATCGTGCGCCTGACACGGCAGCTCGCTCACGCGTTTCCCCGCTGCGCCGCCGGGCCAGCGCAGCAGCGCGCCGACGCGGATGCCGCCCTCCCAGCAGTCGCGCTTGATGCCGTCAAAGGGACCGAACGAGTTGAAGAAATCCGGCTCGAATTTCCCGGGCATATAGGACTCCTTGCTCGGGCCGTTGTCGGTGGTGAAGACGACCAGCGTATTCTGGTCGATGCCGAGATCCTTGAGCGTCTGGAGCAGGTCGCCCACGCAGTCATCGAGACGCCGCACGTCCGTGGCGTAGCGCTGGTAAACGTTCGGCCATGGTTGCTCCGGGGTCGCCGGATTGTGATCGTGATCCCACGTCGCGTTGGCGTAGTCGGGATGCACGAAGCTGTCGGGCTTGCCGGTCGCAGTGTTGATCATCTTGCCCGGTTTGCCGAGCCACTGGATGCCGCCTTTGGTGCCGCCGCCCGCTGGATACGGTGCGGCGGGAAGTTGCAATTTTGCGTGCGGAGTGTCGTAGGCGAGGTAGAGGAAAAACGGCTGCTTCGCGTGCGTTGCGTGCTGGTCGGTGATCCATTTTTTCGCCCGCGCGGTGAAGAGATCGGCGGTGTAGCAGCCGGCGAGATCGGCGGAAATTTCGCGCTCATTTTCCCAAACCTGCCGCCCATCTTCCTTCGGATAATGAAAGTGACCATCGACGTGCCGGACGTAGCCGAAGTAGTCATCGAAACCGCGTTTCGTCGGATAGGCCGGCCACTCGGCAGGCGTTCCGGCGGCGGTCTTCCCGCCCTTTTTTTTCTTCTTTTTCTGTTCGCCCGGTCCGCCTTGCAGGCCCCATTTCCCGATCGCCGCCGTGGCATACCCGGCACCCTTGAGCACTGTGGCCAGGGTGAAATTGTTCGCGAGCGCCTTGTCGAACTGGCTGTCCCGCACGTTCGCGTGGCCCTGGTGCTGACCGAGCAGCAGCGACGCCCGCGACGGCGCGCAGACCGGTGCCGCGCAATAATGCTGGCGGAGTTGCACGCCGTCCGCAGCCATGGCGTCGAGCATCGGTGTCATGTGCCAAGGCTCCGCTCGGTCATTCTTTTCCTTTCGCAGGTTTTGGAAAAAGACGCCGTAGTCGCCATAACCGAGATCGTCGGTGAGAATGAAAATGATATTCGGCCGCGGTGCGGAGGCAGCATGGCTCGTGGTGATGACGAGGAATGCGCCGAGTGCGAGGGCAAATGCGGTTTTTATTGGGCGGATAATATTCATCTGTTAGATAGTGGACTCATTCGTTCTCGGCTTGTTTCGCTTTACCCTTACGCTTCCCCTTGCCCTTTGCAGCGTTCCCCGGTGCGTAGTCCGGGTTGGATTTTGTCGGAATGGGTGCGTTCACGGATGTCTGCCACGCCAGCAGGTCTTCGAGCAGTTCGTCTCGTTTGGCGGTGTTGATGCTGGCGATGTCGGTGCGCTCGCCGATATCTTCCTTCAGGTTGTAGAGTTCCACCGCGTGGTTTGTAATTAACTTATCCCGACCGCCGTCGAGCACCCATTCCTCGAAGTAGAGATGCAGTTTCCAGTCGCCCTTGCGGATGACGCTGACCGGACGCGAACGGAAACCAGCCTTGGTATCACTCTCACGTCCACGTGTTGTCGGGTTATCGAGGTAGCCGGGGAAATGCCAGAAGATGGACTGGCGCTTGAGCGAGCCAGTGCCTTGGAAGAGTGGCAGCAGGTTTTCACCATCGAGCACTTTGTCTTTTGGCACGGGCGCGGCGGCGGCAACGAGAAAGGTGGGGTACAAATCGAGGCTGTTCACCGGCACGTCGCAAGTCGTCCCCGGCTTGATAATCCCCGGCCAGATTGCGAAGAATGGCACGCGGATACCGCCCTCGTAATAGCACCCTTTGTTTCCGCGCAACGGCTCTTGCGATGACGCACTGTAGCCGCCGTTGTCGCTGGTGAAAATAACCAGCGTATTATCGGCCAGGCCAAGATCGGCGATTTTCTTCATAATGATGCCAACTCCGTCATCAAGGTCTGTTAGGCAGGCCGCATAGGCCGGATCTCCGTGCTGCCGGCCCCGTTCCTTAGCCTTGAACTTCGCCAGCGTGGCGGGCAATGACTGGTGACCTACATGGATCGCATAGTGCGGCAAATAGACGAAAAATGGACGATCTTTGTTCTTCTCCATGAACTCACCGGCGGCCTTGGTGAGAGAATAGATGCCCTTCGGATTGCCCGGCTCGTTCTTCTTCCACCCGCCCTGGGATTCGAAAACAGTGTCAAAGCCTTGCTCTCTGGGAGGCACCCCCGGCTTGCGGTTGTCGAGATGCCATTTGCCGAAGATGCCGGTGGCATAGCCGGCGGCCTTCAGCCCTTCGGCCATCGTGACATTCTCACTCGCCAGGCCGCTCTTCGTACGTACCGGCACGAGCCTCATCTCTTCCTCGGGGCCGCGCTGTGAGGAACCGTTGGCAAACAACATGTGGCGCGGCGTGTATTGCCCCGACATCAGGCAGGCGCGGCTGCCCTGACAATTTCCCACCGGAGCATAGGCCGCGGAGAAGACCATGCCTTGCTTGGAAAGCCGGTCGATGTTCGGCGTCTCATAGAAATCCGTGCCCTGATAGCCCACGTCCTTCCAGCCCAGATCATCGGCGAAAATGAGGACGATGTTGGGCTTCACTGGAGCCGCCGAGGCAGAGCTGGCGACGATGAAAGAGAAAAGGAGAGTGATGAGTGTTTTCATGATTCTGTTTTGTCGGCGGGCTTGCCGCGCCTCTTTTTACCCGCAGTTTCGTCGCCGGATTTCCCGTAGGAGCGATCGCGATCCGCCAGAGTGTGATCGGCAATCTCGCCGGGCCGTTGCGGCTCATGCGCCTGCTTCGCTACCTTCTGCAAGGTCGCGAGAATATCGGGATTCGCCGCTGCGACGTCGTTCGTTTGGGCCGGATCTTTGGCCATGTTATAGAGTTCCCACTTGTTCTTTCCGGTTCTCACCGCGCACCAATCGCCCTGTCGCGTCACGGTCCATTTGCCTTTTTCCCAATACAAATAGTCGTGCTGCGCCTGCGGCTGCCCCACCGCTTTGTCGCCGAACAGCGTCGGCAGAAAGGAAATCCCGTCCACGCCCGGCGGGACGGGCGCGCCGACTGCCGCCGCAATCGTCGGCAACACGTCGGGGAAATAGCCCAGCCAATCGCTGGTCTGGCCGGGCGCGATTTGCCCCGGCCACGCGACCGCGAAAGAGACGCGGAACGAACCCTCGTACGGATTTCCCTTGCCGCCGCGAAACTCCAGCGGGCTGTTGGGGTCCTTGTTGCCGCTAAACAATCCGCGCGGATGCTGCCTGTCGGCAAAGCGATCTTCGCCCCCGTTGTCGCCGCTCAAAAATACCACCGTGTTTTTCTCAATACCCCGTTCCTTGAGCAGATCGAGCACATCGCCGATTTGCCGGTCCAGCATCGTCACCATGGCGGCATACCGCTTCGCGTCTTGCGACCAAGGCTTGCCTTTGTAAATCGCCCACGCCGGATCGCTCTCCGGGATGGCGAACGGACCGTGCGGCGGCGTGTAAGGGAGATAAGCGAAGAACGGCTCCTTGCCCGCATGGCCGCGGAGAAACTTCATCGCTGCGTCGTGGATGAGATATTGTGAATAGGTCTGCCCTTTGGTGCCGCCATGATTTCCGGGAAGCGGCATTTCCTCGCTGTTGCGGATCAGATAGGGAGGATAGTAGGTGTGCGCGTGGACCTGATCGTAGTAGCCGAAAAACTCGTCGAAGCCATGCTTCTCCGGCACCCCGGGTGAGCCGCGCACGCCAATGCCCCATTTGCCAAAACCGCCTACCGCATAACCCAGCGGCTTGAGCACGTCCCCGATGGTCTTTTCGTCGGCCCGCAGTGAATTGTAAGTGGTGTTATCCCGCACGGAACCGTGGCCGCTGTGTTTGCCGGTGAGTAACGCACCGCGCGCCGGAGCGCAGTTCGGCCCGCCACTGAGAATGTTTTTCATGATGATGCCGCTGGCGGCCAGCCGGTCCATGTTCGGAGTTTGCAGATCCTTGCCACCCATGAACCCCGGCTCGAAGTAGGCCAGCTCGTCGGCCATAATGTAAATGATGTTGGGCTTGGAGGCCTCCTCGCCATATCCAGGACTTCCGATGAGGACTGCCGAGGCAATGAGAGCGAACGCGATGATCCTTTTCATAGTAGTTAATATAGTTTGGTTCGCTTGGGTCGGAAGGTATCCTTCATTGGGCGTCGGCATTCTATTCATCCGCCTTGCCTCGTTTGCTCTTCTTTCTCCCGGTCGGCAGTTTGCCCACGATCTTTTCAAATTCAGCCATCATCGCAGCGACGCGCTCGGGTTGCGCTGCGGCGAGGTCTTTCTTTTCGCCGGGGTCGTCGGCGAGATTGAAGAGAGTGGGTTTTCCGCCCGCCTTTTTGCCTCCTGTTGGCAAGAGTTTCCAGTTGCCATGCCGGAAGCCAAACAAGTCGCCGGTCTTCTGTTTAACGAGCATCGTCCGTCCGACAGCATCTGTGCCAAGGATGGCCGCGAGCTGGTCCTGGCTGTCCGGCGCTTGACCCGGCGGGACTTTCTGTCCGGTTAAAGCAGCGAGACTCGCGAGGAAATCGACCTGACTCACCAAGGCGGCTGAAATGCCCGGTTTCACCTTGCCCAGCCAGCTTACGATCATCGGCACACGCGTGCCACCTTCCCAAACGTCATACTTGAAACCACGCAGCACACCGTTCGGAAGGTGACCGTTCGTCGCGTCGGGATCGCCGAGGCCGTGGACTTTGTCCGGGCCGTTGTTATCGAGGATGCCGCCGTTGTCGCTGGTTAGAATGACGAGCGTGCTGTCGGCGAGACCGAGCGCGTCCAGCTTGGCGAGCACTTCGCCGACGATCCAATCCAGTTCCACAATCGCATCGCCGCGTGGCCCGCAATCGCTCTTGCCGACAAACTTCGGATTCGGCACGCGCGGGACGTGGATGTTGTGCGTCGAGACTTCGAGAAAGAACGGCTCGTCCTTGTGCTGCTCAATGAACGCGCAGCTCTTTTCCGTGATGACGGTCGAAAGATTTTTGTCGTCCCACAGCGCAGCTTTGCCGCCGAGTTGCTGACCGATGCGCGGGATGCCCATCAGCATGGAATCCGGCGTGCCGCGTTTCACCCGGAAGTTGATTTTGATCGGGTCGGCGGGATCGAGATTCACGACGTGATCATTCTCCACCCAGACGCATGGCACGCGGTCGCCGGTCGCGGGCATGATCCAGGCATAGTCAAAGCCCACCTCGTTCGGGCCGGGTTTGATCGGCTGGTTGTAATCGGTCGGTTCCGTCCCCAAACCGAGATGCCACTTACCGACGATTCCGGTGGCATAGCCCGCGCCCTTGAGCATCGCTGGCAGCGTGCTGCGATGGGTGTCGATCAGCAGTCCCCGGATGCCGGACGCGATGCCCGGCCCGGCTTTGCGAAATGCATGCTCGCCCGTGAGCAACGAATAGCGCGAAGGTGTGCAGACCGAGGCGACTGCGTGGGCATCGGTAAAGCGCAGCCCCTGCGCCGCGAGTCCGTCCATGTGCGGCGTCCGCACCTTTGTCGCGCCGTAACATCCAAGGTCGCCGTAGCCGATGTCGTCGGCATAGATCAAAAGGATGTTGGGTTTGGTCGGTTTGGCGGCTTCAGCCGCGTGAAGGGGCGTCATCGAATTCAGCAAACAAATGACAACAGTAAGAGTGACTGGTTTCATATTAATGTTGAGTCTGGTTCATTGGATGTTATCGGACTGAGGCAGGTTTCGATTTTCACTGCGAGATTGAATTGACCGGTATCTCCAACACGGCATCGCCGAATTCGGCCGAGTGCGCTGTCACGGTAATTTTACCCGTCGCATCCTTCGGGCGAACAATGGCCATCGCCCGGCTGCGGTAAGTTTGCATGTTGTCAGGATTGCCAAAGCTGCGGACGTCCTTGTGGTAGCCTGAGCCGCAGCCCGCGAGGCTGCCGTCACCGCTCACCGCCACGCTCACCGAATGCCGGCCCTGCGTCACCAGCCGCCCCCGGTCGTCCACCACCTCGATGCTGACAAATGCGAGGTCGTTGTCGCTCGAGGTAATGGCACCGCGATCCGACACCAGCCGCAGCGCCGCCGGCTTGCCAGGTGTGGTGAGGGTTGTGGTGCAGACCACCTTCCCGTTTTCGAGCCCTTCGGCCACCAGTTCGCCGGGTTCGTAGGGCACCTTGAATCCAACATGAATGCGGTTCTTGGCCGTTTTGCCGGTGCCGACCACCTTGCCATTGAGCTTCAAGCGAACTTCCGGTGCATGGGTGATCACCTTGACGTCCAGCTTCTGCCCCACGAAGCCGTCCCAATCCCAGGACGGATACTCGTTCGCCCAGGACCAGCCTTTGCGAGCGTATCTTTGCCCTTCGGGCAGCGGCTCGAGAACGTTGATTTCAATCGGACTCGCGCCAGCCATGACGCGGCGATAGACCTGACCGCCCTTGGGAAAGCCGGCGATGTCGATCAATCCGCAGGCGGCCGCGTAGGAAGGCCAACCGGCCTCTTCCCCCTGCATGCCCACCCAACCCGACCAGCTCTCGCCGATGTATTCGAAGGCACTCCACACAAAACAGCCGGTGAACCACGGATGCTCCTGCACGAAATTCCAAGTCGAAAGTTGCCCCTTCTCGCCGGGATTGGATTCGGTGCCGATCATCACCCAAGCGGGAAACTTCTTGTGGTTGGCCAGCGCAATGTCCTCACGGTAGTTGTAGCCTTGGACGTCGTAGTGACTCATATACTCGGTCCGGTCGCTGATGGTCGCCGTGCCGCCGGTGAAGGGCCGCGTGGAGTCGATCGGTCGGGCGATGGCCAGCAGGTCTGTCAAATCCTTCACCACCAGTTCTGGCTTGTCATTGTGCCGGTTGCCGATCTCGTTGCCGAGGCTGCGGATGACGATGGACGGATGGTTGCGGGTGCTGCGCAGCCAGTTCTCCAGATCGAGAGCGCGCCCTTTCTTCCATGCTTCACCGCCGTAGTCATCCGGTGTTTTGTGGACGCTCCACACGTCGTAAATCTCGTCCATGACGAGCAGGCCAATCCGGTCGCATGCTTCGTAGAAGCCTTCACTCATCGGATTGTGGGCGGTGCGAACGGCATTGTAGCCCTCCCGCTTGAGAATCTCGATCTTGCGGATATCGGCCCGGTATGGCGCGGCTGCGCCGAGCAGTCCGTTGTCGTGATGCACGCAGCCGCCATTCATATTGATAGAATTCCCGTTCAACTCGAAGCCCTTCTCCGCCGTAAAGCGGATGGTCCGGATCCCGAAGCTTTGGTCGAACTGGTCGATGACCTTTCCACCCTGCTCCACTTGCACCCGGGCGGTGTGGAGGTTGGGTGTTTTCAGATCCCACAGCTTTGGATTTGCGACCTTCAGTAGCAGAGTGGATTTTGTGCCCGCGGCGCGTGCCTGACCTTGCGCCACTTTGTTCCCGGCGGCATCCAGCAAGGTCACTCGAATCGATGTGTCCGCGGTCGGTCCGTCCATTTCGACATCCACTTCGACGGATGCTTGCTTGTCGTCTGCGCTCAAGGTTCGCGCCCAGACGCCCCACGGCCGGATATGGGTGGTGGCGGTCGTGGTGAGCCAGACATTGCGGTAGATCCCGCTCCCCGGATACCAGCGACTGGTCACGCCCTCGTTCCTCGAACGCACGGCGAGCACGTTGTCGCCGTCTTTTAGATACGGCGTCAGGTCATAATGGAAGGGCACGTAGCCGTAGGCGAAGAAGCCGAGATGCTGCCCGTTCAGCCATACATCCGAGTTCATCATCACTCCGCCAAATCGGATCGTGGTGTGCCGTTCGTCCTTCTTCCACTTGAAGTGCTTCCGATACCAGCCCGAGCCGTCTACGGTGTATCCGCTCGACGTGCCACCGACCGCCGTGGAGAGGAACGGTCCGACCACGTCGAAGTCAGTTATCACGTGGCGATTCCCCTTTCTCATTTTGGCCTCGGCCGCGAAGCCGCCCTTGCCTTTTTCGTTATAGACACAGACTGCAATGACATTGCGACCCGGCTTCAAGGCGAATGCGGGCACGCGATACTTGCGGTCCGTATCCGTCGCCGGGTTGCAGTTTCCCTGCGGCTGATTCTTCGGCATGACCCCGCTCTCGCCGACCTTCCGGCCGTTCACGTAGAACTCGTCGCAGTCGTCGATCTTGCCAAGGTTGATGACGACGCCGGTCTTCGCCATGGCAGCCGGCACTTGGATCTCGCGGCGGAACCACCGGTAGCTTTTTGGCGCAAAATCGGGCATGAAACGCGGCATCTGCGTGCTTTTCCAGTCGGAAAGATCGGCATCCACCTTCGCGAAATCATCGTTGTTGCCATCCCGGTATAGCCATGCCCCTTGGATCGGCGAGATCGCATCGACCGGCTTGAGCTCCGACTCCGGAATCGGCTCCACGCTCCAGTCGTGCGGCAGATGGACCGGACGCCAATTGGCATCGTCGAAGTCTGGATTCTCCGCGCCCTCCGCGTCGCCGCGATGGAAGATCCAGCCGTCATTGAAAAGCTGGTCCCGCGCATCGTCGCGGGGGGCGAAGAACAGCGGCTCGGCCGCGAACGAGGAGACGGCCGTGACAAAAAAGGCGACTGTTCCGCTGAGGAGTGCTTTCCTGATAATCGATTTCATGCGAGCAGAACTATTTTTGATGTTTCGACACGATGTTGTTATTGATCCGAGCCACCCTTCTTGCGGCCCTTTTTGCCGCCCGCCGCAACCCACGACCGGGGCAGCGACGCCGCCAGTCGCTTGACGACCGGCGCGAACTCAGGCTGTCGCGCAAGATTCGCATATTCGCGCGGGTCCTTCTGGTTGTCGTAGAGTTCCTCGGCTCCGTCTTCGTAGCGGATATAGTGATAGCGCGCATCGGTGACCGCCGCATTGCCCACACCGTGGGACGTCACGGCGACGTGGGGCCAGTCCCGCCCGGGATTCTCCAGCAACGGCACGAGGCTGTGTCCGACCAATTTCTGCGGCACCTTCTGATCCAATTGACAGAGTTCGTTGAGGGTCGGAAAAATGTCGAGGAGACTGACCGGTGCCGCGCAATCTTTGCCTGCGTTCGCCATGCCCGGCACGCTGACCAATAACGGCATGCGTGAGGTCTGCGTCCACAATGCCCGTTTGGCAAAATGCTGCTTCTCACCGATGTGATATCCGTGGTCGGACCACAGGACGATGATGGTGTTTTTCGCATACGGACTGGCATCCAGATCATCGAGGATCTGGCCCAAAACCCAATCGCAGAACGAAATGGTGGCCAGATAGGCCTGCATCATTTCCTTCCACTTCCTCTCGTTGTCCCGGAACCTGGCGAAACTCTTGTTGGATTCGGCGAAGTTTCCAGGAATGTCATCAATGTCGCCTACCGGGGCTTCCGGCAGCACCACGGATTCGAGCGGATACATATCGTAAAACTCTTTTGGCACCACAAACGCCACGTGAGGCTTATTGATGCCCTGGACGATGAGGAAGGGCTTGTCGTGCTTCTCTTTGAGCCAGCCAGCGGTGTTTTTCAGGCATGCCACATCCGGCATCGATTCCATACCGCCGGGGGCCGGTCCGTATGCTTCCCACCCACCCTTCAACTTCGGCTCATGATTGCTGAACGGCTCCTTCATCTCCGTCCATGCCGCCTTCATTCGTTTCTCAGGCCAGGCGCGTTGCGTCGGTTGGGAATGATAGAACTTCCCGGTCAGATAGGTGTCATAGCCATGGCGCTTGAATTGCTCCTCCAGTCCAACGGAAGCCATGGCGGCGGGTGAGTTGATCATCGAATGCCCCAAGTCATAGATCCCGGTCTGGTGGGGCGCCAGGCCGGTGATGACTGCCGCTCGTGATGGCTGGCACAATGGGGCGGCGCAGTAGGCTCGGGTGAAGTTGACCGACCGCTCCGCCAGTCGGTCGAAGTTCGGCGTCTTGATCCCGGAATGGTGTTGAAGGATCGAAACATAGTCCGCAAGATCGTCGATCACGATCATCAGGACATTGGGCCTTTCAGTCGGGGTGGCTCCGAGAAGCGGTGCGCCCGCAATCAATGCGAGGAAAGGCAGAAGATAGCGTGCTCCCACGCGATGGGTGGATTTTCTCATTCGCGGGTTTTGCGTTTCACGTTCTTTTTGCCCTTCATGTTGGCTTTGTCCTTTTTTGACTTTTCCTCGAAGATCTCCTGCATGGACGGGCCATTCTGACCGACGAGTTGGTCGCAGCGCTTCCGCAACTGGAGTAGCGCATTGTTCTGGTTTTCATCGCGTGGTTTCGCATCCGGCGCAGCTAGGTTCACGAGTTCATCGGGATCATTTTTGAGATCGTGGAGAAACTCGAACGGTGGCTGGTCCGCACCATCCGCGTAGTAGCGGGCATAGACCCAGTCGGTGTCGCGGACGCCTTCCCACTGCGGAATCGTCCTCGGAACGGCGAGAAACTCGCACAGAAAATCGGTGCGCCAATCGGACGGCGTTTCGCCACGCAGCAGCGGGACCAGGCTGCGGCCGGTGTGATTCGCGGGCACCTTTTCACCGCCGAGATCGACGAATGTGGGGGCGAGATCGCTGTTCAGCGCCATCTGGCTGAGCACCCTTCCACGTTTCTCCTTCGGCAAGCGCGGGTCATAGACGATGAGCGGGACGCGCAGCGATTGCTCATAGTGCGTCCACTTGCCCGCGAAGCCACGATCGCCGAGATAGTAGCCGTTGTCGGCGGAGTAGATGATGATCGTGTTGTCGGCGAGGCCCTGTTTTTCGAGTTGCTCGACCAAGCGCCCGACGACGAAATCCACGCCGCTGATCATGCGGTAATACGCCCGCATGTTCGTCTGGTATTTCTCCGGCGTGTCCCAGCGCCAGAAGAAGCGCTGACGGTTGATCGACTTTTTAAGGAACCCCGGTTGCGACTCGAAGATCGCCGGATCATTGAGCCTCGGCAGTGGCATTTCCTGATCCTCATACATTCCGTTAGTCTCCGATGGCCAAGGGTAATGGCCGATGCCGGGGCGCTTGTCGCCGTCCTCGGCGTGCGTCGCGTTGAAGCTGATCGTGAGGCAGAACGGCTGATCCTTTGGCTGTTCCTTGATAAAATCGATCCCCCAATCCCCGAGGATCTGCGTCTCGTGGCGCAGGCTGCCATCCGGCTGCTTTTTGAGATACGGATTGCGGCTCAGTGGACGGCGGACATCGAACATGGCAGCCGCCGATTCATTCGCGAGAGTTACATGCTCTTTTCCCATGTGGCCCGTGCGATAGCCCGCGGTTTTTAACACTGTGAAGTAAGACGTGGCGCATAGCTCCGGGTTCAGCGGACCGGTCCTGGTTTTGTAGAGATTCCGTCGTTCGTAGGTTCCGGTGAACATACACGCGCGGCTCACCCAGCACGTCGAGGTCGAGACGAACGCGTTTTCAAACCGCACGCCTTCCGCCGCGAGCCGGTCGATGTTAGGCGTCTTCACGATCGGATGACCCGCGCAGCCGAGCGTGTGATTGCGCTGATCGTCGGCGAAGAGGAAGAGGATGTTCGGCCTCCGCTCTGCGGCGAAGGCCGGATGCGAAATGCTAAGCGATGCAACGAGGAGTGCGTGGACGGTTATTTTCATACTTCGACTGTAATTCGCGCTCCCGCCGCCCGGGCGGTCTGGCGCGCTATTTGGGTGATCGCTTCTCGCTTTTTCCTATTCTTCGCTCAGTTCGGCTGGGTTGAACGCGTTGATCAGAGCCGGAGGACATTTGCGACACGGGGATTCGACGATGGATTTCACGTCGGCGTAGGTATCAGTAAAGCGCAGCTCTTGCGTTGCGAGCTCATCCATCTTTGCCGTTAGATCCTTGGCAGCTCCGTAGCAACTCAAGTCGCCATAGCCGACGTCGTCAGCATAGATGAGCAGAATGTTGAGGTGGACTGGCTCCGCGCAGAAGGCAGAGCCGGTCAGCACTGGATCTCTTTCAACACGTCGTGCTGATCTCTTGGATTCTTTGAGTATGTGCGGCATCGGGAAAATTGGTGCTAGGAGATTTGACGTTTGAATGATGATTCGTAGCCGACGGCACCATCCACGTCACGAAGCTGGAAAATGATTTCGCTTTCCTTGCCGGCGGGACGGAGTTCCACATGGAGGAAGCCTCCGACGACGCGGTGGAATTTGTGATAGCCCGGATCTTCACCGGGCGAGCCGCTGGCGTGGGAGTTACTGGCTGGACCCACGCTGAATTCCTGCACGCCAGACTCTGGGTGCACGGAGTGGTATTGCCAGTGGCGATCCCCACAGACGACGAAGAAATTGGCGGGCGCGTTCGCCTTGAGCCAACCTCGAAGCTCGTCGCCTTCGTGACGGAAACCTTTGTTACTGTGATTGTCGTTTTTGCCCCCTCGATCAGGGCCGACCAATGGTGTGGGGCTCACGAGAACCTTCCACGTAGCCGTGCTTTCCTTCACGGTGCGCTTGAACCAATCCTTCTGCTCCGTCCCCCAGATGGTCTTCCCGGGACCGTCGGCCATTTTGTTAGGACTGCGATAATCCCGACCCTCCGTGAACCAAATCTGAAGATCGCGACCCCAGCGGACGGTGCGGAAATCGCGCTCGCCAATGGGTGCTTGCTGGCGGAAAATTTGCACCCCCTCCTCGAAGGTGAGTTCACCTGCTTTCATGCCCGGCCAGCAGTCATCGGCAAGAATGTCGTGATCGTCTTTGAGCCAATAGGTGGAGGTGCTGCGCATGGCTGCCAACAGGCGCGGCAGGCTGAACATGCGTTCCCAGTGCAGTCGTGCCAGGGCGGGACTGACAGCGCGGGGAGCGTTGCTATCATAATAAACCAAGTCTCCGGTCATGACGATAAATCGCGGATCCAGTGCCGTCATGGAGGGATAAATGGGATGTCCATCCGCATGATCCCGGTCTTGATAACCTTGGCAGGTCATTACGCAAAAACTCAAGGTCGTGGGTGTGGCCTCGGCAGGAGCGGTGTGGAATTTACCTGGGAAGCTGGTGCCCGCAGTGCCGTCCGCAGCGGTGGCTTCGTTGACGTAGTGGTAAGTGCTTCCAGGCTGCAAACCGCTGAGCTGAAACTGGTGAATGCCATCTTGTTGGTCACTGCCGACCGCAGCCCACGGCGTCTCCAACGCGTCACTCAGGTCCGCCTTCAGTCCATAGCGCACCCGCACCTTGCCAGAGGCAGCGGGACAGGCACCCTCTATTTCATGGACCGGTGGCAAGATGGGCGCGTCACTTTTCAACCCTTTGGCCTTCTTGGTTTTGTCAAACTTCACCCCTCGGTTATTGCGTGTCTCCGCCTTGGTCAGACGCGCCCACACTATAGCGGTCGTCTCAGTGACTTCACCCACGCGAGCACCCGTAGCCTGAAATGGCCCAGTGCCAGCTGCTGCCCGTCCGAACACCGGGGATGCCAAGGCTGCCGCTGTCGTGGCTTTGATAAAACGCCGACGATTGATAACTGATAGTTGTTTCTGTGAAAAGACGGATTTCATTTTTTTCGTTTCTTAGGGCGGTAGCTTTTGTCGTTCGGGTTTCCGGCGGACATGACGTAGGCGATAAGGTCGCGCAGTTCGGATGGGCTCAGGGTGTTGATCAGTCCCGGCGGCATTTGTGAAACAGGAGATTCGACGATGGACTTCACGTCGGTGCGGGCGATGAGGTCGCCTTCGGCTTTCAGGTCGGCGGGATAGACGAGCATGGTCTTTTCATCCTGCGGGACGACGAGGCCGGCGAAGGTGCGGCCATCATTTAGGGTGACGATGGAGGAACCGTATTGGTCGGAAATGACCTTGCTGGGCACGATGATGGCCTCGATCACGTAGGCTGCGTCGAACTTGTTGGACACGCTCGTGAGGTCGGGGCCGGTGCTGCCGCCGAGGCCATTCACGCGGTGGCAGGCAGCGCAGCCGGTGGCGTAAAAAAGATTCCGGCCCTTCTCAAAATTCACGCCCCCGAGTGCCTTTCCACCTGCGGCGGCAATGGCGTCCGCAGTCGTCCACGCGCGGCCCGGTCCCTTCGGCGGTGTGATGGGGAAGTCGGGCTTGGGATTGAAATCCTCTCCGGTCAGATCCTTTAGCGCGATGCGCTCGGCATTGGTGCTGAGCGCGAGCGCTTCATCGCGGATGTTGGCGAGGTAGCCGGGATAGCTCGCGCCGCCGGCGGCTTTGCCGGCGGTGTTGAGGAAGGTGAAATACTGGCGGCGCAGCTCGGGCGTCCAGCCGAGCCGGGCCTCGCGCAGCGCAAGTGCATAGCGGAGTTGCGCAGTCGGCGGCGGATTCTTCGACATGCGTCCGAGATTGGCGAAATATTTCGCGTTTGCGCCTTTGAGCGATTCCCAATCGGGTGCCTTCGCCTGTGCGGTGTTTGCGATCAGCGCCATTCCTTTGGGCGCGGCGGAGGATGCGTTGAGATAGACGAGCAGGCGCAGGATGTCGGCGTTCACATTCACGTCGTCGCCGGGGAGGAATGGATCGAGCGCGGCGACCACGGCGGTGCGTTCGGACTCGGTGGGTTTTCCCATGCGGTCGAAGGTGAGCGAGATGGCGCGGAGCACACCGAGCTTTTGCATCGCGGGCAGCGACTTGAAATCGAGCGTGAGCAGGAATTTAAGCAGCGGTTCGCGATGCGTCTCGGTGCCGGATCGCGCGAGTGCCACCGCCGCGGTAATGCGGGCTTGCGTGTCTGTTTCCGTAAAGACTTTCTCCGCCCAAGTCGCGACAGGCTGTGACTCGATGGCGACGCGCGCGGCATTGCGCAGAAAGCGATCCGGACTCGCCAGATGCGGCCACGCGGCAGCGACCGCCGCCGGATTCACCACGCCGTGATACGCCTCCAACTCGCGCCGCGTCTGCGCTTCCTCTGGCAGCGCAGCCGGGGCGGCGGGCGCGGTGGATTCCTTGCCGATGTAAGTCACGCGCAGCAGCGCCGACTTCGAGCCGCGTCCGCCGACGGTGAAATAGAGCGCGCCATCCGCGCCGATCACCGCATCCGTCACCGCCAGCGGTGCGCCGGAGACGAATGTTTCCACCTCGCCTTTGTAACCCGCGCCGTCGGGCTGGAGGTGGATCGCCAGGATGCGCCCGAACGTCCAATCTAGCGCGAAGAGCGCCTGCTGATACTTCGCCGGGAATTTCGAGCCAGTGCCTGCCACCACTCCCGTCGGTGAGCCCGGCCCGATATCCACCACCGGCGGCAGACTGTCTTCGTAATAAGCGGGCCATTTTCCCGAGCCGCTGCGCCAGCCGAAATCGCCGCCGCTCACAACCTGGCAAATCCGCGTGGGTCGATACCACGGCATGCCCATGTCCCACTCCATGTCGGCGTCGTAGGTGAATAGGTCACCGGTCGCGTTGAGCGCGAGGTCATAGGGATTGCGGAATCCGCCGCAAAAAATGTCGTGCGTCCTCTCCACCGGATCGAAGCGCGAGACGTAACCGCCCGGCGCGAGGATGCCGCGGGCATGTCCGCGCGGGTCCCACTGGCGCGGAAGGAGCTGGTCTTCTTGCCACGATTGCACGCGCTTCCGGACAATGGTGTCCGCCGCCGGCTGCGGCGTCTGATTTCCGCCGATGACGTAAAGATGCGCGCCATCCTCCGCCGGGATCACGGCGTGTGTGCCATGCTCACCGCCTGCCGCGACCGGCGAAATCATTTCCGTCTTGTCCAGCCGATCATCGCCGTTCGTGTCCGTGACGCGGTAAAGTCCCTCACCGTTTTTGTGAAAGTAGAGCGCTCCCGATTGCCACGCCAAACCGTTCGCACCGGAAAGCGCGACCGGCATTTTCTCTACCTTCACTGCGCCGTCCGTAGCAGTCGACAGCGTGACGCGAAAAAGCCCCTTCGCGCCCTGATCGCAGGCAAGCAGGCGGCCCTTTGCGTCCATCGTGAGCGAGACCCATGAGCCCTGTTCCGCGAGCGGTACCTCGTAAATCGTCTCTACCTTGAAGCCCGCTGCGACTTGAATCGCTGCACCATGACATACCAGACTGGACGACAGAAAGATTGAGGACAGAAAAATGTTTCTTCGGTGAAGCCATCCCAAATCTTCCGCGAAAATTTTGCTGTCCAAAATCTTTCTGTCGTTCCGTTCGTTTATCATAGCTGGATTGTTCTAAAGCTTAGTTGAGAAGTTGCACGCGGTGCGGAGGCGTGATTGCCGCCACAGTTTTAAATTCGTAAATGGCCTGCCCGTTGATGACCGCATCGAGATACAGTATTTTCACGAAGCTCCGGAACTGAAGGGTACAGGGAATCTCCGTCTGAACGTCGAAATCCGCCGCCGTGAGCAAATACGCGAGTTGGGCTTGATAGATGTTTTCGTCGCACAAACAGCCGAGTTCCCGATGGGCTGCCATCGCGTGCTTCATCACCGCGAAGTCCAAACGCCCGAACGCTTCCTGTGAGAGGCGAGGGAAAGTGATCGGGCAGGAAATTGGCATGAGGTTATTGCATGCCAGAGTTCACGACAGAAAGATTGATGACAGAAAAATTGGTGATGGATTGATTGGCAACGGACAGATGCGAATTGGCCTCTCCTTTTAAAAAAACTTTCTGTCCCAAATCTTTCTGTCGTCCATTCGGCCTAGCTCTCTTCTTGCCTTTCCCTGCTTCCTTTGCATCCGCAGGCAACGCAGCCTTGTCGAACGCGGTCACGCCGCCGTCCGGCAATTCCTTCAACATCACGTCCTTGATCTGCACATTCATCGCCGGGCCTTTGTGGATTTGGAATGCGACTATCCCTTCCAGCGCCCGCGCCTTTTCTTCGTGATCCACGAGGTCGATTGTCACCTGCCCGTCGATCTTGTGGATGAGATGATTTCCCTGTGCGATCACCGTGTATTCGTGCCACTCGGCGGTATCCACTTTCACCGGCTCGCGCGTCGCGACCACCCAGCGCGGGCCCTCTGGATCGATTACCACGCTCTGCCCGTTCGCAGTGATGATCCCGCGCCCCTTTTCCTCATAGACCATGCCGTTGTTCTTCACCGTCGGATGAATATCCAACTGGTAGCCACCGACGGACCACTTCCCGATCTCCGGCAATTCCTTGCTGCGATATTGGATGCCGGTGTTGTTGCCCGTTTGCTTAATCTTTGCGCGCAGTTCGAAGTTCTTCACCGTGCCGCCGCGCCAGATGAGAAATTGATTGTATTTCAGTACGCCCGGCCCGGAGGTCCTGCCGGTGATGCAGCCATCTTCGACCGACCAAAGCGGTGGATTTCCATCCCAGCCGGTGAGGTCTTTGCCGTTGAATATAGGACGGAAACCATCATCGGCGAAAGACAATGTCGAGATTACCGGGGACAGGAGAGCGAGGAGCAGCAGCATCTTCATGAAGTGATTTTCCGTGAACAGCCGGAGTAGATTCGTTTCTGACTTTTCAATTCCGCCGAGGGATTTTACGCGGGTGAATGTCGGCGTCCTTGGTGAAGGCGCGCCAGTCGGCGAATTCCTTCCGCATCCGCGCGAGCGCCTCAGCATGCGCGGGATCGTTGACGAGGTTTTTCACCGCCCACGGATCGGCGTCGAGGTCGTAGAGTTCCTCGGGCGGAGCGTCGTTCATGCAGAGCTGGCGGAGCAACTCATATGGCAACGGCTGCGTGTCTTTCATGCGCACGGTTTCATCGTGAAGGTCGATGGCATACTGCGGGCCGGGATCGCCGTATTCGCCATTTCCGCTGCCGATGTGGATGGCTTGGGCTTCGGGCATTGTCACTTTTTGCTGAATGAGATTGCCGATGTAATAGAAGCGTCCATCGCACACGGCGCGGGCGGCGGTGCCATCACCACGATGGCCGGGCGCGGACATGAGGCTGTTGTTCGTTTCCGTCATGATGGTGCTGCGATCGGGAAAGCTGTCCTCTTTGCCCGAGAGAATGGGCCACAGCGATTTTCCGTGGCAATTTTGCTCCGCTTCGCCGCCAAAGGCTTCGAGGAAAGTGGGGTTGAAATCCATCTGCGAAATCGGCGCGGCAATCGTGCGCCCGATTTTCACGCCGGGTCCTTTGATAAAGCATGGCACCTGTGTGCCGGCGGGATAGACACTGGTTTTACCGCGCGCATAGCCGATGCCGTGGTCGCCGGTAACCACCACCAGGGTGCGCCCCACCTGGCCGCTGGCTTCGAGCTTGGCGAGCATCGTGCCGACGAAATCATCCATGTTCCTAACGCACGAATAATATTGCGCGAGGTCGATGCGTGCGGCGGGTGTATCGGGCATCCACGGGAGCATTTGGATGGCGGAGGGATCGACATCCTTCGGCGCGGAGTTGCGATTTTTCGGGTTGGTGAGCTTGCCCTGCACATGCTTCCACCACGGCGCGTGGGTGTCGCCGGGATTGCACCAAAAGAACCACGGCTTGTCTCCAGCCGCCTCGATGACGGCATCGAGATCGCCTTCATCGAAGAAGCGATCGTAGGGAAATTTGCGCGCGGGCTGGACGTGGAGCTTGCCAGAGAGCGCGCAGTAAACACCGCGTGCTTTCAGCTTCTCAATGAGCGTCGGCAGGTCTTCGTGGATGCCGCCGACGCCGAGGTTCGATGGGTCGTTTTGCGGTGTGAGCGGGGACGGCAGCGGAATCCATTTCTCCGGATTTCGCTTCGCTTTATCTGCATTGAAAACATTGCGCCAAATGCCGTTCGCATGCGGGAGCAGGCCGGTATAAATCGCGCCCTTGCTCGGCGAGCACACGCTTTGCCCGCAGAAGGCATGGGTGAAATTCACGCTGTCCGCCGCGAGCTTGTCCAGGTTGGGCGTTCGCAGCCCGGCGATGTGCGAGTTTGGCTCGCGGGCGGCGCGTTCGCTGGTGTAGTAACCGATGTCTTCGATGTAGATGAAAAGGACGTTCGTCTTTTCCGCCGCCACGGCGAGGTGACAGAATAGAAACAGAATGAATATGATTGAGCGGGTCATAGTTTTTTTGTCTTTGGCTTTTTCTTTTTAGCACCGCTGTTCGGTTTGGCGGCAGCTTGTTTGCGGAACTCTTCCAGCTCTGTGTCGCTCAGTTGCCGGCCTTGCGAGCGGGCCTGCGCAATGAGGAAGGCGAACGCTGGATCTTCCACCGCCTCGCGGCCGCCGGGGCCGCGAGTGCCATCGGCTTTGTAAATGGGTGCGTATTCCGGTTCGCGTTCGCCGGCTTGCAGGCGGAGCGAGACATCCGGCCGCGCCTCAAACGTTTTTTGCAAGGCGAGCATTGCTTGCAGTTTCTCCGGGCTCTCCTTCGCCAGATCGCGCGTCTCGGTGCGGTCGTTCGTTAGATCGTAAAGCTGCCACGGCTCGCTATAGGCCGTGGCGATTTTCCACCCATCGCGGATGAGCGCCATGTTGTTGAATAGCGAGAAGTGCAGCGTGCGCGGCGGCAGGGTTTCACTCCGTTTCAAGACAGGCACGAGCGATACTCCCGGCAGCGGAGGCTGGTCCTTCCCACCGAAGTCCGCCGGGTAGGTGCCGCCCGCTAGTTCAATGAAGGTTGGCAGCAAGTCGGTGAGATGACACGGCTGGTCTTGGAAGTCTTTTCCCGGCGCGATTGCGGCGGGCCAGTTGGCGATGAAAGGCGTGGTGATTCCTCCGCCGTGCTGCGCGCGTTTGTAATACTTGAACGGTGTATTGGAAACATGCGCCCACGGCAGGCCGACATTCCAAGTCGTGCCCGGTGTGCCGAATTCGCCGCGCCGCACGCGGTCGTTCGGACTGGCTCCGTTGTCATTAAGGAACAGAACCAGCGTGTTTTCGCGAATCATCAGTTCATCGAGCGTCCGCATCACCCGGCCCACGCCATCATCCACGCAGTCCACCATTGCCGCGTAGGTCGCCATGCGGAGATCCTCGAAGTCCTGCGATTTCGCATCGAGCGATTCCCACGCCGGAATGTTTTGCGGGCGCTCCGGGAACTGCCATCCCGGCCCGGCAAGTCCGAGTGCTTTCTGCTTTTCAAATCGCTCGCGGCGGATGACGTCCCATCCTTTGCGATACTTGCCGCGATACTTGGCCACCATTTCCGCCGGCGCCTCGATGGGCGCGTGCGGCGCATTGTAAGCGAGGTATAGAAAGAACGGCTGATCCGCATGAGCCGTATTCTCTTCGCGAATGAACTTCACCGCGTAATCCGTCAGCGCCGTGGTCGCGTAGAAATCCTTCTTCGGCACCGGCCATGGCTTGCCGTCGAGCGTGAAGGAATCATCGCCCAAAAACGAATCCGTCCCACCGCGCATGAAACCGAAATGGCGGTCAAACCCGCGCTCGAACGGATTTCCTTCCATATGCCATTTGCCGACCATCATGTTGCGATAGCCTGCCAGGTGCATGACCTCGCCGATGTTCGGAGTGTCTTTCCTAACCGCCAGCTTCGGGCTCTTGGTCCAGAACTGCTGCCCGGTGAGTAGAGCCGCGCGGCTCGGCTCGCACTTCGCGCAATTGTAGAATTGCGAAAATTTCATGCCGCCCGCCGCGAGCTTGTCGATATTGGGCGTGTTGATTTCCCCGCCGTAGCAACCGATGTCGGAGAAGCCCATGTCATCGGTGAGAATGACGATGATGTTGGGCCGCTTGGCGTCCGCGGCACGGAGCGCGACAATCGCCGGCATCAGAAGGGCGGCGAAGGTGATAACAAATGATTTCATGTTAATTCGATTTCCTGTTCCTTTTCCGTTTCCCTTTCGACTTGGCCGAACCTCCGCCGGGTGCGACCGCGTTCTTTAGATAGGCATCCAGCCGGGCGCGCAGTTCCTTCACTTTTTCAGGATGCGAGGCGGCAAGGTTCTTCGATTCGGAAATATCGTCCGCCAGGTTGTATAGCTCCACCTTGCCGCTCGTCTCCGAATCATTCCCACTCTCCTCTTCCGCATCGGTTTCACTGGCGTTGGCGAGCAGTTTCCAATCGCCCATGCGCACCGCCGCGCGGCCCGGCGTGGTGCCCATGAGCAGGATGGCATCGTGCGGCGACTTCGCGTCCTGCGTGAGCACGGGCCAGATGTCGAGGCCGTCGGGCGCGAGCTTTTGCTCCAAGGAAGCACCTCCGAGCTTCAACAGCGTGGGATACCAATCGACGCCATGGACGGGTTCTTTGATGGTGATGCCTCCCGGGATTTTCCCCGGCCAGTTCGCGAAGGCGCAGACCCGCATTCCGCCTTCGTAGATGGTGCCTTTACCCGCACGCAGCGGCGTATTCATGGTTACTTTTCCGGGCCCGGGTCCGCCGTTGTCACTGGAGAAAATGATGAGTGTGTTTTTTCGCATTCCCGATTCGTCAAGGGCGGCGGTGATTTGTCCGATGGCTTCATCCACGGCGGAAAGCATTCCGGCCATGGTTTGCCTTACGCCACTGAGGTTCGGATACGCCGCTTTGTAGCTTTCCGGCACTTGATGCGGGGAGTGGACGCCATTGAATGGAACGTAAAGAAACAGCGGCTTGTCGGCCGGCTGTTCGCGGATGAGGCGGCACGCCTCCTTCGCCACGAGATGCGTCGAGTAACCTTCTTCCGCCAAGGGTTTGTCGTCGCGATACCAATCGCGCTGATTGCCGCGCATTTTTGTAAAGTAATCAATCGCCCCGAACATGTGCCCGTATTGGTGGTCGAAGCCGCGATGCGTGGGCATATAGGCCGGCTGGTACTCGCCGAGATGCCACTTGCCGCAAATCGCCGTCGTGTAACCTGCCTCCCGCAGCGCCTGCGGCAGCGTGCGCTCCGCGAGCGGCAGCCCCCACGGCGCGCCGGGCTTCACAATCGTATAGACACCGGTGTGGGTGGGATAGCGACCGGTCATCAACGCCGCGCGGGTGGGCGAGCAAACTGGCTGGACATAGAAGTCTTTCAGCACCGCGCCGCCTTTCGCGAGTTCGTCCATGTTCGGCGTGCGGATGTCTTTGCAGCCGTTGAATCCGGCGTCCGCGAAGCCCATGTCGTCCACGAGGAAATAGACGATGTTCGGTTTCGATTCGTCGGCCGCGAAGATCGGGCCGGCGAAGGCGAGCAGGAGGAATAGTCCGAGGATTGGTTTCATCGGCGTTGTCGAACCACCCGTTTTCGAAAAGGTTGCCGATGGTCTGACAAAGCGGCCAAACTCGTGGGCTTGGCGGATGCGATCCACCGCCACGGGATCAGCCTTCGAGATAGCCCGCGAGATTGTCGCGGAGATTGGTACGGGCGCGGAAAAGGAGGCTTTTCACCGCGGAGACGGAGAGCTTGAGGACGACGGCGATTTCCTCGTAGGAAAGCTGCTCGTAGCGGCGGAGGACGACGGCCATGCGCTGGGTTTCGGGCAGGGCGGCAATGGCGGCATCGACAGCGCCCTGGAGTTCGGCCTGGAGCAGTTCGGCATCGGGCTGGCGCTCGGGGCGGTCCTCGACGGCGAAATGGGAATTCTCCTCGCGCTCGTCGGAGGAGACTTCCTTCTTGCGGCTTTTCCGGCGGGTCTCGTTGAAGACGAGGTTCCGGGTGATGGTGAAAAGGTAGGTGGTGAATTTCGCCTCGGGCCGGTAGCGGCGGGCGTGCTTCCAGATGCGGAGGAAGACCTGCTGGGCAATGTCCTCGGCTTCGGAGGCATTGCCAAGCATCTTGGCGACGGTGCCGATGACAGCGTTCTGGTGGATTTCCACCAACTGGCGGAAGGCCTCGTGATCGCCCGCGCCGATTTTGACCATGAGCTGGAAATCGAGCGCGCCTTCGGGTGTCGGGCTTGAGGTGGGTGGGGCCTCCATCGGCAGGTAGCGGGGTGGATCGGCGGCGGCGGCGCTGAACATGGGGCATCCAACCCGCCGCAATTTCCGAAGTTGCGCCGGATGCTAACGGCGGGGAGCCGCGGGCGGAAATGGAAATCGTGGAAGGATAGCGGGTGAGTTGGCGCTTGCGTCCCGCGCGATTTCCCGGCGCATCATCGGGCATGGCCGCCGGCAGCTTGCTCACCCTCCTCGACGACATCGCCTCCATCCTCGACGATGTCTCGATTCTCACGAAACGCGCCGCGGCGAAAACCGCAGGGGTGCTTGGCGACGATCTGGCGCTCAACGCCCAGCAAGTCAGCGGCGTGGTCGCACAGCGGGAGCTGCCGGTGGTGTGGGCGGTGGCGCGCGGGTCGTTCGTAAACAAGCTAATCCTGGTGCCGGTGGCCTTGCTGGTGAGCCGGTTCGCGCCGTGGGCGGTGACGCCGCTGCTGATGATCGGCGGAATTTACCTGTGCTATGAGGGGGTGGAAAAGCTGGTGCATTCCTACCTGCACCGGCAGCGCGCGACGCCGGAAAAAGCGGCGGAAACCCTGGCCGCGCCCGCCGCCGAGCCGGAGACGGAGGCGCAGAAAATCAAGGGCGCGGTGCGGACGGATTTCGTGCTTTCGGCGGAGATTATCGCGATCACGCTGGGCACGGTGGCGGGGGCGGATTTCACGCGGCAGGTGGTGGTGCTGTCGATCATCGCGGTGGTGATGACGGTCGGCGTTTACGGACTGGTCGCGGGAATCGTGAAGCTGGACGACGCCGGACTGTATCTGACGCAGCGGCCTGGCGGATTTCCGCAAGCGGTGGGTCGCGGAATCCTGTGGGCCGCGCCATATCTCATGAAGACGCTGTCGGTGGCGGGCACGGCGGCGATGTTCCTGGTGGGCGGCGGAATCGTCACGCACGGCATCCCGTGGCTGCGCCATGCGATCGAGGATTTGGCGAAATCCGCCGCGCCGGAGGGGGCGCTTGGGGAAATCGTGGAAGGCGTGCTGCCGGCGCTGTTGAACGGGATTTGCGGGCTGGTGGCGGGGGCGCTGGCGGTGGGAGTGGTCATGGGGATTGGGAAAATGCGTGGAAAACCGGCGCATTGAGACGGGGGAATCCGCCGGACTGCGCCGAGCGGATCGCATTCGCTCTCGCTGGGAAATCGGTGGCGTTTCGGTCACATTCCGGGGCTTGTCACGGCCGGACGGCGCGGCGATAAGACGCTCATGCCGGTTCGCGGAGCATTGGAACGATATCGGGTGGAGCCGGGCGAAAAGCTCGTGCTGGGGGAAATCGACAGCGGTGAGAAGTCGCTCTTCGAAGGTGCCGGGAAGGACGATTTCCAGCCGCAGTTCGACGAGCTGCGTAGCGAGCTGCAGGATCTCCAAAAGCGGCTCTACGCGGAACAAAAGCACCGGATTCTGGTGGTGGTGCAGGCCATGGACACGGGCGGAAAGGACGGCTGCATCAAGAATGTCTTCTCCGGAATGGACCCTCAGGGCATCCATGTGGAGCCGTTCAAGAAGCCCACGGAGCTGGAGCTTTCGCACGATTTCCTCTGGCGCGTGCATGCCCGGACGCCGGCGACGGGCGAGCTGGTGATTTTCAATCGGAGCCACTACGAAGACATCGTGGCGGTGCGGGTGAAGAAGATTTTCCCGGACGAGGTCTGGCAGCGGCGCCAGCGGCATGTGGTGGATTTCGAGCGGATGCTGGCCGAGGAGGGCACGACGATCGTGAAAATCTTCCTGCATATCTCGAAGAGCGAGCAGAAGGAGCGGCTGGAATCCCGCCTGCGGAATCCCGCGAAACATTGGAAAATCAATCCGGACGATCTCGTGGACCGCGCGCGCTGGGACGATTTCATGGCAGCCTACGAGGACGTCATCGGGAAAACCTCCACGGAATTGGCGCCGTGGTACGTGGTGCCGGCGGACCGGAAATGGTACCGGAATCTCTGCGTGGCCCGCATCATGGTCGATGCGATGCGCCGGCTGAATATGGAATTTCCGACCATCGACTGGGATCCGGAGGGCCTCCGGATCGAGGATTGAGCGCGACTTTCCGCAGCTCGGTTAGGCTCTGGACGGCGGGGCGGACCGGTTCCTCTGTAGCGCCATGATCCGCCTGATCGTATTTGGAATTCCCGCGCTCACGCTCGTCTGGTGGTGGTGGGCGGACCGGCGGTTGCGGGAAATCGGCGGGATGGACGGCTGCCGGATCGCGCTGGCGGTGGCCGTGGTGGCGATTTTGGCGGGCGTGGTGTGGGTGATTTTCGGCAGGCGGGCAATCCTCGACCTGCCGGTGCCGGCCGCGCTCTACGCATTCGTACTTCTCTGGGGAATCCTGTGCCTGCCGCTGCTGGCGCTGCCCTCGATGGCGGCATGGTCGGCCTGGAAGATCGGTAAGGCGTTGGTATCGAAGCTCCCGGACACCCCCGGCTGGACCCGGCGGAAATGGCTCGGCGCGGCGGCCGTCACGCTGCCGATGTGGACGGCGCTCGGCGCGACGCTGGTCGGGCTGCGCGAATGCCGGTCGTTCCGCGTCCGCGAGATGACCGTGAAAATCCCGGATTTGCCCCCCGCCCTCGACGGCCTGCGCATCGCCCACGTCACCGACACCCACGTTGGGAAATTCACCCGGCGCGAGGTGCTGGGCGAAATCGTAACGGCGACCGACGCGCTGGAGGCCGACCTCGTCCTCTTCACCGGCGACCTGATCGATAGCGCCATCCGCGATTTGCCGGAGGCGATCGCGATGCTTCAGCGCATTCGCCCCGGCGCGGGGATTTTCGCCATTGAGGGCAACCACGACCTCTTCAACGACCCGGACCTCTTCCGCAGCGAGATGCGCCGGGCCTTTGGATTCACCTTCCTCCGCAACGAGGCCGCCACCGTCACCCTCCGCGGCGTGCCCGTGCAAATCCTCGGCGTGGCTTGGAACGACACGGATCCGGAAATCGCCGCGGACGTGGCGGCGGTCGCCGGATTGCGGGATTTCGGCGCGTTTCCCATTCTGCTGGCGCACCATCCGCACGCTTTCGACCCCGCGGTGAAGCACGATTTCCCGCTCACGCTGGCCGGCCACACCCACGGCGGGCAGCTCATGCTGACCGACTCGATCGGCGCCGGGCCGATGCTTTTCCGCTACTGGTCCGGCCTCTACCGGCGCGCCGCCGCATCGCTCGTCGTGAGCAACGGCACGGGAAACTGGTTCCCGCTGCGGGTCCACGCTCCCGCGGAAATTATCGGCATCACCCTCCGCCGGGCCTGAGGAAATCGTTGGAAATCAGCCTGATTCATCCGCCCCATGAGAAATGGCGGCAGCGCCCCGGCGGATTTCCTCCCGCCGCCGCACGCCGCGTGCTGATCCACGGCCGATGCCCGCCCGCTTTCTCAAACGCCGCAACGGTCCCCTCACCCGCGATCTGGTGCAGGAGCCCGGCGACTTCGGCCTTGGGAAAATCCCCTCGCGGCTCAAGCCCGCCGGCGCCGCCACTTCCATTTGCGGCTACTGCGCGACCGGCTGCCAGCTCAAGCTCCACCTCGATTCCGCCGGCCACGCGATCAACCTCAGCCCGCAGGCCAACTACCCGGTCAATCTCGGCATGGCCTGTCCGAAAGGCTGGCAGGCGCTCGATCCGCTCGATGCCGCCGACCGCGCCACCGTCCCGCTGCTCCGCGATGCCGCCGGCAAAATGCAGCCGGTTTCCTGGGACTCCGCGCTCGGCGAATTCACCGGCAGGCTCAAGGAAATCCAGGCCAAGCACGGCCGCGAATCCGTCGCCTTCCTCTCCACCGGGCAAATCCCCTTCGAGGAAATGGCGTTCCTCGGCTGCCTGTTCAAATTCGGCATGGGCTTCCTCCACGGCGACGCCAATACGCGCCAATGCATGGCCACCGCCGTCACCGCCTACAAGCGCTCGTTCGGCTTCGACGCGCCGCCCGCCACCTACCAGGATTTCGAGGAATCCGACGTCATTGTCCTCATCGGCGCGAATCTCTGCATCGCCCACCCCATCCTCTGGCAGCGCGTCATGCGGAACCGGCGGCAGCCGGAAATCATCGTGATCGACCCCCGCGCCACCGAGACCGCGCAGGCCGCCACCCGCCATATCGCATTGAAGCCCAAAGGCGATCTGGCGCTGCTCCACGCGCTGGCCCACTACATTCTCCGCGACGGCCGGGTGGATGAGGCATCACTGGCGCGGACCACCGGCATGGCGGATTACGCCGATTTCCTCCGCGATTACCCGCCCCCTGCCGTCACCGAGCTGACCGGGATGACTGTGGCGGAAATCGAGTCGCTAGCCCGCAGCGTTTCCGAGCCAGGCAAACGCGTTTCGTGGTGGTGGACGATGGGCGTCAATCAGTCCCACGAAGGCGTCCGCACCGCCCAGGCCATCATCAATCTCTGCCTGATGACCGGCAATATCGGCAAACCCGGCACCGGCCCGAACTCCGTGACCGGCCAGTGCAATGCCATGGGATCGCGCCTGTTTTCCAACACCACCTCGCTGGTCGCCGGGCACGATTTCGCAAATGCCGCGCATCGCGCCAAGGTCGCCGCCGGCCTGGAAATCCCGGTGGAATCCATCCCCGCCGAGCCGTCGCTCGCCTACGACCAGATTCTCGCCGCCGCAGAAGCCGGGAAAATCAAAGCATTGTGGATCGTCGCCACGAATCCCTTCCACTCGTGGATCGATTCCGGCCGCCTCGAAGCGCTCCGCGCCAAACTCGATTTCCTCGTCGTCCAAGACATGTATCACAGCACCGAGTCCGCCCTCGCCGCCGATCTCGTGCTGCCCGCCGCCGGCTGGGGCGAGAAAGAAGGGTGCTTCATCAATTCCGAGCGACGCATCGGGACCATCAAATCGGTGCGGCAGGCACCCGGCCAGGCCCTGTCGGATTTCCGCATCTTCCGCCTCATCGCGGAGGCCTGGGGCTGCGGGGAAATGTTCGCGAAATGGACCGATCCCGAGGCGGCCTTCCGCATCCTGCGCGACCTCACGAGGGACCGCCCGTGCGACATCGGCGGCATCGATGGCTACGAAATGATCGACGAAATGGGCGGCATCCAGTGGCCCTACCCCGCCGGATCGCACGATTTGGCGCAGTCCCGCCGCCTGTTCGAGGACGGCGTGTATTTCACTCCCGGCGGCCGGGCGAAAATCGAATTTTCCGCTCCCGCCCCGCTGCCCGAACCGCCGGACGAGGCCTATCCCTACCTGCTTCTCACCGGTCGCGGCACCAGCAGCCAGTGGCACACCCAGACCCGCACCGCGAAATCCGACATCCTCCGCAAGCTGGCCCCCGCCGCCATTTACGTGGAAATCCATCCTGCAGACGCCCGCCGCCACGGCCTCCGCGATGGCGATTCCGTGAAAATCCGTTCCCGCCGCGGCGCGCTTACCGCCGCCGCCTACCTCGCCCCCACCATGCAGCCCGGCCAGATTTTCGTGCCGATGCACTACCCGGAGGTGAACCGGCTCACCCACTCCTCCTTCGACCCGCACTCCCGCCAGCCCAACTACAAAGCCTGCGCCGTGGCGCTCGGAGAGTAGCGGCGATCGCAGGATCCCACAGGAAAACCGCGGCTAAGTCGCCCACTCCGCCTAAACGAAACCGCCCCGAACCGACATGTCCGGGTCGTGCGTCCAACCCATTTCCCCATCGCCGGCCTGTTCCTGCTCACCATCGTCTCGAATGCCCAGACCGTTCATGTCTCGCGGATGTGGCATCTCCATCAGCCGACGTATTGGCCGGATTGGAATGCGAACGGCGGCCAAACCCAGCGCGTGGAGTATGCTTGGAATTCCATCGTGCGGAAACCCTTGCGGAGTTATGCCGGCAGTTCCGTCCAGCACCCGGAAAACGATCTTCAAAACATTTTCGGCATCGACGACCGCAGGACCGCCTATCAATCCGGACCGCGCAACTCGCTGGCGAATCTAACCGCGTCCGCCGGATTTTGTGTGAGCTATTCCGGCTCGCTCATCGACGGCGTCCGCTCGCTCGCCGGGGTCAATCAGCTTGGCTATAACTCCGGCTGGAACGCCGGCAATCGCGAGGCCCGCGGCTGGCGCACCCCGTCCGGCAGCCGCCGCCTGGATTTGGTGGGATTCAACTATCATCATTCGCTCGGTCCGCTGCTGCCGAAAAGCGTGCTCCGCAAGGAGCTGCGAATTTTCAAACAAGCGTATTGGAAAGCCTGGGGCGGCAGCTCCGATCTATCGGACCAATCCAAAGGCTATTTCCCTACGGAAATGGCGTTTTCCGAAAGCATGATCGGCGTCCTTGCGGAGGAGGGCTACGAATGGTCCATCGTCGCCAGCCACCACCTCAGCCGCACCTGCCCGACGTATATGGATCAGGGAAATCCCGCCAGCAACCGCGGCATTTTCTCCAGCATGCCGAACCGGGCCGACCGGACCGGACCCTCGCCAACCACCGGCTGGTGGTATGGCCAGCCGAACCCCGGCAACGCCGCATGGAATGTCTCGCCATTCGCCTATCAACTCCACAACGCGAAGTATGTGAACCCGGAAACCGGCGCGGAATCCACAATGATTCTCATCCCTTCCGACGATGTTCTTTCCTATCGTTTCGGCTATGCCGCGGAAGGCATCGATAAAATCCAAACTAACATCGCGCCCTTCGCCACCGATGCCGCCCGCCCGGTCATGGTCATGCCCGCCACCGATGGCGACAATGCTTGGGGCGGCGGCTCGTCCTCGTGGTTCGAGGCAACGCCCGCGTTCTTCAATGCCGCCGGAAACGCCGGTTATGGCCAGACCGCGGTGCAGGATTTCGTGAACCGATACGGCGCGGCCGCGGACACCGTGCATGTCGAGGACGGCTCGTGGATCTTTCCGGAATCCGACTATGGGTCCGCCAATTTTCTGAAATGGATCGAGCCGCCGCTCGCCGCCACCTCCGCCACCAGATATCCAAATACCATGGCCGATCTGGAGACGCCGGGATTCGCATTGAAATTCTGGTCCTGGGCACCCGTGATTACCGGCGCGAACTGGTGCGAGACCGCCGAGCAAATCCTCCGCGACGAGGGCGGAAGCGTGCAGGATTGGAAAATCCAGGCACCCTACGATTGGGACGGCACGCCCAGCCAGCCGAACGATGTGGAGCTCGCATGGCATATCTATCTCCACGGCCTTGACTCCGGCTTCAATTACTATGGAGGACTCGGAAATGATGATGAAGTGAAAGCGTCGCTCGCCACCACCCGCGCCATCGAAACGCTCCAGCCGTTCCTGACCGCGGCCCGCCGCGGCCAGGATCGCACGCCGCCCACCGTCCTGAAACCGCAGCGTTATCCGTACAATCCCGGAACTTATAATTTCGGCTGGTTCAACCGCAATCCGCCGGCGGATAACGAATACCTGAAGAAAATGCCGTCCGATTTCTACGTTTGGACTCATGCCTATGACATTGCCGGCATTTCCAGCGCGATCTTGAAAGTCCGCCTCGACCAAGACGGCGTCAACCAAGTGGCGAGCGACCAAAACGAGACCTACGCCGGCGGCGCGGAAGTGGGAGTCTGGATCGACATTCCCATGACCAAACGGGTTTTACCAAACTCGCAGACGGCGCTGAACGCCGCGGCGAACAATTCGCAAATCAACTATTTCATCACTCCGCCGGAACTCGCGGACTATTACTTCGCCAAGGTCACCGACGTCTCGCTTCCCGGATTCCGCGGCAAGCTGGTGGACTATTACATCGAGGCGACCGACTCGCTCGCCAATGTCAGCAAGTCGGACATCCAGCATGTCTTCGTGGAGGATGACCACACTTCCACTTCCGCGATCCCGGCCATTCCCTCCGGCCTCACCGCGATCGCCACGAATTCCACCAGTATTTCCCTCTCCTGGACCGCGGTTCCGGGCGCGACGGAGTATTTGGTTTATCGAAACGGTGTGTCGATCGGCTCCTCCGCCCAACCGGGCCGCTCGGATTCCGGACTCACTCCCGCCACGGCCTACAACTACGCCGTCAGTGCGAAAAATTCCGCCGGCGAATCCGCGAAATCCACCGCCGTCACCGTCACCACCCAAGCCGCGGCTGGCGGGAAAACGGTTCCTTTTGTCCTCGACGGCGTCGCGGATTCGGAAGGCTACCAACTCTCCAACCCGGGCATGACCATTTACGCCGCGCTGCGCGGCACCACGCTCTATGTCGCCACCTGGGCACCGGGAGAATCCGGCAACGATCACTTCCTCTTCATCAGCAGCGGGGCGCTGCCGGCCGCGACCGCCGCCGCCCCGTGGGGGAAATCCGGGCGAACCGCGCTGCCCGCCGGCTCGCCATTTCTCGCGGCGGAAAGCTCGAACGACTACATCGGCTGGTTCGAAACGAATGGCGCCGCCACCGCCCAAGCCCGCGCCGCCGGTGCGCAAATGGAAGGCACCATCGACTTGGCGGCGGCTTTCGACACGCCGCCGGAATCGCTGTTTCTGGCCTCGGCCGCCTACCAGACCAGCGATGCCGGATTGCTCGGAGCGCAAGCACCTGCCGGAAATGACGATGGCGAAATCGATCCCGGCGAGCTGTTGAAAATCCCGCTGGAAGCGCTGCGCGACGAGGACGCGAACGGCATTTTCGACCGCCTCGAACCCGGCGGAGGGTTTGTCATCACCGCCACAATCCGTTCGGCAGACACGTTTTCGCTGACGTGGAAATGCTTTCCGGGCCGAAGCTACCGCATTCAGTCATGCGCCGATTTGAAATCCGCTCCGTGGACCGACGTGCCCTCCAGCCTGACTACCGCCGGACCCGCGGCTCTCACCGCCAGCGCCAGCGTGGCGATGGATCCGCAGGAACCGCGGCGGTTCTACCGGGTGGCGCTGATCCCTTGAAATTCAGGCAAAAAAATGGGGTCGCGCACTCGCGCGACCCCGGATTGTGTCATGAATCGATACTGGTCTTGGAGATCCCCATCCCCGCGACGAGGAGAAATTGGCGGATTTCCCGGAGTCTGTCATGTCACCAAATAGTGGGACACGCGGCGGGCTTGCGGCGACCGATGGCCGCCGACACGGCGCAAAGCGTTTGGCAGGGCGCGTGTTCCCGGTATGGTTGCGGACCGGGCCGCGGAACGCCGCGCCACCAACCATCCACGCCATTTCATGAATCAACCGACCGCCTCTCTCGCCCCCTCCCCCGCCCCGACCAGCCCGATTAACGACCCGTTTTGGTACAAAAGCGGGGTGATCTACGAGGTCCACGTCCGCGCCTACTGCGACAGCGACGACAACGGAATCGGCGATTTCAAGGGGCTGACCTCGAAGCTGCCGTATTTGAAAGATCTCGGCATCACGGCGCTCTGGCTGTTGCCGTTCTACCCCTCGCCGCTGCGGGACGACGGCTATGACACGGCGGACTATTTCAATGTCCACGAGATGTATGGCACGTTGGACGACTTCAAAGAATTCCTCAACGAGGCGCATCGGCTCGGGCTGCGGGTGATCACGGAGTTGGTGCTGAACCATACTTCCGATCAGCATCCGTGGTTCCAGCGCGCGCGGCGGGCGCCGCGGGACAGTCGCTACCGGGATTTCTATGTGTGGAGCGACACAACCGAGAAATACCAGGACGCGCGGATCATTTTCAAAGACATCGAAGTATCGAACTGGGCTTATGATAATGTCGCCCAGCAATACTTTTGGCATCGCTTCTTCTCCCACCAACCGGACCTGAATTGGGAAAATCCGGAAGTATATGACGAGATGGTGAAGGTGCTGGATTTCTGGTTCGACCTGGGCGTGGACGGGCTGCGGCTGGACGCGGTGCCCTATCTCTTCGAGCGGGAAGGCACGAGCGGGGAAAATCTTCCGGAAACCCACGCCGTCCTCAAGCGGCTGCGGAAACATGTGGATGACAAATATGGTGACCGCATGCTGCTTGGCGAAGCGAACCAATGGCCGGAAGATGCGGTAGAATACTTTGGCGAGGGCGAGGGCGACGAGTGCCACATGGCGTTCCATTTCCCGCTGATGCCAAGACTTTTCATGGCGCTGCGGATGGAAGACCGGGTGCCGATCGTCGATATTCTGGAGCAAACTCCGGATATCCCGAGCACCAGCCAATGGGCGCTTTTCCTGCGGAACCACGACGAGCTGACGCTGGAAATGGTCACTGACGAGGAGCGCGATTATATGTACCGGATGTATGCCCACGTGAACCGCGCGCGGCTCAATCTGGGAATCCGCCGCAGGCTCGCTCCATTGTTAGGAAATGACCGCCGGCGCATCGAGCTGATGAATGCCATCTTGCTATCATTGCCCGGCACGCCGGTGCTTTACTATGGCGACGAGATCGGCATGGGGGAAAATATTTACCTGGGCGATCGCAATGGCGTGCGCACGCCGATGCAGTGGAGTTCCGACAAGAACGCCGGATTCTCCCGCGCCAATCCGCAGGCGCTCTATTTGCCGATCATTTACGATCCGGAGTATCACTACGAAGCGTGCAATGTGGAGGCGCAATCGCAGAACCCGCACTCACTGCTTTGGTGGATGCGTCGCATGCTGGCGCTCCGGAAACGCTACCGCGCGCTTGGTGAAGGCGAATGCGAATTCCTCAGCCCGGAGAACCATAAAATCCTCACCTATCTGCTGCGTTTCGAAAACGAAACCATCCTGGTGGTCGCGAACCTCTCGCGCTTCGTCCAGCCAGTGGAGCTGGACCTTTCGCGCTTCAGCGGGCAGGAGCCGGTCGAGCTGTTCGGCCGGGTGAAATTCCCGCTGATCGGCGGCGAGGATTATTTCCTGACGCTCACTCCGCACTCGTTCTATTGGTTCTCCATCGAGGACCCCGAGGCGGCCGGAGCGACCGGCCCGCAGACCGCCCGTCCGGCCGCCGCGCCGATCAAGGTGACGGGCGATTTGTCCGCCATTTTCTCGGACAAATCCCGCACCCAGCTTGAGGCCCGGCTGCTTTCCTGGCTGCCGCGACAGAGTTGGTATTCCGCGCAGGACCGCGATTTGCGCCAGGTCGGCATCCGGCACGTCGCCAATCTGGCAGATGCGGAAATCCCGGCCCGGCTGGTGTTTCTCGAGGCCGTTTTCGGCCATGGCGAGCACGAGATTTACTCCGTCCCGCTGGCTTGGGCGGATGGAAAAGCCGCCGAGGAAATGCACTCGGAAAACGCCCGCGGCATCGTCTGCGACATCCGCGCCGGCGAGTCGGAGGGCGTGCTTTACGACGCGCTGATCGACCCCACGTTCTGCGATTTCCTGCTCCGCACGATTGCCTCGCCCGGCCACAGCGGCTCGCTGCGCGGCACCCAGGCCACGGCGTTCGAGGAAATTCTGGGCGACAAGGAACTGCCCGAATCCTACCGCACCCACATCGAGCAGCGAAACACCACCGTCGGCTACGGCGATGAGTTCATGCTCAAGTGGTTCCGCCGCTCCGTCCCCGGCCTCAACCCGGACATCGAGATCGGCGGATTCCTCACCGACAGCGATTTCCCGAACGTCCACCGGCTCGCCGGCAAACTGGAATTTCTCGCCCCCGACGGCGCGTCATACACGCTCGCGATGCTCAACGAATCCGTCGCGAACGCCCGCAATGTCTGGGACCACACGCGGGATTCCATCGGTCGCTACTACGAGCGCATCGCCTCGGAATCCGCCGACGGCCTCGAGCTGCCGGAGGTGGACGAGCCGCAGAAATTCCCCGTCACCGTGCGCCCGCCGCAGGAACTGATGGAGACGCTCGGCACCTACCTCGACTCGGCGCGCGTCATCGGCGAGCGCACCGCGGAACTCCACACCGCCCTCTCCGCGGAGCAGGAAAGCCCGGCATTCGCCCCGGAAAATTTCACCTCCCACTACGTCCGCGGCTTGTTCCAATCGATGCGGACCACCACCACGCATACCTTCCGGATTCTGAAAAAGCGCCTGCCGCAGCTTCCGCCGGATGTCGCGGAACTGGCGCGCGAGGTCGTCGGGCGCGAGCCGGAAATCGTCGCGCATTTCCAAGCGCTGCAAGACCAGCGGCTGCACGCCAAACGCATCCGGACCCACGGCGAACTCCACCTCGGCCAGCTCATTTACAACGGCAAGGACTTCACCTTCATCGACTTCGAGGGCGACCCGTCCGCGCCCGTCAGCGAGCGCGCGATCAAGCGATCCCCGCTGCGCGACGTGGCCGGGATGCTGCGGTCGTTCCACCGCGCCGTCTGGGTTTCGCTCGCGGATCTCGTCGAACGTGGCGGCTTGGAGGCTGAAGGCACCGGCACCTTGGAACCATGGGCGAATCTCTGGTATCGCGCCGTCAGCTCGGAATTTCTCCGCGCTTACCTCGAAAAGGCCGGCACCTGCGAGACGCTCGCGCAGTCCGAGCAGGAAGTCCGCGTCATGCTCCCCGCCTACGTGCTCAACGAAGCGATGCACGAACTCGACCGCGCCCTCGCCACCCGGCCCGACCAAATTCACATCCCGCTGCGCGGCATCGTCGAGCTGCTCGACATGCTGACGCCGCCGGCGGAATAAGGGCCGGAATAGCGGCCGGTCCCGGAAATCGAGGCCGGCCGCTCCCTTTTCAACCCACCCCATTTCCGTGTTTTCCGTGTATTCCGTGGTCCCATTCTTCCTCACCGCCGCGTCCCTCGCCGCCGCGCCCGCCACCTACCGCTATTTCGAAACCACGGACTCCGGCGGGAAAATCGAATCCGTAAGCGTCACTCCGGACGTCACAACGCCGCTCTGGGCGCGCGACGTTTCCCAAGCGCATTTCACCTGGCCCGCGCCCTCGGAAAAGCCGATTCTCACCGGCCCGATCCGTTTCGTGAAACCGCCCGCCGACGCCGGCGAGCCGTTCTATCCGCACAACCACCAGCCATCCCTCACCTGGCTCGACAATGGCGACCTGCTCGCCATCTGGTATTCCACCAAGCAGGAAATCGGCCCCGAACTCACCGTTCTTGCTAGCCGCTTCCGCCACGGCGCGACCGAATGGGACGCCTCCAGCGCGTTTTTCAAATCACCCGGACGGAACATGCACGGATCCTCGATTTTCCGCGATCGCGAAGGCAACTTCCACCATATCAATGGCATGGCTCCCGCCGGTGGCCACGGCTGGGACATTCTCGCGATGTTTCACCGCACCAGCCGCGACAACGGCGTGACCTGGACCGCGCCCGACCCGGTTTGCCCGATTTACCGCGACCGCCAGCAAGTCATTTCCGGCGCGATCCAGACCAGCGACGGCGCGTTCGTCCAGCCGTGCGACGCCGTCCCCGGCGCGGAAGGCGGCAGCAATTTGCAGATCAGCCGCGATGGCGGGAAATCCTGGACCGACCCCGGCCGCGGCCAGCCGCAGCCGGATTTCGCCGCCGGATCAACGGGCAGTGGCACCATCGCCGGCATCCACGCCGGCGTCGTCCAGCTCAAGGACGGCAGCCTGCTGGCGCTCGGCCGGGGCAACGCAATCGATGGTCACATGCCGGAAAGCCGTTCCTCCGATTTCGGGAAAACCTGGACCTACTCCGCCAGCCCGTTTTTCCCAATCGGTGGCGGCCAGCGCCTGATTTTGCGCCGCCTCAACGAAGGCCAATTGCTCTTCGTCGGCTTCACCAGCGGCGTTCGCGAAAAGCCGCGCGCCCGCGGCATGGAATTTCCCACCGCGGATGGCGGCACCTTAACCGGCTACGGCCTTTACGCCGTCATTTCCGAGGATGAGGGCAAAACCTGGCCAATCCGCAAACTCATCACCCCCGGCTCCGGCGATTTCGATGGCGGCGCCTGGACCGGCGAATTCACCGCCACTCCCGACAACGCCGAACCCGCCGGCTACCTCGCCGCTACCCAAACGCCCGACAACGTCATCCACCTCATTTCCAGCGCCCTCCACTACCGCTTCAATCTCCCCTGGCTCCGCCACCCGGACCGCGAGTCTGCGACTCGCAAAGCCAATGCCCCGCCCCGGAAAAGCCAGCCATGAGAAATGGCCCGGGAATCACTCGGGACATTCTTGTCGGCGGCCGGCGAGGTGCATTCCACAAAGTATCCATCTTCATGCCGCGCTAGCGGCTGCTGACCGTAGGCCCGCACTTCAGTGCGGGTACCGGTCGCGAAGATTCCCGCGTCGCGTCGCGACGCCTGATTTCTCTGGAGCTACCGGGCAAATCGTGGATCGCTACGCGACCCGGATTTTCTTTCGACATTTATCCCGGCGATAAATCGCCGGGCTACGGTCAATTGCCGCTAACGCGGCATGGGGCCTTGGATTTCATGCACGCTTCCCTAACAATACGACGCGCGTCAGGACCGCTGCCGGTTCATGGACAGCGAAAGGCGGAGGGCCTGGAAGTTATGTATCATGATTTAGACTATCAGCCCCAGGCTTTGTCCGATCGGACTTTCAGCCCGGAATTCAGCCCGGAATCCGGCCCTGAAAGGGCTGTGGAACGAAGCCCGGTCCTTCAGGGCCGGGTGTGATTTGGAACTGGATCGCGGCCTGAAAGGTCGCCGGAAATTTTGGTTTGCCGGAAGTGACAGACGCTTGCATCTCAGGATCGATTCCCGCGTCGTTCCCAAGTGCTTTTGGGAAATCCCCGCCCTCCGCATCCAACCCCATGCGCCCTCCGCGACACAATCCAGCCGTCCGGTTTGGCTAACGGAGAATTTGCAGCTCCATATCATGAATCCGCCATATCAACAGCGGACAAATCCACAATCCAAGACCCGGTCCCACTCAGGTTGGAGTGATTCATGGCCATCGAGTCTTCCAGTAGTCGGGATGTCGGGCATGGTGAGAAACAGCCACGACCAAGACAATTTCCACCCGGATGATGAAGCCGATATAATATGGAAAACCCGGCAGGTTCACACGCCTCCAGCCCTCTTCTCGAAGTCACCAAAGTAAAGGGTGCAGCACTATGTCAGAACAAGCGTCCTCTACCTCGTGGCGAAATCGGGCACCGAGTCCAAGAACCTTGGGAACTGCGCAAAAATTATTTGGGCATTTCCGCCTGCGATCAATCATGCGTATTCCCATGATGACCGGATTGATATAAGGTTGGCGCGCTCCTGACTGCCAGGATTTCCGGCGACCTTTCAGGCCGCGATATTGCATTGCCGCAGTCCCGGGGCTAAAGCCCCGGGCTTTGTTCCATCGGGCTTCCAGCCCGGATATCCGGCCCTGAAAGGGCTGTGGAACAAAGCCCGGTCCTTCAGGGCCGGGTGTGATTTGGAACTGGACCGCGGCCTGAAAGGTCGCTGGAAATTCTGGTTTGCCGGGAGTGACCTAGCGCTTGGTGTAAAGGTTTGTTCCTGCGCGGTTCCTTAGCCTCATAATCCCCTGTGATGCATTGAACCTCAGCTTCGGCCTCGGGATGAAATTCCAGTATGAGGTTCATCGGTCAGGTGCGATTTCGCGGAGCCTGCGAAAAACCTCAGAAGCAGGAATGCGCTTCACCCGTCCAGAGTCGTAGTCCTCAATCCGCTGTGAAATCTCAGCAGTCCAGGCCTCACCGGCAGTTACGGGGCTGTCGGTCTCAACGCTCTCCATCAACGCGAGGGCAAGTCGCATCTTCTGTTCAGCGGGCAGGAGAAAAGCCTGGCTGGAAAGGGCATCCAAGGTGGCGGTCATGCGGTCACACTATCCCGCTGAATCCGCCTGTCGAGTCTGGAAACAATTGCAATCGCTTATGCCACCGGGGAAAACCGCGACGACGCCGTCTATCACGGACCCTGCGGAGGTAGCGTTCTCGCCGCCGAAAGGGCGCTGCGCAAGCTCGCCGAAAAGCTCTCCTGAGAGGCGGCGTCGGACCGACATTGCCAGGGAATTCAGATCAATGCCGTTATGGATTGGCCCGATTGGAAATAGGGAAGGGAGGATTGATCCGGCTTCTTCAGGGTCAACGACCCGGCCATTCCTCAGCCCACCCCGACGGGCTGGGTATCGGATTGCCAAATTGCCCGGCGGCCCAACGGGCTGCGACACACCGCCGGGCCTTAACCGCCGGTCGCGACCCTTCAGGCCGCAAATCGGCTTCCTACTGCGACCCAGCCCGTTGGGCTGGGCTGAGGAATGCCGGACCTTTGGCCCTGAAAGGGCCATGGAACGAAGCCCGGTCCTTCAGGGCCGGGTAGCATCCGGAACTCTGGATCGCGGCCTGAAAGGTCGCCGGAAATTCTGGTTTGCCGGGAGTGACAGACGCTTGCTTGTCAGGATCAATTCCTGCGTCCCTTCCCAAGTGCCTTTGGGAAATCCGCCGCCCTGCCCATCCACCCCACGCGCTCTCCGCGACTGAATCCAGACGTCCGGGCTGGCTAGCGGGGAATATGTATTTCCATATCATGGTGCGGCCATTCCCGCGGCGAAGAAATCCACAATCCAAGACCCGACCCCATTTAGGAACCTTCACCGGCTATGGCCTTTACGCCGCCATCTCCGAGGACGACGGCAAAACCTGGCCGATCCGCAAACTCATCACCCCCGGCTCCGGCGATTTCGATGGCGGCGCCTGGACCGGCAAATTCACCGCCACTCCCGACAACGCCGAACCCGCCGGCTACCTCGCCGCCACCCAGACTCCCGACAACGTCATCCACCTCATTTCCAGCGCCTTACACTACCGCTTCAATCTCTCCTGGCTCCGCCATCCGGACCGCGAGTCTGCGACTCGCAAAGCCAATGCCCCGCCCCGGAAAAGCCAACAATAAGGAACGGCGCGAAAATTACTTCGGACATTCTTGTCGGCTGCCGGCGAGGTGCATTCCACAAAGTGTCCATCTTCATGCCGCGCTAGCGGCTGCTGACCGGAGACCCGCACTTCAGCGGGTATCGGTCGCGCGAAGATTCCCGCGTCGCGCAGCGACGCTTGATTCCTCTGGAGCTACCGGGCAAATCGTGGATCGCTACGCGACCCGGATTTCCTTTCGGCTTCCATCCCGGCGATGAATCGCCGGGCTACGGTCAATTGCCGCTAACGCGGCATGGAGCATTGGATTTCATGCACGCTTCCCTAAAAAATGACGCGCGTCAGGACCGCTGCCGATTCCCAGACAGCGAAAGACGGAGGGCCTGGAAGTTGTGACCAAGATCTAGACTATCAGCCCCAGGCTTTGTCCGATCAGCCTTTCAGCCTGGAATTCAGCCCGGAATCCGGCCCTGAAAGGGCCATGGAACGAAGCCCGGTCCTTCAGGGCCGGGGACCATCCGGAACTCCGGATCGCGGCCTGAAAGGTCGCCGGAAATTCTGGTTTGCCGGGAGTGACAGACGCTCGCTCGTCAGGATCGATTCCTGCGTCCCTTCCCAAGTGCTTTTGGGAAATCCGCCGTCCTTGCGCATCCCACCCCACGCGCTATCCGCGACTGAATCCAGCCGTCCGGTCTGGCAAGCGGGTAATGTGTATTTCCATATCATGGAGCGGCCATTCCAGCAGTGGAAAAATCCACCATCCAAGACCCGACCCCACTCACGGCACGACGAGCTGGCACAACGCAGCGAAGTCGTCTGGATTACCCGTGGAGGTAAATGTGGCGGTTGTGCAGGGAAGCATCGCGCTCTTACCTGGGGAGATCTCGACCGCGCAAGCGGAAGAGAAGTCAGCAGACGCCATA
>JBBSUD010000033.1:0-44137 GCA_038235225.1 Verrucomicrobiales bacterium
CTCTGGATTCGCCAACGCGACGCTGAACACCACCGAAAAGGCCGTTGCCAGTCAAATGACCAGCGGCGGCGTCACCAACCCGGCCGTAGCGGCGGGCTCCACGCTGTGTTTCTCGTTTTTCCTCAACCAGCAGCCCGGTTCTCCGAATCCGTTTTACTCGGTGGTCGGAGATCTTGGCGTGGATCTCCCGGACAACACCGATCCCTGCCCCGGCCTGGATCAAACGAACGATACCAGCCCGCCGCTCAGCAGCTTCCGCCGCGAGGGCGTGAAGGTGCAGATCACCGGGAACAAGTTCCTCAACGTCGGCCCCGGTCAGTCGATCCAGCTCGCGATCGACCACGCCTCGCCCGGCGACGACGTGCGCGTCGCGCCCGGCACCTACACCGAGACTCTGACACTCCGCAGCAGCGTGAACGTCCTCGGCGCCGGACCGAACCAAGTCACCCTGCAAGGCACCGGCACCGGCGACGTCGTCACCGCCACCGGCGTGACGAATACCGAATTTTCCGGTTTCACCGTGCAGGGCAGCGGCACCGGCTCGGGCGACGCCGGATTCCAAATCGACGGAGGCAGCCCGTTCATTCGCGACAACATCGTCCGGGGAAATACCGACGGCATCCGCCTCACCTCCAGTTCGACCGCCTTCGTTTGCGGAAATACCGTGAGCGACAATGGCAACCCGTCCGACGGCATAATCAACTGGGGCATCATTGTTCTCGGCGGCTCCATTCCGCTGATTTCCAACAATATCGTGCTGCGCAACGAAGTCGGCATCTACCTGTTTCCGGCCAGCACCAGCGGCAGCCAGATCGTCAACAATACCGTCGGGGACAACGCCGGCGACGGCATCTGGGTGAATTCGTCGTCGCCGGTCATCAAGAACAACATCGTCACCGGCAACACCCCGGGCATCTCCGGCTTCGGATCCGGCGCGAATCCCGCGCTGACCTACAACGACGTCTGGAATAACTCGGGCTTTGGCAACTACAGCGCCCAAGGCGGCGCGATTCTCACGCCCGGCATCGGCAGTATTTCCGCGAATCCGCTGCTGGATGCGGGCTACCGGCCCATGTCCGGATCGCCCGCGATCGACGCCGGCGACCCCGCCGCCATCTACAACGACATCGATGGCTCGCGAAATGACATCGGCGCGACCGGCGGCCCGTGCGGCGCGGCGGCTCCTCCCGGCTCCGTCATCGACGGATTCCTGTGGACCTCCGTCGGCACCATCCCGGTGGCGGAAATCAACCAGACCGCCGGTGCGAAGGGCGGTCTGACCATCAGCCGCGACCGCCCCTTCGGCGGCTTGCCCTGGCTCTACGGCCCTTTTGGATCCAATGAAACGGCAGTTTATCGCTACGCCGTCAAGATCGGGAAATGGAGCGGCAGCACCCCGCCGCTCCCCGCCGCTTTCACCTACGTGGACACGCCGCTCAGCAAGGTCCGCTATGTCATTTCCGGCGGTGCCATCACCACCAGCAACGTCGCGCTCGGCCCCGCCACCTTCGCTGGCGTGCCCACCTACACCCCCACCGTGAACGGCGGCGGCGCGTACTGGGCGCATGAGAATCTGCGTGTCGTGCTGAACACCCTCGGCCTCGCGAATGGCCGCTATTCCGTCCGGCTCGAGGCATACACTTTCTTAAGCGCGCTCATCGCGCTCAGTCCCAATCCCGACCTCATCCTGACCGTCAACAACACGCCGCCCGTCGTTTCCATCGACTCGATTTCCTTCGGCGGCGGCCCGCCAGTGGGCGAGTGCGGCATCCTCGACCTGCTGTCGCCCACCTCCACGCTCAATTTCACCTACACCGCCAGCCACCCGGACGGATTTCTCGATGACTACTCGCTCGTCGTCGAGCACGGCAGAAATCGCTCCGGCGGCGTCATCGTCAGCGATAACTACACCAACCACATCAGTGCGAACGCAATCTGGAACGGCGTGACCATGGCCTCCGTGGCCGCCACCCCGGCCAGCCCGCAGCCGCCGCTGCCCGCGCTCCAGCAGTGGGAGCGCTGCGCCTACCAGTTCACCATCACCGCCTGGGCGCGCACCACGAATGGCTTCGGGCGGATCTATTCCACTCCCTTCTTCGACAATCACGCGATCGAACTCGGTGCCAGTGGATTGCTCGGAGATTTGGACAACGACGGCGACGTGGACGCTCAGGACCTCGCCATTTTCTCCGCCGCGTATGGCACTCCGTGAAATCCGGGAAATCAAACCCCAACCACTTCACCGCCATGAAAATTCCTTTTGTTCTTCTCATTCTGGCCCCGCTCGCCGCGGCGGCCCCCGCCATTGTCGTAAGGCCCGTGGCCACGGTCAGCGCCACGCAAGTGATCGTCGATCTGACCGCGGACACCGGCGGCGAGGCATTGCGCGGCTTCGGCGTCCGTGTCAGCTACAACGGCGTCCTCGCCCTCCAATCCGCCGGTAGCTACGGCGGACTTTGGTTTCTCCGCAGCGAGGACGGCGTAAGCCATCCCTACACCGACGTCCGTACTCCCGGTGTCGGGGCGGTCACCGTCGTGGGCGGCCGCTTCGATGGAAGCCGCCCCGCCGACGGTCTCGCCGGCGATGGCATCCTGCTCGCCACCCTCGTTTTCCAGCGGACCACGACGGGTACGATCAAATTCGAATTCGGACTGGCTGAGCCGTCCCCGTTCACCAATTTCGCCAATGCCGCCGGCGATCCGCTCGATAGCGGCGTCGTCTTCGCGGGGCTCGTCACCAACTCCGCCGCGCCGGACACCGATCACGACGGCCTGCCCGATCCTTACGAAATGGCCACTTTCGGTAATCTCACCACCGCCAGCGCCACTTCGGATTTCGACGGCGATGGCGAGAGCGACCTCGACGAATACATCCGCGGCACCGATGCGAAAAACCCCGCCTCCCGCAGTGGCTTCGAGGTCGTCGTCCAGCCGGATGCCACCAAACTCCTCCGCTGGCAGGGTTCGCCCGCCCGCGTTTATGACATCCTCTGGTCGCCCGATCTCGGCCCGTTTCAGGAAATCCAAGCCGGCATCCCCGGCGCCGCTGCTCTGCTCCAACGCCTCGACGCCATCCACAACGCCAGCCCCAAAGGATTCTACCACCTCCGCACCACCTTTCCCACCGCCGGCCGGTGACCGTGGCGGCGGATTGCATCCGCCAAGCCATTTCATTACCCCGCATAAATTCCCCGGTTGGCATCGCCCCGGCCGCGTGCCAGCTTCGAGCCAATGCCCGACGCCGTTCAGCTTTTGACCGAACCCACGTTATCCCGTCCGCTTCGGAAGATCCTCCGTAATCGGAATGGAGATTCCGGGGGTGCCGGAGGCGAGGACAGGCTCATGTTTTCCGGCTTCGACTGGAATGGGTATCTCGCCTTGGATGCGGCACTTGGCGATGATCGTCCGGGACCGCGATTGTATTACCTGGAGGGGGTTGTCGAGATTGTGAGCACCGGCAAAAAGCACGAAGAACTGAAAAAATGGATCGCCACGCTGCTTGAGCAGTTTTTCCTAGCCCGAGCTGTCAGGGCCTACCCAATCGGTCAGGCGACCATTCGAAAAGTCAAAGAAGCGGGTGCGGAACCGGATGAATCCTGGAATTTCGGCGGGCGGAAGGAGATGCCGGACATGGTGCTGGAAGTCGCCCTAACCAGCGGCGGTCTGCCGAAGCTCGAAATCTACCGCCGCCTTGGGGTGGGCGAAGTCTGGTTCTGGCGACATGGTGCCATCGAAATCTGGAGCCTCCGCCCGGATGGAACGGGCTACGACGGGCCTGCGAGATCCAGCGTCCTGCTGCCTGAACTGCCGCTCGCCGAGCTGGAGCGCTGCGCGCTCATCGAGGACTGGACCGAAGCGATTCACCGCTTCCGCGAAAGTCTGTGACCCGGTTGGCTACTTCTTCACCGCCGCCGCTTTGCGGGCCTTCTCGAGGACTTCGAGGGATTTGCTGTCGTTGGGGAATGCGGCGAGGGCGCGCTCGCAGGCCGCGACGGCCTCTTCCGGATTTCCCGCGGCAAGATAGTAATCGGCCAGGCGGACGGCCATGGGCGTGAGGACGGCAGGCGGGAACATCATCGGCTCGGTGCGCTGGCGGTCGGCGGCGGAGGAATACCAGTTGTAGGCCGCGCCGATGCGATCGGCCGGACCGGCCATGGCCATGCGGCCGCGCAAATCGCTGGCGAGGACTTCGAGGGCGCGGAACGCGCGGGTCCACGACGAGCGCTCGCCATCGCGGATCGCGAGTTGCTGGGTTTTCGCCATTTCCCCGCCGTGGAGGGTGAAGGCTGCGACGGCGTCGCGGGCCTCTTCGGGCTTGTCGGAATCGAGCAGGCGGCGGGCTTCGAGAGCGAAACGGAGGCCGTCCAGCCACCAGTAAGCGAGCGAGTCGGCGCGGGTTTTTACCAGCACTTCCGGTGCGGGCAGCGAGTGGAGGCCTTCCTCGGCATTTCCCGGCAAGCCGCGGTGGAGGAGGATGCGGGCGGGCAGGGATTTCGCCTCCCACAGCAGAAGCCTAGCGCCCGGCGAGGCGCCGCGCTCCGCAGGCCACGGCGTGTCGGCCACTTGGCGGGCGGCGGCATAGGCGGTATCGAAATCGCCGCCGGAAGCGATCGAGACAATGCGATAGCACTCGGATTTCACCCAGCCGGGACAGTCCGCGACGCTGGCACCGTTGGATTTCTCCCATGCCTTGTAGAGCGACGAGGCCTTGCCGAACGCGGCCTCGGCCTCGGTGTGATTTCCGCAGCGCCATTCATAGTGGCCGAGCACGTGGAAATACGGCGCGTAGTCCGGCTCCATCTGGCAGAGCTTGCGGGCAAGCGGGAGGGATTTCGCCAAATCCGGAGCTTCGGCGCGGATCGTCAGCAGCGCGTTGAGCGGCACCGGACTGTCCGGGAATTTCGCCACCAGATCCTCCAGCCGCTTCTCCGCCGCTTCCTGATCCGGCGTGGCGCTGCCGCTGACGTCGTAACCGCCGCGGCCGAAAAGCGCGGTGAAAACCGACGCCTGCATGTCGTTGGGAAATTGGTCCGCGACCTTCCGGAAGGCCGATGCGGCGCCTGCCGGACCTTCCTGAATGTATTTCATGAGGGCGTAGGCGAGGCCGCGTTCGAGGTCGCTGCCCTTGCCCTGCTCCAGCAGGAAAACCATGCGGCGCGCGGCCGCGTTCTGCGCCGGGCCGGTCTCCGGATTCGGCGTCAGCAGCGCCATCACCATGCCCCATTCGGCGAGCAGGCACTCGGGATCGGCGCGCATGGCGGCGGCGAAATGCCGGCTGGCTTCGAATTCCCAACCGCCGTGGAGATGGTTCAGCCCTTGGTTGACGTGCGCCTGCACCTCCGCGGAGGCCGCGGTTACGGCCATGGCGATGCCGCCGGGGAAATCAAGCATGGCGGGCGCGCCCAGCGCCTTGACGGGGTCCGGGATACAGGCTTCGACCTCCGGGACATCCGTTTCCGCCGGCTCGGCGATGACCTCGGCGGGCTTCCCTGCGGCGTCCGCCTTGGCTGGGATTTCCTCCCCCGCGGCCAGCGCACAACCCCCGACCAGCACCGCCAGCGTTCGCAATCTCATCCGGCGAGCATGCCCCGGCGGCGCTCGCGCCACCAAGCGAAAAGACGCTGGCATGTCCGCCGCGCGGCCCCGTAGCCTTGCCGCATGCAGTTGGGAATCATCGGATGCGGAAAAATGGGAACGGCGCTCATTCAGGGCGCGATTCGGGCCAAAGTCGTCGCTGCGGACGAGGTGCTGGGCTGCGATCCTTACGAGAAATCCCGCGCCGCTTTCGAAAAAGCCACCGGCGCGCGCGCCACCGCCGACGCCGCGGAAATCGCCGCCTGCGAGACGATCCTCCTCTGCACCAAGCCTCATGACGCCCCCGCCGCGCTTACGGATGCGGGCAAGCGCGCCGGCGGGAAGCCCCGGCTCGTCATTTCCGTGGTCGCCGGGCTGACGCTCGCCGCCTTGGAAAAGGCCGCGCCGAAGAACGTCCGCCTCGTCCGCGTGATGCCGAACACGCCGGCGCTCGTCGGCAAGGGCGCCGCCGCCTACTGCCTCGGCAGCCGTGCCACCCGCGAGGATGCGGATACCGCGAAATCCTTGCTGGAGGCCGTCGGCATCGCGATCGAAGTGCCGGAAAAGCTGATCGACGCGGTGACCGGCCTCTCCGGCAGCGGCCCGGCCTACATTTATACCATCATCGACGCGCTGGCCGATGGCGGCGTGCGGAACGGCATCCCGCGGGCCGATGCCGTGCGTTTGGCAGCGCAGACCGTGCTCGGCGCGGCCGCCATGGTTTTGGAAACCGGCGAGCATCCCGCCGTGCTCAAGGACATGGTCACTTCGCCCGGCGGCACCACCGCCGCCGGCCTCGCCGCGTTGGAGCGGAACGGCATCCGCTCGGCCCTCATCGAGGCCGTCACCGCGGCCACCGAACGCGCCGCGGAACTCGGCAAATGAGCGCGGAATTTGGGCTTTCCCCGGCCCATCGCGTTCCTATGCTCCGCGGCATGCCCCTCCGACCGGTTGCGTCCGCTCTCGTTTCGATCCTCGCGTGTTTCCTGATTTCCTGTGGCAACGATTCCGGGCTGCCGATCATGGCCGGAAATACCGCCCAGGCCAGCGCGGAGGGCGAGGCGCTCTACCTGAAAGCCAAGCAGGCGGACGATGCCGGCAAAACCCGCAGCGCGATCAAAACCTACGACAAGGTCGCCACGAAATACCCCTTCGCGCCGTCCGCCGCGCAAGCCCGCTACCGCCAGGCAGAACTGCTGGAGCAGCGGGGGGACGTGACCGAATCCTTCGACGCATATGACAAATTCCTCGCACGCTTTCAAGGCAGCGGCCTCTACAGCACCGCGCTCAACCGCCAGATTTCCATGGCCCAGCGCGCCGCCGACGGTGACATCAAGTCTAGCATGCTCGGCCTGAAGACGCGCCTCTCCCTCGACAAAACGGTGGAAATGCTGGGCAAGGTCCGCGACAACGCGCCCCGCTCCGCCGCCGCTTCCAAGGCGCAATTCACGATCGGCCAGCGTTACGAGAGCAAGAAAAAGTCCAAGGAAGCCATTGAGGCCTACCGCAAGCTCGTCCGCGACCAGCCCGACAGCCCGCAGGCGCCCGAGGCTTTGTTCCGCGTCGGCGTCATCCTCACCGACGAGGCGGACCGGGGAAATCAGAACCAGGCGAATATCGATCTCGCCCGCGAGGCCTTCAATGACTACCTCCTCCAATACCCCGGCCACTCCCGCAACGGCGAAGCCCGCGCCCGCATCGCCAAGCTCGGCACGCGTGATTTGCAGAAATCCTACGACATCGCCGAGTTCTACGAGAAGACCGGCAAGGTCGAGTCCGCCAAAGTCTATTACCGGGACATCGTGAAGAACGCCCCCGCCGGATCGTTGCGCGACAAGGCCAGCGGCCGGCTCAAGGCGCTCGGCGAGTGATCCCGCTTTTCCGCCCGGTCCATGAAATCCCTCCTCGCGCTCGCCGCCGCCGCCCTGCTCCCGTCCTGCGCCGGCTACCGGCTGGGAAATGTGCGGCCCGAGTCGCTTGCCTCGGTCAAATCCATCGCCGTGCCGATGTTTCGGAATGCCACGCTGCACCCGCGCGCCGAGGCCCTCGCCACCTCCGCCGTCGCCAATGCGTTCGTCCAGGACGGCACTTATCGCATCGGCACCGTGGATGCCGCCGATGCCGTTTTGGAAGGGGATTTGCAATCGATCCGCTACTCCACCATCCGCGGCACCCGGCTCGACACGCTGCTTCCCGAGGAGTTGGAAAACACCGTCACGCTTCGCTGGAAACTCCGCGACGCGCGCGATCCCACCATAATCCTCGCCTCCGGCAGCAGCTCCGGGAACAGCCAGCTCTTCGTCGCCGCGAACCTCCAGACCGCCCGGAACAACGCCCTGCCCGAGGCGCTCCGCCGCGCCAGCGAAGACCTCGTGTCCAAGCTGGCCAACGGCTTCTGAGAATTTGGCTTCACGCAACGCTTTGGCCGAAGGTTTTGCGATTCCTCAGCCCAGCCCGATGGGCTGGATCTCCGGTAAGCAACGATCAGGCAATACCCAGTCCGTGGAACTGCTATGCAGCGATCGGGCCGGAGCATATTCAATGGGGCGTATGATGCCGAGTCCGGCCCTGAAAGGGTCATGGAACAAAGCCCGGCCCTTCAGGTCCGGGAACCGGCAGAACTTAGGAATTGCGGCCTGAAAGGTCGCCGGAAAACGCCGGTTCGCGAAAAGGAACCGTCTGCCGAAATCTAAGCGCCGCCCGCTTGCAAGCGTGCCGGCTCATTTCCCGTCCGCCCCCGATTACCACTTCTCCAAATCGTCCCGTGGCCCAGCCGCCTCCGCCGGTTCCGCGCCGAGATTCCGCACGAGGAATTCAGCGCGCCGGTAGCTGCCATACGGCGTTTCCGCCGCGCCGTGATTCGAGTTCACGATCGGCATGAACTCGAAATCCTTCCCCGCCCGCTGCAACGCGCCGACGACCTGCATGGTGGACGCCGGATCGACATTGCTGTCCACCTCGCCGACCACCAGCAGCAGCTTCCCGGTCAATTTCCCGGCATGCGTCACGTTGGAATTCTCGGCGTAGCTCGCGTCCACCGGCCAGCCCATCCAGGCCTCGTTCCACCAGATCTTGTCCATCCGGTTGTCGTGGCAGCCGCAATCCGCGACGCCCGTTTTGTAGAAATCCCCGTGGTCGAGCAGACCGGCCAGCGCGTTCTGCCCGCCCGCGCTGCCGCCGTAAATCCCGACGCGGTTGAGGTCCATCCACGGCCGCGTTGCCGCCGCAGCCTTGATCCACGGCACCCGGTCCGGAAAGCCGCCGTCCATCAGGTTTTTGTAGCAAACATCGTGGAAATCCTTGCTGCGCCAGTTCGTGCCCATGCCGTCGATTTGGACAATCAAGAACCCCAGCTCGGCCATCGCATTCCGGTTCGACCACGCCAAATATCCCTTCGGCACGTAGAAATCCTGGGGTCCCGCATAGATGTTCTCGACCACCGGATAGGATTTCTTCGGGTCGAAATCGGTCGGCCGGATGATCAGCCCGTAGATGTCCGTCTTCCCGTCCCGGCCCTTCGCCACGAAGCGTTCCGGGCGGCTCCAGCCGGTCGCCGTTAGCGCGCTGTCGTCCGCGCGCGCCAGCTCCGCGATCAATTTCCCGTCCTCCGCGCGCCGCAGTTCCGTGACTGGCGGCTGGTCCGGGCGCGACCACACATCGAGGTACGATTTCCCGTCCGGGGAGAAATCCAGCCGATGATCGCCATCCGCCTCCGTCAGCCGCGTCAAGCCGCTGCCATCGAAGCCGACCCCGACAAAATGCCCGTTGTAAGGATCCTGCCCGCTCGCGCCGAGCACCTTGAGCAGGAGCTGCCGCTTCTCCACATCGACCTTCACCACGTCGCGGACGATCCAGTTCCCCGGCGTAATCTCGCTTTTGATTTCGCCGCTGCGGTCGTCTAGCAGATAGAGGTGGTTCAATCCGTCGCGCTCGGACGCCCACAGGATTTCGTGCGTTTCCGGGAGGCGGCGCAGGAAAAACTTCTGCGAGTAGTCGATGAACGTCTTCCGCGTGTCCTCGTAAATCGTCCGGACCGCGCCATCCGCGCCCACGCCGACGATGCGCATCACCTGATTGCCGCGTTGGTTATAAACAAAGGAAAATCCGGCGGAATCCGCCGCCCAAGCGAACTCGGTAATTTGCCAAGGATTGGCGAATAATGCGTGATCGATCGGGATTTCCCGCTTCCCCGCCACGTCGAAAAGGTGCGGGAACGGCTGGACGATTTCGTCGCCCGGCTTGGCATAATCGAGCGTCTTGAGCTTCGGCTGGAGCTGGTCGGGCGGCGAGGATTGGACGATGTAAACCTGCCGCAGAGCTACCGGTTTCACGCGGCTGGCGAGCAGCAGTTTTGAATCCGGCGACCAACGGAACGGCCCGGTAAAAGCATCGCCCTCCGAGCCGCCCTCGCTAAGCGCCAATGCCTCGCCGCCACCCACCGGCTCGATGAAGACATTGTGGCTGCGGATGCTCGCCCGCCATTTCCCGTCCGGCGAGAGGTCACCACCACGGTCGCGCGAGCGCCGCCGCTCCGCCGGAGCCACCTTGCCGGAAATCCGCGCGTGGGTCGGCGAATCCTCCGCTGCGGCCGCCGCCAGCGCTTCGCCGGATTCCGTCACGGCCAGCCACATGTGGCCGGCGAAGGTCGAGAACGTCCGCGACTCGCCAGCCGGAATTTTGCCGTAGGATTTCCGCCCGCCGGACGGATTCAGCCAAAACATCTCGATCGCGCCGGCGGTCGCGTTCTCGAACGAAATCGAGGTGCGCCCGCCCTGCCGCCGGTCGCGCCGCCGCAGGTCCTCCGGGGCGATGAGCTTGCTCTCCGGCGGTGGCGAATCGTCCACGCCGACCTCGTCGCGCGCCGCGTCGTAGCGCCAGGATTTCCCGAACGCGTGGAACTTCAGCGCCCCGTCCGCCGTCAATCCCAGCGCCTCCAGCGGCAGGCTTTCCGCAGCGATTTCGCGCCCCGCTGCCTTGCCCAGCGCCGCAGCGAGCTTCGCCGCATCGAACGCCGGGGAAATCGTTCCATCCGCCAGTTCAACCCGTTGGAAACCCAACGATTTCGTCCCCGAGTTGACCCGATAGAAGAGCGATTTACCATCCGCCGTCCAGAACGGCCGGACATCGTTCCCGATCACCAGCGGCAGCGCCCGCCGGCTGAATTCCTCCGCCCGCTTCATAGCCTTTCGCACATCCGGCGCGGAGTTGGCGTGGAGCAGGGAGGTGGCGAGCAGGCAAAGCACGGCGGTGGCGGATTTCATTGGCAAACCGGAACCGCCTCCCCCCGCGCCGCCTTTCACCCCGCCCGCGAATGGGAAAAATCCCCAGCGCCCGGTGCGGAACACGCACGATTTCCCCGCGGAATGTCGATCAGCATCCGTTCCAATGGCGGAGGAGTTCTTCGAGATGGGTCCGCTGCGGGGCCAAGTGTCTGAAATATCGCCAAGCGACACCCGAGCCGCAGACCAACAGGATTCCGGTGAAGACGATAGTCATCGATGTTAGGTCGTGCGCGGACATTTTGCCGACCTGCTGCAACTGGCACATGGAGAGGACGAGCAGCGGGATGAGGACGATGTATAGCGCGCCAATCCATTTGAGTTGGGTCGCGTCGATGCGGTTCGACTTCAGTTCCTCCCTCAACGAAACCACCAGAGGTTCATTTCCTTCCGACTTCATGGTCCGTGATCTCAAAGATAGCCTCACAAAAAAAATGGCGGCCGCCCAAGGTGCCAGCAGCAGGGGAAGCAGGCTCCATTCATGAGCCAGGTTGGTTCTCCCCACGACCACGTTCCGGATCGCCAACATGGTGATCGCCGCCAGCCAGAGAAATGTATTTGCCAGCCATATCTTCTGGAAGCGGCGGCGGCGGACCATGCGGCGCGTGAACTTTTCCACAAACAAAGTCTGCTGGGCAGCGGGTAAGCGGTTGTGGGTGGAGTTCCAGATCGCCAGCAATTCATCAGGTGGATTCATATTGATTTCTTTTCAAGGTTTGGGTCAAAGCGGTTTTGATGCGGCTGATTTTGGTGCCGACGTTGTTCTCGGTAATACCGATAATTTCCGCGATCTCGCGATAGGCCAGGCCATCGAGAAACATCAGCATAAGCGACCGGTCCAGCGGTTTGAGGTGATGGATCGCGACATATAATTGGTTCAGCCGTTCGTCGGTCGAAGCTTCGGGTTCGAAATTGGAAACCGTGTTGGGATCGGCATGGATTTTCCCGGCTCGGAGACGATGGTTTTTTTCCACGCGGGTCCACATCAGGGCGGCGTTGTGACAAACCCGGTAAAGATAGGTGCTTGGTTTCGCCTGACCGCGGAATGCGGGGATGGATTTCCAAACAGCCAGCATGACCTCCTGCCGCAGGTCATCGCGGTCCGCACCGGCCGCGAATCCATTGACCACGTGATGCAGAATCGCGCGATGGTCTCCCATCCATTCGGTGAAAAGTCGCTGTTGTTCCGTCACCTCCATTCGCTTCTGGTTCATAGGAAGCAGCAGGGAAGGATTTGTTACAGCGAAATGCCGTCGGAGGGAAATGTGATGGATTGACCCGGCCCCACACCCGCGAAACCGTGTCCCCATGGATGCGAAAACCCTGATCGCCGCGATTTCCCTCTGCGCCTCCGCGGCGATTTGCCCGGCGGGTGAGGAGCTGAAAGTGCTGTTGGCGGTGAAGGATGGAATCGCACTTTTCGTCAGGGCGGAGAAGCCGTTCAATCCACGGAAGCCCGTGATGCTTGTCGATTTCGAAAATCGAACAGACACCGCCGTGTCCTTCCAATTGCAGGGAGGCGATGTTCCTCCCATGTTTGTGCACCTCTACGACGCTGCGGGAAATGAGATCAAGAAGGAGGTCAAATGGATCGATTGGAACGAGTCGATGGAAACAATGCATGTGCGCAGGGATCTTTTCCCTGCGGGTGAGACGACCACTCTGAAGGTCCTGCTGAATGAGGCGTTTGCCGACCGCTGGCTCTCCGGTGCATCTCTAAAAATCGTGTGGAACCCCAACAGCGTCGGCCTGATTCGCCGTGGTCCCATGGACTCGTTGGTCGGACTCGGCCGCGGACTTGAGGGGACGTTCGAAATGTCGCCACTGACCGGCGTCGTGAGCAAGACCGCACCCGGATCTGCTACCGATTCCCGCCAAGTGCCGGGGACATCCGAGCAAATTTTGGGAATAGGGAAACCGTTGGCGGTGAAGGATGGAATCGCGCTGTTCGTCCGGGCGGAGGAGCCGTTCGACCACGAAAAGCCAGTGATGTTCGTCGAGTTCGAGAACGGGACTGACAGCGCGGTTTGGTATGGATTTCAAGGATCGGAGGTTCCCCCGATGTTCGTGCATCTCTACGACGAATCGGGAAACGAGATCGCCAAAGAAGCCGGGTGGGTGGCTAAAAATGAAACGCTCAGCAACACGGTGCATTCCCGGTTAGGGCTGTTACCGCCGCATGAGATCACGACTTTGAAGGTGGAACTTGAGAAGGCGTTTGGTGACCGATGGATTTCCGGCGCACTTTTAAAAATCGTGTGGAATCCGAACGAGGTGGGTCCGGTGCGTCCAGGTCCAGCGGGTTGGTTAGGAATTGGTCGGGGACTCGAAGGAACTTTCGTGATGTCGCCACTGACCGGCGTCGTGAGCGTTGGCGCGCCCAAGGAGGAAGGAGATAGGGGCGAATCCCGAGAATCGACCGACCACGTTCTGCGGCCGGATTCCGGATCTGGGGAAATCCTCGCCGCCGAAACACCGGATACCAAACCCGCGAAAAGGCAGATGGTGGGTTTCGATGATGCCACGGCGGCGTGGCTGGCTGGGTTTTTGGCGCTCGTCGGAGGCTTGGCAGTCGTTTGGTTGAGGTCCCGGCGGAGGGAAATGTGATGGATTGACCCGGCCTGAAACCGGCGAAACCGTGTCAGCCATGGCTGCGAAAACCCTGCTCGCCGCGATTTCCCTCTGCGCCTCCGCGGCGATTTGCCCGGCGGGTATCACGGCGCTGGAGAATTTCGACACGCTGGCGCCCGGAAATCTCGCGGGCCGGGGCGCGGACGACAGCGGCTGGGCCGGCGTTTGGGCGACGGGTCTGGCAAGCGGCGTGACCGCCACCGTCGCGACAGCCCCGGTGGATTTCACGCCGATGGGTGCCAATGCGGTCGGCGGGCGGAATTCGCTGACCATCGCCGGCTCCGCCACCGGCGTTCCCGCGACGCGCCAGCTCGCGACGCCGCGAACGGGCACCTTCTACCTCGGCTGCCTGATGAAATTCGGCGGGGTGCTCAATACCGATGATATTTACACCGTCGGTCTCGGCGCGAATGCGGCCGATACGGGAAATGGATTCAACTTCGGTTTCCGCGGCGTGGCGGCGGGCGCGGCGCATTACTATTTCATCCGCAAGGGCACCGGCACGCCGCCCGCCGGGCCGTTGCTGAGCGATTCCGGCGCCATCACGGACACGCGCTATATCGTCCTGAAAATCGAGAAAACCGGCGGCGGAAACTACAACAAAGTAATCGGCTGGATCAACCCGTACACGATGAGCGAGGCGATGAATCCCGGCGGCGACTTGAGCCTCGCCGCGGACCTCGGCACGGCGTCGCTCTCGCACGTCATCCTGCGGGCGTCGGGCGTGGACGGGGGGGACAACTGCGGCATCGACCACCTCGCGCTCGGCACGGATTTCGCGGATGTCGTGCGGCCGTGGTTTGGGATTTTCCCGCTCTACGGCGTGTATTCCGGCAGCGCCGGGTCGCTCACGGAGGCGCAGGCGCAGGCGGCGGTGGGGGATTTGAAAAGCCAGATTGGGGAAAATCGCGGTGGCTTCCGCGTTGGTTTCGGCGGGATTTTCGGGAACGAGGCCACGCTCGACCGCAACTGCCGGCTCGCGCGGGACAACAACCTTTCGCACAGCGTCATCATCGGAACGCAGACCCACGCGCTGCCGACGAGCGTGGCGGCCATCGCCGCCGCGGATTTCCGGAACTATCAATGGCGGCGGGACGGCAGCACTTGGGAAGGCGTGAATCCGGCGGACAACCGCGATTGGCAGGTCGTCACGCCGTCGCGCTACGCCACCGCCATCCGCGGCGAATTCGAGCGCATCGTCCGCGACACCCGCGCGAAGCCGGTCAAGCGGCAGATGGACAAATATCCCGGCGTGCTCGTTTCCGTGAACGCATGCATCGAGGAGGAGCTGGCGATCGGAAATGGAAACTCGAATTACATCGGGGATTACAGTCCGTATGCCATCACCGAGTTCCGCGACTGGCTGCGGCACACCGGCATCTACGATGCCGATAGTGGAACCTATCCCGGCGAGGGCGCGCCTGCCGCGATCGTCGGGAACTATGTGAACATCGGCGGGAAAATGCGCAGCCCTTTCTATGACGATCCGGGTCCGGGAAATGCGAATGGCACAGGGCCGACCTTTAACTCGAAGTTTGGCACCGCCTTCACCACTTGGACGCTCAGGAACTGGGATCTGACCGCATGGCCGGCGGCGATCACCAATCCCGGTTTCGATCCCACGCCATCGTCCGGCACCGGCTATACCGCGGGCGGCTTCGACGCGCCGCGGACGATTTCTCCGGGCAGTGCCTGGTGGCGCGCGTGGAGCTGGGATACTCAGGATCAGGGCGATGCGTATCCGCCGGGAAATCCCGCGGCGCCCGCCTTCGGATTCCGCCAGACGCTGGTGAGAAATTTCGTGAACGACGAACTCGCGTGGATCGCCGCGGAAGGCATACCCGCCAATATCATCACCGCGCACCAGATTCCGGCGGAAATGCTGTTTTCGCAAAACCGCGCCCTCAGTTCCGCCAGCCCGATTTGGACGGGGCTTTCCAAACAAAATGGCAGCGTGGGTATCACCCGCTACGGTACCTTTAACTCCACAACACTGGGATACATCACGCAATACACGGATTTCTGGAGCGTCCACGAATGGCACCCGCGGCCGAACGAGACGGATGACAATGTTTTGCGCACATATGCCATGAGCGAAATCGAAAAGATGTATAATAACAAGTGCCGCCTGGTTTGCCCATTCAGTTGGACCGGGAACGCGCCTTATCCGGTGCGGGACAGCGGGATCGCCACCGGATTAAAGGATTGGATGGATGGGAAAATTGTCGCGCAAACGCCAACACTAACGGCGATTCCCGACCGGAACTCCGCCGCCGGACAGCCTACCGCCGCGCTGCCGTTCACCGTTGGGGACGACGAAATCCCGGCCGGCGCGATTGTCGTTAGCGCGGCTTCATCGAACCCGGCGCTGGTGCCTGAGAGCAATATCGCGATCACCGGCAGCGGCGCGAACCGCAGCGTCATCGTCACCCCGACCGGCGGCGGCACCGGCAGCGCCACCATTTCCCTGACCGCCAGCGACGGTTCGCTGCAAATTACAAAATCCTTCACCATTAGCTTCATCGGGAATCAGCCGCCGACCGTTTCCTCCATCGCAGACCGGTCCGTGCCGGAAAATGGCAGCGCCTTGGTGGCCTTCGAAATCGGCGATGACAACACGCCTGCCGCCGCGCTGACCGTCACCGCCACGTCCTCGAATCCGCCGTTGATTCCGCCGGGGAACCTCATCTTGGGCGGCGGCGGCGCGAATCGGACCCTCGCGATTTCCCCGGCGGGCGGGCAGTTGGGAAGCGCGGTTGTGACAATAACGGTTAGCGATGGCGCGCTCTCCACCAGCCGGGAATTCACCCTAGCCGTCGTCCGCACGATCTTCGGCAATGCCTCCGACGCAAGTGTGAAGGACGACGGCGGAGTGGTGGACGCGGCGAATCCGACCACGCTGTTAGGCGCGGGCGGCAGCAGCCCGTATGTGGACCGCTGCACCGTCTATGTATTCCAGTTACCGGACCTCGGGCCGCTTGCGAATCCCTTTACCGACAGTTCGTTCTTGTTCGATTTCCCGGCCAAACAAAACGCCCTCGCGGATAACGATTTGTATGGCTTGGGAACCCGCGTCACACCCGCCGTGCAGAGCGGCGATTATTATGGCCAGACCGCCGCGCACGATCCCACGGATGCCGATTTCCTTCAATCCGCCATAGTCACCAATTCCACACCGACCGGCCCGGTAGCAACTTCGCCGGAGGGCAAATCCAATCTCCTGGCCTATCTCAACACGCAATACGCCGCCGGCGCGGGAGCGGGGAGATATGTGTTTCTCCGGCTCAATACCACCGCGCCGAAGACCGGGATTTCCCGCGCCACGCTGACCATGGCGGAGGGCGGCGCGGCGGGTCCGCCCGACACACGGCCGCGCATCGAGTTTACCTTCAATACTCCGCCACTGCTCGGACCGATCGCCGATCTAACACTCCCCGCAAACGCCAGCTCCGGCGCGATTTCCTTCACAGCGGGGGACAGCCAGACGCCTGCCGCCGCGCTCACCGCTGGCGCGTCCTCGTCCGATCCGGCGCTGCTTCCCGCGGCCGGCATCGTTCTCGGCGGGACCGGCGGCGCGCGCACGATTTCCATATCACCCGCCGCGAACCGTCTCGGCTCGGCCACCGTTTTCGTCACGCTCAGCGATGGCGTGAACGTCGCCAGCCGCAGTTTTCTCGTTACCATAACCGGCACCGTCGCGGAGACTTGGCGCTTTGCGAATTTCGACACCACCGCCAACTCCGGCCCCGCCGCCGATGCCGCGGATCCCGACGGCGACGGAGAAATCAACCTGCTGGAGTTCGCCACCGGCCAGGATCCGCATGGCGCCACCCTCGCCACCACCACCCTCGTCCGCGCCGGTGCCAATCTGGATTTCACCTATAACCGGAACGCCGCGGCGGCCGCCGGGGGCGTGAGTTTCCAAGTCCAATGGAGCGACACGCTTGCCCTAGGTTCGTGGTCCGGCACCGGCGTCGCTGAGGAAATTCTCTCTACCAGCGGCGGCCTCCAATCCGTCCGCGCCACCATCCCCGGCGGCGGCGACACCCGCTTTGCCCGACTTCGCGTGGCCGCGCCATGAGGATTTCCGACGGCGGGGAGTGGAAATCGCCGCATCTCCGCTGTGGAGGAGCAGCCTGAAGGCCGGACTCCCTCCGCACTCCAAGGGGAATTTCCTTGCCCACCTCCTCGAACTCCCTAGGAGCCGAGGGCATATGGCGATTGAAAACTGGATGTCTTGGGAAGGTGGCGTGGATCTGGTGGCGATGACGGCCGCGGGATTGGAAATGCCGAATGTGATCGTGCATGTGGCGCGGCAGGTCAGCACGCCGGTTGGCACCGCGCCGGGCGGCATGATCCTCTGGCAACCGGACCCGGCGGCGGCTCCACTGGCGATCGGTTTCGTGGGGCCGGACGCGAAGGTTGGCGCGTATTTCGGGCCGCACATTTTCGCGGGCACGCCATTCGAGGCCGCACCCGTCGTGGCGGCGGAAATCCGGGTCGAGATCGTCGCGGATTCGGCGATTGCCACCGTCGAGCTGGAGGGATTTCGCTTCGAGCTGGCGCTGAAGGGACTCGGGCCATTGCAGAAAATCGAGCGCGCGCCGGCGGCTTTCTCCCCATTTTTCCAGCAGGGGCTTGAGGAGGCGGCGGGGGAGGTCGCGCTGAAGGTGAATGGCGAGGAAATCACGCTGATTTTACCGCCGCAGGGCATCACCGGCGGACCGGCGGCGGTCGTTTCGCGCTGCGGGATCTACGCCCGCTAAGCGCTCCGTGCGAGGCGGGGATTTCGGCCATCGGCTCGATTTTCCCGGCCTTGCCAAACCGGCGCGGGCCGTGCATGGCAGCCGCGAAATCTCCCCGGACCACCTACCATGACACTCGCAATCGGCCTGACTCTCGGCGTCATCTTGCTCACGCTCATCGCCTTCATCCGCGAGTGGGCCGCGCCGGATGTGATCGGGCTTTCGGTGCTCTGCCTGCTCGTCGCGCTCGGCCTGATCGACGCGAAGGAAATGACGCAGGTCTTCAGCAATGAGGCGCCGCTGACGATCGCGGCATTGTTCGTCATCGGCGGATCGCTCGAGCGGACCGGCGCGGTGGACAAGATCGGCCGGACGCTGCGGGACCGGCTCTCCGGGAACACCCGGCTGGCGATCCTCTCCTTCTCGCTGATCACCGCGTTCTTCAGCGCGTGGATGAACAACACCGCCGTGGTCGCCATCATGCTGCCGGTCACGCTCGGCTTCGCGCGGTCCAAGAACATCGCCGCCTCGCGCCTGCTCATGCCGCTTTCCTATGCCTCCATCCTCGGCGGCTGCAGCACGCTCATCGGCACTTCCACGAACATCCTGGTAAACGGCACCCTGCGCGACATGGGCGAGCGGCCGATGACGATGTTCGAGCTCGCGCCGCTCGGCATTCCCATGGCCATCGCGGGCATCGGCTACCTCACGATTTTCGGCCCGCGGATGATTCCCGCGCGCTCGTCCATCACCGGCGCGCTGGAGATTTCCAGCCGCACCACGCCGCTCTATCACCTGCTCATCGGGGAGAAATCCGAGCTGGTGGGCAAGCGGTTCTCCGAGACCGCGCTGGCCGACCGTGGCTTGGGAATCCACATCATGGAAGTCCGCCGCCGGGGGAACCGGCTGATGATACCGCTCTCGCAAATCGTGGTGGAGAAGAACGACCGGTTCATGGTCGCCATCCACCGCCGCCGGGGCGGTGCGGCCAGGCCTGACGAACTCTTCGGATCGATCGGCGCGGAGGTCCTCTCCACCGTGGATGGCATCGTTTCCGAACTCGTCGTGCGGGAGGAATCCTCGCTGCTCGGGCGCACGCTCGCCGCCTCCGATTTCCGCCAGACCTACAACTGCGTCGTCCTGGCGCTCCACCGCGGCGGCATCAACTTCACCAGCCGCATTTCCGAGCTCGCCCTCGAAGGCGGCGACACGCTGCTCGTCATCACCGCGCTGAACAACCTGGACGCGCTCAAAGCCTCGCGCGATTTCATCCTCACCGACACTCCGGAGGAATCCGTCGAGTCGGAATCCGCCAAGCGCCCGCGCCGGCACGTCATCATTTCCTGGGCCGCGCTCATTTCCGTCGTCGTCGTCGCCGCGTCCACCGACGTGCTGCACGGGATTTACCCGGCGGTGCCGAAAATCCCCATCCATTACGCCGCCATGGTGGGCGCGCTCGCGCTGCTGTGGCTGCGCATCCTCACGCCGCGCGACGCCTACGCGAGCATCGACTGGCAGGTCATCCTCATGCTCTACGGCCTGCTCGGACTCGGCGCCGCCATGCAGGACACCGGCACCGCGAACTGGCTGGCGCTCAAGCTCGTGGACATGTCCCGGCACTTCGTCACCCCGGAAAATCTGCCCATCGTCCTGCTCTGGCTCGTCTGCCTACTGACGATTTGCCTGACCGAGGTGCTCTCGAACAACGCAACCGCCGTCATCATGGTGCCCATCGTCCTAACGCTCGCCCACCAGATCGGCGTGAATCCCCGGCCATTCATCATGGGCGTCACCGTCGCCGCCTCCAGCGCCTATGCGCTGCCGATGGGCTACCAAACGCACATGATGGTCTATGGCCCCGGCGGCTACCGCTTTACCGACTTCCTGAAAGTCGGCATCCCGCTGAATTTCATCTGTTGGATCACCAGTTGCAGCATCATCCCGTTCATCTGGCCGTTCGCGGTGGTGGCCGTGCCGTAAGCATTGAGAAGTGGACGCGGGAAATCCGCAGTCGAATTCTTCCCGTGAGCGATAACGGAGCGGATCGGAGGCCGATGCGGAATCATTTCCCGAAGACATATCTCCCGCCGCTCACCGAAACAGCCGGCGGGACGCGGGATTTTTCGAAATCGTCGTATCCCTCCCGCAGGTTCTTCCAGAATTCTATATTGGTGTTTCCCGCCACCTTCGCCATCGCTGCGTCCGTCATGCGGAACGGGAAGATATGCACGCGGAAGAATGCCTGCCCGCGGTCCAGCGCCGCGTCGCACAAACTATAGATTTCCTCGATTTTGCCATCCGTCATCGCCAGGCATCCGGCGGATACGCGGTTCCCGTGAATCATGATAAAAGTCCCCGTCCGGCCATGCGCGCGATCATACTCGTTGGGGTAGCCAATGTTGAATGCAAGGTGGAACTCGCTGTCCGGCTTCATCGCGGATGGCGGCACGAAATAGAATCCCTCCGGCACCTGCCAGTCGCCCTCCGCCAGCTTCGGTCCCGCATCGCCCGATGCCGCGGCGATGGCATAACTCCGGAACAACTCGAATTTCCCGGATTTCCGGTCGCGCACGAACAACTCCAGCACCCGCTCGTCCTTGATCGCGCGGAGAAATACCGGATCGCCGAAATGCAGCCCCGCCGCAGCCAGATCCCGCTCCAACGCCGGCCGGACATTCGCCGCCGCCGCCGTCGCCCGCGCCTCCCCGGCGGGGATGCTATAATCGATTTCCACCGGCAGCGCCTTCGCCCGTTCCTCGCAGGAAGCCAGCGGCACCAGGCCTAGCAGGGAGAGGAATGCGGCTGGCTTCATACCGGCATTCACGCGCAGCTTCCTGCCAATCGCGAGCGTTTTCGCGAGGGATTGGCTGCCCTTTTCCCCTCATGAACGGTCGGAAGCGATGACGCTTTCGACGTTCCACCAATGGTCAGGAATGCCCGGTCGCCCTCCCTCACGGCGCTTCCGTCACCTTGATCCTGATAAACGCTTGGGGCGTTTGCAGGGTAAACGTCTTGAGCCGGAAGCTCCGATAGATATAGCCATCCAAAGGAGGACGGCCGGCGTTGGACGGGGTGTACACGATTGCCGAGAGGTCGCCACCGCCCTTCAAATCGTCGTCGGCAAGCACGGTATAAGTAATTCCATCGAGGGTTGCGCTCGGAGGCGATCCCGAGAATACCGCACCCGTCCGGACAGGCAGGGTGAGGGTTAGATAAAAGATGTTTGGAGGAAGATAGGTTTCTCCTTTGAGCAATGTGGTCCGCTTGCCATCGTCCGTTCCGGATTTCGGATCGCCATCGAAGGCGAATTCTTCCAAATTGGTGCGGCCGTCGCCGTCGGGATCGGCGGATTTGAGGGCGTCATTGCCCGTGAGATTGTGGTCCGCGGCCCATTGGGTGAATGGGGTCTGCACGGTGCCCGTTAGAACGACGCTGGCCACGGCCACACCGGTTACATTTCCCGGCAGGCCGTAGGTGAAGGCAAGCTGGTTCGAGTCATTCAGCGAGGTGCCGCCTATCGACAGGGAATTCACCGTTCCGCCGAAAAGCGTGTCGCCGGTTCTGACTACCTCGGTGAAATTCGTTCCGTTACCAACGATGATGGCAAATCCTCCCGCTTTCAGAACCCCGACGAAGGCAACGGTGCCGGACGAGTTGATCGAAACGTCGCGAAAACCGGAATAGTCGCTAAAGCTCGGACCGCTATCCAAGGCGATCGTGGTGACCGTGGTGCCATCGCTGGTGAAGACACCATCTGCGGAAGCGCTGTTTCTCCCGGAGAAGGCCACGGTGCCGGACGCATTGATTGAAGTGCCGAGATCAAACCCCCGGAAGGTGGTGCCGGTGGTATCAGCGATGGTGGTCGTGTTGCCCTCATTAAAGGTATAGATCCCGGACGTGCTGGGGCCACCGCCCGGTAGCTGGTCGAATTGCGCTTGGAATGCCAGGGTCCCGGATCCGTTGACGGACGGGTCCCCAAAGCTGGAATAGGTGGAGTTGCTGCTCAGCGCCACCGTGTTGATCGCCGCGCTTCCATCCTTGTAATAGAGACCTTGTTCGACGCCGAGCTGAGCCACGAAAGCGACCCGGCCCGCCGCGTTGATCGAGGGTTGGAAAAACTCGGTATAGCTCGTGGATTGAACAGTGGCCACGGTCGCCACAGGCCCGCCGTTGCCGGACACGATCACCCTGCCTCCCGCGTCGTTCGAGGACGCCCGGAAGGCCACCGAACCCGTCGCATTGATCGACGGCGTGTCGAGACTGAAGTAGTTCTCGCTGGAATTGAGGATCGTCGTGAGAGTTGTCCCGTCGCTGGTGAATACGCCGCCGCCACCGAAGAAGGCCACCGTGCCCGCTCCATTGATCGATGGCGCACCGATGATCCTGAAGAAATCCGGCTCGGTGCTGTCATGGTATTTGACGATCGTCGTGGTCTGCGCCCGGCCCAGTGGCGCGGCGACCAGGAGCAGCGCGGCGCCCCAGAGTGATTTGCGGAGAAAGGAACAATACGGTGCATTCGGCGGTTGGAACGCGAGAGAAGGGTGGGGGGATGGTTTCATAAATTTCAAAGGAGGATGGATCAAGTTCGATGGTTGTTTTGGTTGGTTCGCTGGTTGCGCGTGGCGACTGGTTGAGCCTTAGGGCAATACCCGGTCACGGGGCGGAAAGGGAAATCAGGAAGCGGTGGGTGTCAACGACGGAGTCCCGGAAGGGAAACGCGGCGCGAACCACCCTGTGACGAGTGCGGAGGAATCGATGGGGCGAGGTCCGGACGCCGTCATGCGAACCGGCGTATTCACCGCCGCCGGGCAAGGAACCTGTCCTTTGTTAGCGACCTTGATTCGCGACGGATTGTCCTGATTGTCGTCACTCCCCTGCGAAGTCCGCTGCCATCTTTCCGGCGGGGACTTGCAGGTGCGCGCCATCGGAGAAACGCACGGTGACGGGTGCGGCGGAGAAGTTATAGGCGACGTGGGTTTTTCGGCCGTTCTTGGTGAACGTTTGCGAAAACGGCAGGTCCGCGGAAACGCTGGAATCCACCGTCCCAAGCCGGACGAGCGTGCCGATCCAGTGGTCCATGAAGGCGTGGGTGTTGCCGCCTTCCAGCTTGCACTGAGGATGCGCATCCAGATAGGCGGCGGCCCTGCCGGGGTTTTCCAACGCGCCGAACATGACGACGAGGTCGCCCCAGCCGGTGTTGAAACCCGTGCCGCCGGGGCGCTTGGCGACAATGCGGTCGTAGTTGGTTTTCACATAATCCGGATGCCGGCCCATCGAAAGGGAGGCGGGGGTGAAGGGCAGCCAGTTGATGCCATGGATGCAATCGATGTCTCCCGAAAACCACGTGGCGAACGCGCCCTTGCCGCCCCAGATCATGCCGAGCGCCACTTGCGGGAATTCCTTGGGGAAGTTCGTACCTGAGACATCGAACCAATATTCTTCCACGGCGGTGCGTTCGGTATTGTAGAGGAAAATGCCGGTATCGCGGATCACGTCGTCGCCCGTCGCTGCGCCCCAGAGCGCCATGCCATACCAGGCATTCATTGATTCGGAGGATGATTCCTGGTTGTTGCCATCGGCGAAATCCGCATCGCCGGAAGCCCAGGAATGGCCGGCATATTTGTCGAAGCAGCGGATGTGTGGAAACAAGGCGTCGTCGCGGTCCGGCGAGGCGATGTCGCGAATCAGCAGCTTCACCATCGGCCCCCATTTTTCCGCCCATGCCGGATCGTGGCGGGCGATTTCCGCGGCGGCGCGGATGAAGTAGCCGTAGTGGAAATGATGGTCGTTGAGCGATTTGTCGCTGCCATAGGAGGGCTTGCTGCCGATGAGCGCGCCCCACTTCTTGTTGTAGTAAAACAAGGGTGAGATTTCGGCGGGCGAGGCGGTGAACCAGTTCTCGAGGCGTCGTTTGATTTCATTGGTAAATCGTTGCCGCAGTTCCGGCGCGTCGGCGGCATCGGCAATGCCACTGAGGCTGGCGAGGCGGCCGAGGTATTTGCCTTCCCAATACGTATCCGCAAACTCCGGCGGCGTCCTGTCCGCTTCGTCCTGCAAATCGCGGAGCAATAGCCCGCGATCGCGGATGCCTTGCGGCGGCAGTGTTGGCAGGATTCCTTGAATGGGTGTTACGGTTTCGAAGCCATCGCCCTCGCCCACGATCATCCGGCCGCGCACCGATGCATAGTGAAGCTGCGTAAGTTTGGTCGTCGCGTATTTCCACTGGTGCGGATAGAGCGCGAAAAGGGTTCCGTTCTCAGAGCCCTCCCATGTCTTGAAATCGAAGTGATAGCTGGTCCGCATCGTGCCGCCGTCCAGATGGTAATCCTGGCGGGTGCCGGTGACATGGTTGTAGGCATGTTGTTTGAATTTCGCCAGGGTTTCGGGATTGGCATCGGGAAGCAGGGCGATCGAGAAATAGGGTTTCGCCGAAATGTTGGCCAAGGTTTTCCCATCCGATTTCCACGAACTTCCCGCTGCGCCGAACAGGCCATAATGATTTCCCCGGACCGTGACGCCCAGCACCGCGTCTTTCATCCCGCCGGACCAGATGCGCGGGATTTCGGAAAATGAGAGCAACGGTCCGCCGCCCTGATAGATGCAATACACATACGGACTGCCATGGCCGAAGCTGGTCCTGAGCGATGCGCCGGCGAGCGCGAATTCCGCGGTAACGAACCAGTCGGAATAGCCGGCGCAAACTGCTGCAGGGAAATCCGCCACCGCGGAGTGTCCGATCCGGAAGTCGCCATCCGCAGTGACCGCGCCGCCCATGATCGCATTGTCCGCTGCGACGATGGCCGCGCCGGGGTAGCTGACGGCCAGGCCGCCGGATGTGCAAACCACGCCCAGCGGGTGGGGGAAGAGGTTGTTGGAATATTTCTGCCAGAGCAGGGAACTCCACCACTGGCCGGTCACCGTCGGCCCGCGCAAGGCGGGGGATTTGAAAATCGCCGTCGGCAGCGCTGCGCAGGTGGTGGGCCGTGCGGTGGTATAGCTGCCCGCGCCGGCGGGGATGATTTCTCCAAAGGCGGAGGACAGGGCGAAACAGAAGATGACGGCGTAAATCGGTTTCATGACAGCGGGCTAATGCCTTGCCGGTCGAGCCGGGGTTGGCAAGGCTGAGGCCATGACAATCAGGCCGCTGGGTGACTCGGCATGGCTGGTGGATTTTCTCGATCTCGCGCCGGAGGCGGCGCGGGCGCGGGTGGCGGGTTTGGCGAAAGCGTTGGAAACGGGCTGGCCGGCGGGGGTGCGGGATGTGGTGCCGTCGTTCGCCTCGCTGGCGGTGCATTTTCACGGGCCGGGGGCGATGGCGGTGAGGGATTGGATCGGCGGAACGGACATGGAGGGCGCATTTCCGGCGGGCAGGATTGTGGAAATCCGGGTGCGCTACGGCGGCGAATGCGGGCCGGATCTGGAGGAACTGGCGCGGGCGACAGGGCTCTCGCCGGATGAGATCGTCGCGCTGCACTGCGGCGCGGATTACACGGTGGCGGCGGTGGGATTCGCGCCGGGATTTCCTTATCTGGCGGGCTTGCCGGAAATTCTGGCGGTGCCGCGGCGGAGCACGCCGCGGCTGCGGGTGGCGGCGGGATCGGTGGCGATCGCGGCCGGGCAGGCGGGGATTTACCCGGCGGAATCGCCCGGCGGTTGGCATGTGCTGGGCCGGACGGATGCAGTTCTTTTCGATCCGGCGGCCGATCCGCCGGCCTTGCTGCAACCGGGCGACCGGGTGCGGTTCGTGCCGGTGGATGAGCTCGGGGAATGGCCGCCAAGCCCGGCGGTTCCGGCGATTTCCGCGGTTGGGCGATGGTTGGAAATCGTGGAGCCGGGAGCGCGAACGTCGGTGCAGGACGCGGGCCGGCCGGGCTGGGGATACGCGGGGGTTTCGCCGGGCGGCGCGGCGGATTGCTGGTCGCTGCGGCTGGCGAATCTGCTGGTGGGAAACCAGGCGGACGCTGCGGGGCTGGAGTTTTGCGTGAGTGGCGCGGTGGTCCGGTTTTCTCATGAAATGATGGTGGCGCTGGCATCGGGCAGCGGGAAATCCCGTCGGGTGGCGGCGGGCGAAACCGTGGATTTCTCAAAGCTGCCGTCCGGCGTCCGCGCGGTGCTGGCGGTGGCGGGCGGCATCCGGGTGCCTCAGGTTTTGGGTGGGTCGGGCACGGATTTGCGGAGTGGATTCGGCGGATTTGACGGGCGCTGTCTGGCGGCGGGGGATCGATTGGAAATCGGCGGGGAAGGGCGCGCTCCCGAGTGCGGGAGCCGGCATGCCGGAAGGCCGGACCGGAGGGATTGGATCGAGCTGCGGTTCCTGCGGGGCGTGCAGGAAGAATGGTTTTCCGACGCCGCGCGTGCGCGTTTGCGGGAGGTGGAATTCCTAGTGACGCCGCGGTCAGACCGGATGGGCGCGCGTCTCGACGGGCCGCCGCTGGAACTCGCGGCGCCCCGGGAAATGCTCTCTCAGCCGGTCGCCTGCGGGTCGATCCAGGTGCCGCCGGACGGGCAGCCGATCGTGCTGCTGGCAGGGCGGCAGACGATCGGCGGCTACCCGCAGATCGGGCACGTCATATCGGTGGATTTGCCAAAACTGGCGCGGGCGTGGCCGGGGACGCGGGTGCGCTTCCGGGAAGTGGCGTGGAAGGACGCGCGGGCGGCGTTGCGGCGGCGGGAACGAGATTTCGCGACCTTGCAAGCGGGGCTGGATCTGATGTAGGAGAGGGGTGTGAAATGCATCGATCTCAACGCGGACTTGGGCGAGGGCGGCGCGCACGACGCGGCGCTGCTGGAGCTGGTAACCTCGGCGAATGTCGCCTGCGGCGGCCATGCCGGCGATGCCGCGACGATGCGGCGGACGGTCGGGCTGGCGCTGGAGCGCGGAGTGGCGATTGGCGCGCATCCGGGCTACGAGGATCGGGAGCATTTCGGCCGGCGCGCGCTGGCGCTGCCGCTTGGTCAGGTGGCGGATTTGGTGCGGCGGCAGGTGGCGGCATTGGCGGAAATCGCTGCGGATTTCGGTGCCGCGCTGCATCATGTGAAGCCGCATGGGTCGCTTTACAACCAGGCCGGGCGCGATGCGAAGCTGGCGGCGGCGGTGGTGGAGGGCATTGCGGGGATTTCCCGCAAACTGCGGATTTACGCGTTGCCGGGCAGTGCGCTGGCGGACGCGGGCCGGTCGGCCGGTCTGGAAGTCTGGCCCGAGGGATTCGCCGATCGCCGGTATCGCGACGATGGGTCGCTGATGCCGCGGGGCGAGCCGGGCGCGCTCATTGAGGACGTGGAATCCGCAGTGGCTCAAGCACTGGCCTTGGCTGCACAAGGAGAAATCGCGACGCTATGCATTCACGGCGACGGGCACCGGGCGGTGGAAATGCTGCGGGGGATTCGCGCCGGATTGGCTGTTGGCACGGATCCGTGCTGACGGGATTCCGCCGTTTCATGTAGCCATAAAAAAACCGGCCGCTCGCGTGACGCGGGCGACCGGTGGGAATTGAAAGAACCGGATTCAGCGGCGGCGGCGAACCAGGCCGACGAGGCCGAACAGCCCGGCAACTAGCGCGGACGATGGCTCGGGCACCGACATCGTGCGGGTAATGCTGGCAAGCGAGAACGAGTCCGAGCCAGTGGAAGTTACCGTCAAATTCAGTCCATCGATCGAATTGAAATTGATGCCCGGAAGCTCGGAATGCAGGAAGTTGTAAACCAACCCGTTACCCGCACTCACGGTTTGACCGGCAAAGGGCATGGTGGTCGCGCCGGAGACGACGGTGAGACCCAGTTGGCCGGAACCGGTGATGGCGGAAAACCTAATGGTGATCTGGTCCCAATCGGGGACCACGGGGGTGGAGGGGGTGTCGACGAAATTCGCTCCCAGATTGCCTGCGGAAGTGAAGGACCCGTAACGGAGGGTGAAGATGTCGGAGCCGCCGGCAGCGGTCATGATCACCGGGCCGCCCGCCGCGAAGCTCATGGATGCGGAATTGGGAGCGCCGCCGTTCTGGACATTGTAGCCGCGGACGCCGCCGAGCACTTCGGAAGTGGGCAAGCCGGTAACCTCACCATTTCCCGTTCCGATCTGGCTGAACGGGCCGGTTTGAAGGAAATCCACGTGATTCGCGTTTGCGAGCGATGCGGCGCCCAGCAGGGCGAGCAATGCCAGCGGACGTGCCGCAATGGGTCTGAGTTTTCGATTGGGGGCGATCATATTGGTATGCTTTCTTAATTGTTGGGATGCGATGACAAGCGATGTTTCGAAAAAGCACGCACTTCCGCCCATGCCCTTTCCGATCCAGTGACCGTGAAACTTGCCAGATTTTCCAAGACGGCTAGCAAAATGTGCGTTTCAGGAAATCCGGGTTGAATCGAAGTCCTATAGGCCTATATCCGATTCCTCCTGCGCCACGGGCGATTCTGGCGGCAGCCGCTTCAATCGTGACTGAACGCAAGTGACTTCCGGCGGGTCCGGATCGACGGAAAGGGGGCGGGCGACGGATTGTAGTTGGCTCAGAAATTCGGCGGATTCTGCCTCGGCCCGGCAACTCTCAGCGCGGAGAAAGTAGGGGCAAGCGTTTCAGATGTCTCGGCCAGGCAAAAATCTTGGCATTCCCCAGCCCTCCGCTTTGGAGGCAGTGGACCGGACTGCTCGCCACCGGCGCACCTTCGCTGCAAACCATTGCTTACGACAATCCCGGTCGCGGCCATGGCATTTCCTGTAGCGCTCGGAGGGACGGCTGGCCTCCGCTCCATTTTCGGCATCGCCTGCGGCTTGATCCTGAACGTGGAAGACACCGGCGCCCCGGCGCAGCGGTTCTATTCGCCCGCGGTCGATCCCTGGACGGCCAGCTTGGGAATCGAGGCCAGCAGGGTCTTGGTATATTCGTCCTCCGGCTCGTGGAAAACCCGGTCGGCGGGGCCGCATTCCACGATTTTCCCCCGGTGCATCACCGCGATGCGATCGGAGATGTAGTGGACCACTCCGAGATCGTGGGAAATGAACATCATCGTCAGGCCGAGGTCCTTTTGGAGCGATTTCAGCAAATTGAGAATCTGGGACTGGATGGAGACGTCGAGCGCGGAGACCGGTTCGTCGGCAATGATGAGCTTCGGTTCCGGAGCGAGCGCGCGGGCGATCGCGATTCGCTGGCGCTGGCCGCCGGAAAATTCGTGCGGGTATTTCCGCATCACCCGCGCGTCGAGACCGACGGTGGCCATCAGCTTGGCGACGCGGTCGGAAAGTCCGGTCCCGGCGACCTTAGGATGGCGCTGGCGGATGGCTTCCGCGAGCGTCGAGAACACCGTCATCCGAGGATTCAGCGAGGCATAAGGGTCTTGGAACACCATTTGGAAATCCAGCCGGCGCCGGCGGACCTCACCGCCGGAGAGCTGCGAAAGGTCATCGCCGGCCAGCACGACGGAGCCGGATGTCGGCGGGATGAGCTGCATGAGCGTGCGGGACAGGGTGGATTTCCCGCAGCCGGATTCGCCGACCAACCCGAGGATTTCGCCCTTCTCGATTTCAAGCGAGACCCCGTCCACCGCGCGGACGACGGCCTTTTGCGGCGCGAAGACCGAGCCGGAGCGCTTGGTGAAATGGGTGTGGAGGTTCCTGATTTCCAGATACGGCACGCACGCGACGATGCATGGATCCGGCGCGCACCGCACGGGTTATTTGCCCGCCTTCTCCGTAAACAAGCCCGCCAGCTCCTGGATGTCCTTCACGATGTGGTCCGGCGGCGCGGCGAGCGGGTAGAGGACCTTGCCCGGGCGGGCGACAAATGCCGTCGGAATGCCGGCCGCCTGCGCCCCCGCGATGTCCCAGCCATGGGCGGCGACGAACAGCGCGTCCTCCGGTGCCACGTCCGCCTGTTTCAATGCCCAGCGATAGGCGGCCAGTGCCGGCTTGAAGGCCTTCACGTCTTCCACGCTCAGGCGCTGGTCCACGATTTCGATCAGCCCGGCGTTCTCAAATTGCGCTTTCACGCCGGCATTCGAGGAATTCGTGAAGCTGACCAGCTTGATGCCTGCAGCTTTCAGCGATCTCAGGCCCGGAATGACATCGGGGTAGGCCGGCAGCGTGCGGATTACCGGCACGATCGCGGCCTCGGCGTCGTCTTTGGACAGCTCGATATGGTTGCTTTCCGCGACCATCCGCAGCGCCGCAACGCCGATTTCCGCGAAATCGTGGTAGGTCCCTTTCGTTGTCTCGACCAGCGAGTAGTGCAGCATGGTGGAAAACCACAGCGCCAGCAGGTCGTCCCTCCCGCCGAGTGCGGCGGCCACGGATTTCTTGAGCGGGGCGAGATCGAGCAACGTTTCGTTGACGTCGAGGAAGATGACTTTGGGCCGGTGCGGTTGGGTTTTCATGGGGGTGATGGTGGATTCCGCCGCCAACGCGGTGGTGACGGTGATGGCTGCCAGTGCCAGCAGCCGGATCGCGTGGGATTTGAGGGCGCGGGGAAAAAACATGGGAAGGACATGGGAGGCCGCAATTCGGCGGATGCAACCGGTTTTCAGCATTCCGCTGTCCCGGCGCGGGGAATCGAGAGACAGGATTGCGCGGTCTCGTCAAAAGGCGGAAAGCAGCGCTTCGAGTTCTTCCTCCACGCTTTCCTCCGGCCCGAGTGTGGAGCGGACCGTCTCCCGCAGGGTCGCGGCGTAGCGCTGGCGCAGCCGGTGGACGGCCACTCGCAGCGCGGGTTCGGACATGTTCAGGCTGGCGGCGAGGTCGCGCTGGTTGTCCGGCTCGCGATCCACCTGGATGAAGGGGCGGATGGCGGCGAAAAGCTCCGCCCGGTCTTTTTTCCCGTAGGTCTCCGCCAGCTCGGCGACCACGGCCTCCATCAGGGAAATCGCCCAATGCCGGTCGAAAGCGAGATCGGGCGAGAGGCCGTCCACCGGCTCCGGGATGGCACAACGAGCCTCTGCGCGCAGGGCGTCGATGGAGAGGAGCACCGAGCGGCCGCCGCGTTTCTGCCGGTGCTGGTGCCGCCAGTCGGAGGCTAGAAAACGGGTGGCGGCGGTGAGCAGGTAGGTGCGGAGCTTGCCGAGCAGCGGATCCGCCCTGCCGAAATCCCCGCGCTCCAGCAGCTCGGCGAACAGGCCTTGGGTGAGATCCTCGGCGTCCGCCGGCGATTTCCCGCGGCAGCGGATGAAGGCGTAAACGGGCGGCCAGTAGAGTTCGCAAATCTCGTCCAGCGCCTGGTGACGGGCTCCCTCGTCGGAGTCGGCCAGTCGGGCGACCATCGTCCAGCTCGTGGTGGGAAATCGATTGGCGTGGGTGAAGTTGGACATCGGAGAACGCTGCGGAATTGTCGAATCCTATTTGGACGATCTGCCGTTGTCGATCATCGGTGGCTGGTCCGACATCAAACCAATCGCATAGTCCTCATGCCGATAGACCACTGCCGCGTCTTTCAGGTCCTTCCGCTGTGCAGTGGTCATATCCCCGTGGGACACATACCAGTTTCCCGAATCGTTCTTTACGGCATAGCGCGAGCCGCCGGATTGATAGGCGCGGAAGTCAGTGATGCGGCCATTCCCCCCGGCCCTCTCCAACATCGGCAGAAACTGTGTTGAAAGATCGATCTCGTTCTCATTCCAATACCAAAGACTCCCATTTTCGAGGGTAGCAGAGGCAAAGTAGGGCGAGGCTTGGAGCTGCGTCACATGCATTTCAGGTGAGATTAACGGGACAGGTCCCCGCTTCAGGTTGTCGGACGCGACGTTGATCAGCGAGCCATCCTTCAGAAGTGCCAGAAAATTGGCGGACAGATCGGTCACCGCCGCGTTGCCATCCAGCTTACTCGGATCGATCGGGTCAACCCCGGCAGCATCCACATTGATCCCTCCATCTTCGTAGATGGCAACCAATGTGTCGTAGCCGACTGAGCGAACCTTCACCGGCCGGTCCGGACGCCCGAAATCGATTTTCTCGGGTTCCGTGCCATCGACCGACTGGTTCTCCGGATCCAGCTTCCAGGACCACGCCATCACATCCCCATTCGATAACATCGCCACGGTTCGGTTGCTTTCCCCGTAGATGCTGAATTGTTCGACTTCCGCGTCTCGAAGAACCGGAGGGATCACGGACTTCCCCGGAATCGTGTTGATCCAGTCGAGCAGCTTTCCATCCGCAGTCAGCGCCATGGTCACGCTGTGATCCAACGGCAGTCCCTGATAGCCGTTGGTGCTGGTATGGGAAACCTGGAGATCTACAAGATCCGCCCGGTCCAGATCCCAAGGTGCGCCGGGGTTGATCTCCCGGGCCTTGGGATCCATCGCGACCATCACTAACCGGAAATTCTGCCGTTCGTCCGCTGTGGCGGGCGGGATTTTCCGTTCATTCGCCGCCGCATCGCCTTCCTCCGGCATCCATGCAAGACCCGCGAAAATTCCTAGCAGCACCGTGGCTGATAGAGCCAGAGGGACGCGACCTTTCCACCACGCCTTCCTCACCACGGGCGGGGACGACAGGCTGATCGTGGTTAGTTCATTCCTGATCTCGGATGCCCGCTGATAGCGATGCCCGGGCTCCCTTTCCATCGCCTTCATCACCACGCTATCGAGCCGGACATCCACCTCCGCTTTTTGAGACGGTGGCTTGAACACTCCGGCCGGTCGCTCGCCGGTGAGCATTTCATAGAACACAACGCCCAGCGCGTAAATGTCCGCCCGGTGGTCCACCCGCTCCGGATGCTCCCACTTCTCCGGTGCCATGTAGTGCGGCGTTCCCATCGCCAGACCGGCCTGCGTGAGCTGAGTCTCGAGCGGCCCCACGCCGTCCGCCGCCATCCTCGCGAGGCCGAAATCCGCGACCCGCACATTTCCCCGGAGGTCCAGTAGAATGTTCCCCGGCTTGATGTCACGGTGCGTGACTCCCTCGTCGTGAGCGTATTGCAAAGCCTCGCAGATTTGCGGGACGATGGCCAGCGCCTGTGACGGCTGCAATTCACCCGATCCAATGAGGTGTGCCAGATCCGTGCCCTCCACATGCTCCATCAGAAAATAATAAAGCGTCTCCCCACCGGTGGTCGCGGGTCCCACCTCGCCGAAATCATGGATCGCCACGATGTTAGGATGGCTGAGCCGTGCCAGCATCCGCGCCTCGCGCTCGAACCGCAGCGCGAAATCCGGACCGGCCGCCTGATCCGCCTTCATCACTTTGAGCGCCACCAGCCGGTCCAGACGTGGTTGCCTCGCCTTGTAAACCGCGCCCATCCCGCCGAATCCCACCAGTCCGAGGATCTCCAGCTCGGGAAACATCCTCTGCAGCGCATCCGGCCCCATAACCCCTGCGGGAAAGCGTATATCCTCCCACGCATCCTCGGCCGGAGAATCCTCCGCGGCAGGGACGGCCGCCGCCATCATGCAGCGCGGACAAAGCCCCTCGGGGAATTCGTTGGGAATCGCCGTGAGGCAGACGGGGCACTTGCGGGGGGCGTTTGACATCGGGGTTTCAAGGGCGGTCATCCTATCCATCTGCGCCATTCCGCAGGATAGGTTTCTCGGAATCTTTAACAAAGCACGCCGACCGCGCAGGCTGGCAAGCGGATAAATCCAACTTTTCGTGTAACAAGCGTTGGAAAACAGCACATCGATAGGTGGCAGTCTCCGGTCTGCCGTGACGGCCCTCCCCCCAATTCCATCCGCCAAACCGATGAATCCCCCCAGCCCTCCTGCTTCCACCTCTCCCCCTCGACCCCGGAAGCAGGAGGGCCAATCCGCTAGCACGGAACGTCCGAAACAAATGACTGCCGCCCAACTCCCTCTCCTCATGAATCACCACACAACACCTCGCGATTCCTCTTGGTTTGATAAAATTAATGCCAGTTGGGAAGCCTCGTTCACGATAGCTATTTCCGTCGTCATTCTACTTTCCAGCAACCTTTTGGCAGCGGTCGCCATCAGCACGCATCCACAAGACACCACCGTTATCCTGGGAGATCGTGCTACTTTTTCGGTGATTGCCTCCGGCACTGGAGCTCTCAGTTACCAATGGAAAAAGAATGGTCTCGCAATCAGTGGCGCCACCAGCCCGTCGCTTACCATAAATCCCGTGGCTTTTATGGACGCGTCCAACTATACGGTGGTCATCGCCGATTCCACTCCAGGGACGCTAACCAGCAACATTGCGGAGTTGATGGTGAATTCGGTCAAAGGCGGGGATTTGGACTTCTCTTTTGGCAATGGATTGACCGGGGCGGGCAGTCAATTTGGAAATGATGTCGTCGTTGCCTTGCGAAGCGACGGCAAGGTAGTCCTTGGTGGCAATTTCAGCCAAGTCCATGGTGTGGCTCGTAAAGGCATCGCCCGGCTTAATAGCGATGGATCCTTGGATACGAGCTTTGGCAATGGATTGAGTGGCGTGGCCCACTCATCGTACAATGCACCGGATGTCACGGCCATCGCCCTACAGAGCGACGGCAAGGCAATCATCGGCGGGGAATTTACAGCCGTTAACGGGATCAACTGCGGCCGAGTAGCCAGGCTTAATTCCGATGGCAACGTGGATACATCATTCAATGCCAGTGCCGGTACAATGTATCAGCTCCGCATGCTACCGGATGGCAGATTTTTACGCGGAAGCCAAACAGGTAGTGCTCAAATATCGCGGCACAATACGAATGGTTGGACAGACGCAAGTTTTGGAAATGGTGCCAACGGAGCAACTGCGGGCGGGGTGAGGGTCACAGGGGATTCCGAGATCGTCTTTTCCACAGCAGTTCAAAGTGACGGCAAGATACTCATCGGAGGAGGATTCACCCAGGTCTCCGGAATCAACCGCGGTCGCATCGCACGGTTGAATTCCAATGGCGTGCTGGACACTACTTTTGGCAATGGCCTATCCGGCATTGGGGGGGCAACTTTTCCAGTAATTCGGACAATTATAACCCAGGGCGATGGGAAAATTATTATTGGGGGTAGATTCAGCAGCGTGAATGGCGCCACCCGCAACTCGCTTGCGCGTTTGAATTCAGACGGTTCTCTGGACACCAATTTTAGCACAGCACTTGTAACGGCGGGTGGCACCCTCGTAAACGTGTTGGATGCAGTTTTACAAGGGGACGGTAAAATCATCATTGCTGGCTATTTTTCAACCGTCAATGGGACTTCTCGGAATTGCATTGCACGTCTGCATGGTGATGGAACTCTCGATCCGACGTTTGCCGACGGCATGACGGGCCTCGGCGGATCTTACATTAAATCGATCGCCTTGCAGAGCAATGGAGCTGTGATCATTGGCGGTAGTTTCAGCTCCTACAACGGAAAGTCTCGTGGCAGCATCGCCAGACTTCTTCCTTCGGGGGCAAACGCGGATCTAGCGAACATCACTCTCGGAGCCGCTACTTTGTCCCCGGCTTTCAGCAGCGGGAGAATTTCCTACGCCACCACCGTCCCGTCTGCGTCGTCTTCAATCACCATAACACCAATTACTTCCGATTCTTCCGCCACGGTGAAAGTCAACGGAGTCAGTGTCCCTTCCGGCTCAACCAGTGCGAACGTAAACCTGACAACTGGCGCGAATGTTATCACGGTGGCGGTGACCGCTCAGAACGGAACGACTGTGAAAACCTATGGTGTTACTGTGACAAGAGTGAACTCCCCTCCTATTGCGATGTCTGCCTTCACGGTAATCAATCGAGCAGCCGGCACTGTGGCATTTGACGGCAGCGGTTCGACGGATGCGGACGGAAGCATCGTCTCCTACCTCTGGTCATGGAGCGGCGGCAGCATCAGCGGCATCTCGGCCACAGCCACTCTCCCGCCGGGGGTCACGGAGGTCACTCTCAGTGTTCTCGATAACAATGGAGCATCAGGCTCCGAGAGCTTCAGTGTTGATTTGACAGCGGAAGCCACCTTCGCCGATGCCGACCTTGAGGGAGCCATCCGAACCGCCCTGGCGAAACCCGCCGGACCCGTCACCGAGGCCGACATGGCGACCTTGACAAACCTGAACCTTAGCGGACTCGGACTAACCGACCTGAGCGGATTGGAAACCGCGACCAACCTCCGCATTCTCAACATCCGCGGAAACGCCTTCACAGACCCGGCGGCACTGTGGGCGGTGCTTGACCAGCTTTCCCTCTACTGCCTCTACACCGATGTTCCGCGACCGGGCGGAAATCCGGCGGGACGCATCACCCAATCCGTGACAGACACCTCCGGCGGTGCGTTTTTCATTACAATCGATGCGCCAGATCTACCCACACTCGATATCTCCGGACTCGGGATCGACACCGCTAACTCCGCCAACATCACCGCGCTCCAGGTCTTCGCCGATGCAGGGGTAACAATCGCAACCGGCGGCACCAACTTGCCCCCGGTCGCCCGGGCCAGCTACACGGTGGTGAACCTGCTTACCGGGGAAGTGAAACTGGACGGAGGTGGATCCAACGATCTCGATGGCGAGATCGTGGGCTATTCGTGGACTTGGGTTGGCGGCTCGACCAGCGGGACCACTCCTATCTCAACAGTCCTCCTCCCCCTAGGACAGACCGACGTCACCCTGACCGTCACCGACAACGCTGGCGGTAGTGGCAGCACACAGATGGCGGTGGTAGTGCCGTCCCCCGGCCCCGGAGAACTGGACCCTCTTGATGCCACGATCATTGGCGGCCTCAACCCGTACTCGGCGATTGCCGTTCAGTCCGACGGCAAGATCGTCATCGGCGGCAACTTCAGTTCGGTGCTTGGTGTGCCGAGGAACAACATCGCCCGCCTGAATGCCGACGGCACCTTGGACCTGGGGTTTGATCCCAACGCGGACGCCGAAATCGAAAGCGTTACCGTGCAGGCGGATGGAAAGATTCTCATCGGAGGTAGGTTCAACACCCTCCAGCCCTACGGGGCGGCCACCGCGACCACGCGCAACTACCTCGCGCGACTGCATGAGGATGGCACGCTCGACACCGGCTTCGATCCCAATCCCGATGCTCGGATCCATTGCGTGGCATTGCAGGCAGACGGACGAATTCTCATTGGAGGAGGATTCCACGGGCTAAGTCCCGCACCGCTCGGAATCTCTGTCTCCCGAGCCTTCGCCGCGCGATTGAATCCCAATGGCACGGTGGACACCAGTTTTCAACCCAAGCCCGATGAAGACGTCTATGCTCTGGTCGAGCAACCGAACGGCGACATCCTGATCGTAGGCGGTTTCTGGGTATTTGTGCCTTGGGAAGGCTATACAGTCCCGCGCAAATACATCGCCCGCGTCCATTCAAACGGAAGTCTCGACATGACCTTCGATCCCTACCTGGAGTTTGGAGGAATCAGTTGCGTGATCCTACAGCCGGACGGGAAAATCCTAATTGGTGGGTATTTTGAAACCCTCCAGCCCAATGGGGCGGCAAACCCGACCACCCGCAATCGAATCGCGCGTCTGAATGCGGACGGCACCCTGGACCCCGGCTTCGATCCGAATGCGAACAACGGGGTTCACAGCATGGCCTTGCAGGCGGACGGCAGGATTCTGGTGGGGGGATCCTTCACGGCCCTCCAACCCAACGGGGCCGCTAGCCCGATCAGCCGTAATAGAATCGCGCGTCTGAATGCTGACGGCACCTTGGACCCCGGCTTCGATCCGAACGCGAACGCCTCTGTGCGGAGCATGGCCTTGCAGGCGGACGGCAAGGTCCTGCTCATGGGGGCCTTCACCGCCCTGCAACCCAACGGGGCCACCAACCCCCACCCGCGTAACTCGTTCGCCCGCTTGCTCAATGATCCAGCCACTCAGTCTCTCAGTGCGCCGGACGCCACGCAAGTCACATGGACGCGCGGCGGCAGTTCCCCCGCAGTCTCACAAGTCACCTTCGAGAATAGCACCGACGGGGGAGCTATCTGGAGCCGCTTGGGCCCCGCCATTCGTGTCGGCAACTCCTCGAACTGGCAACTGACCGGCCTCACTCTCCCCGCGAACGGCCAACTCCGCGCCCGTGGCCGCACCCTCACTGGCGGTGGCTTCGGCGACGGCACCGGGATGGTGGAGGCGATTGCCAGCTACAGCGGCTTCCTCCCGAATGTGCAGTTTGCGGACGCCAATCTCGAAGTGGCGATCCGGGCGGCGCTGGGGATTCCCATCGCCCCGATCACTGTGGCCGACATGCAGTCTCTAACAAATCCGCTCGATTTTAAAAACCTTGGCATCACCAACCTGAGTGGCCTCGAGTTTGCCACCAACCTGCGCATCCTCAATGTCCGCGGAAACCCATTTGCCGACGCCACCGCCACCTGGGCGATTCTCGACGGATTGGGACTCTACTGCCTCTATTCGGACCTACCTCGTCCAGGCGGGAACTCTCCCGGGCTGGTGACCCAATCGCTAACGGACACCTCGGGCGGCACGTTCTATATCGTCGTCGATGCATCGAACCTGCCTGTCCTGAACATCAGCGGACTGGGAGTGGACACCTCGAACTCCGCCAACATCGCCGCGCTCCAAGTCTTCGCGGATGCCGGAGTAACCGTGGAAACCGGCGGCATCAACTTGCCACCTCTCGCGCGGGCGAAGGCGACCGTCATCAATCATCCCACCGGCACGGCGGCTCTCAACGGCGGCACATCCAGCGACGTTGACGGCACCGTCGTTTCCTGGGCCTGGGCCTGGCCGGGTGGCAGCGCTTCAGGCGTGAATCCGACGGTGACACTTCCGTTGGGAAATACCTCCGTTTCCCTCACCGTGACCGATGACGACGGCGCGAGTTCCTCCACCAATGTTGTTGTGAGTGTGATCACGCTTGCCAGCGCGATCCAGGACTCCGGCCTCACTGGCAATGACGCCCTCCCCGCCGCCACCCCCTTCAACGACGGCGTCCCCAACCTCCTCAAATACGCTTTCAATATGAACCTCGCCGGGCCGGATGTGAGCAATCTTCCTCCCGGCAGTGGCACCAGCGGACTGCCCTCCATCACCGTCCCGGACAATGCCCCGCTGGGAACTTTGCGCGTGGAATTCATCCGCCGCAAAGGCAGCGGCCTGATCTATATCCCGCAAAAAAGCACCACTCTGGGCGGCCTGGGCTGGTCCCCGCTTTCCGCGGTCCCGGTCGTGACTTCCATCGACGACCAATGGGAACGCGTTACTTACGACGAGCCACCTGCTCCTATCCCCGCTCCGGCATGCTTCGGAAGAGTTGCAGTTTCCCTCCCGGGTGGAGCCGATTTCCTCATCACCAACTATGGTGCCGCTGCAGGCGGCGGCGACGATCTGGCCGCGATCCAGGCCGCACTGGCGGCGGCGGATGCGGGAGACCGGGTGGTGATCCCGTCGGGAAGTTTCCAAATCAGCAGCGCGATTGTGCCGAAGGCGGATGTCGCCATAGTCGGCGCAGGCAAAGATCTATCAGTGATCGAGTTCACCGGCTCGACCCCCGGTCCCATGATCCGCATCCAGAATGGCGGGCGGGACCGGGTCGAACTGAGCGGCTTCACGCTCGACGGCTGGGGCACCTCGCTGGCGACGCAGGGAATTGAAGCTTCGGGCGTCGCCGGTCTGCACATACACGGCATTCGTGTGCGGAATTTGGTGAACACTTCCGGCTTCGGTCCTCACGGCATCTATGCCTCCGGCGGAGTGACCGATTCGCTCATTGAGGACAACGAATTCATCGACATCGGTGTCGCATCCATCTGGGGCGCGGGCATCCGGCTCAATGGCGGTTCCCATCGCAATGAAGTGCGTGAGAATTTCATCAAAAACGTCGGCCGAGGTGGCATCCTCCTCAGCGCATCGACCGATTGCCAGATCCGGGGAAACACGGTCTTGCAAAGCGGCCAAACCGGCCCCGGCCTTGGCATCGAGCTGTGGGGCGGATCGCACCGCGGGATCGTCGAGGACAACGACATCGACCATTGGTTGAGCATCGATACTTCTAACGAGGTGGCCGTGTGCGGCAACACGGTGGCCGCCACCGATGGTTCGCTACAGCTCATCGGACTGGAACTCGCGGGCGGCAGCGACTGCATTTTCACCCGCAACGTGGTCGGTCGGGGCAATCACATCGGACTCTCGTTTTCGGGCAATACCTCGAAACGCCGGACCTACCTCGCCGGTAACGAGTTCTCTCTATCGGAGACTTGGGGTGCGCAGCTCCAGGACGATCAGGGGGAAATCCGGCAGATCTACTTTTACGACAGCGTCTTCAAGCAGGCGATCGGCGCGGCTCCGAACCTCTATGGTGCGCCTACGGTCGGCTTCCGTTTCAACGCGGTGAACAATGGCGCAGGCATCCGCCAACTCGTGTTCGACGGCAACCGATTCATCGACAACGACCAGCACGCCATCGCGCTTTACGGGCACCTCGCGACCCAAGGAATTGATCAACTGAGCTTCGTCGGCACACCATCACCAACAACGGCGGGGACGCGATCCAGAACACCGGCGGCATGCCTAACATCGAGTGGTCGGGAATTAGCGTCAGCGGCAACGGCAACAATGGCACGCCGACAAGCACCGGATTCACTAGCAACGCCAAGCCGACCGTGACCATCGTGGCTGCGGCTCAAGCCAGTCTCGGCCAAGCGGTGCCGTTTTCGATCCAGTATTCCGACGATGGCGCACCGGCCCCCGCCGAGGTTCTGTGGGATCTCGACGAGGGCTTGCCCGTCACGAACCCGTCGCCCGCGCTTGTTTTCCGGAAATCCGGCCCCCACACCGTCACCGTCCTTGCCTGGGACGCCCAAGGTCGTGCGGCGCACGCCCAGCATGTCATCGAGATTACCCCGGTGCCGTGAGTGCTAACACCCAGATCGCCATGAAGAACCTCCTCCAAAACGCCTTCAACTTTCACTCCTCGATATGCCCATGAAAGCCTACGTCAAAACCTTTCTCTACTGCCTGACCTCCATGTCGGTGGTCCACGCTGCCAGTGATGTGAACATCAGCACTGCCGCTACCTCGGGAGGCAGCTTTTCCGGATCGAACCCGAATATTTTCTCGCCCACGGCACCAGCCGCAGTCGCGAATAACGGGATTATCCAGACTTCTCTCAATGGGGGAAGTGCCGTGACGGTAAACACCGCGAGTGGCGCGGGCGGCGATGGCGACATCACGCTGACGAGTCCCTTGTCCAAGACCGCCGGAGCGAGCAGCATTCTCACTCTCACTGCCGTGCGAGATATCGCGATCAACGCGGCGGTGTCATCAAGCACGGGTGCATTTCCACTGGTTCTTAACGCCGGGCGAAACATCAGTAGCACACAGGCGCTCACCTCCAACGGCGGGAATATCACGCTGAGTCCTGGCCAGGTCTTTTCATTGGGCGCGGCGATGAACGCAGGGGCCGGTCAGGTGGCACTTCAGACCGGCAGCCTGGAGTCCACATCGGCCTATACGGTCACAGGCAGCAGCATTCAGGTGGCGGCTGCGGCAGCACTGCGACTGAATGGAACCGTGGCGGGTCCGCTAACGATGGCGGGCATCGTATCGCCAAAGGCGGGCAGCGATACCGGATCGCTTCAGGTGAATGGCTCAATGACATTGCAAGGAACGGCCACGACGGTGATTGATCTTGGGGGCACCTCGCAGGGCAGCACCTACGACCGCATCAATGTGACCGGCGCGGTCACGGTCGCGGGCGCACTGCAGGTGAATTTGGTTAACAATTTTCATGATACGATCAGCGGCAGCAGCACCTTTTCCGTAATTCAAGGTAGCTCGATCAGCGGGACCTTCGCGGGCTATCCGAACGGATCACGATTTACTCTGGCGAATGATTACGGCTCGTTGCGGGTGAACTACACCGCAACGTCTGTCACGCTGGACGACTGGCAGCCTGTTATTGTCAATCTCACTTGGGATCCCGGCACGGTAGATGCAGGGATGCAAATTTTCAGCAACACCAACACCCGTGCCGGTCGTCATTATTTTCGCGTGCTCACCCAAAGCACGGATGTCGGAGCCTGGCGTTCGCGGCTGACCCTGATCTCGGGCGATGCCGCACTCTATATGAGAAAGACCACGCTTCCGACCGTGGGCAGTTCCAGCTTCAGTTCGGCCCAGGTAGGGTCAGACGGCTTTGTCCTACGGGATGATCAATTCGCGGCGGGTGAGGAATGGTATATCTTGGTGAACGCGACTGCTGGAGCGCAATGGAGCCTCTTCAGCGGTCGGGCGTTCGTGAATGATCTGGGGCCGCTGCCCTTCACAGACGCCAACGGAAACTCGCAATACGACATCGGCGAGGCGGTCACCCCGCAGACTGCTCCTGCTATAGCGATGCCGCCAGAGGGCATCCGCTTTTACCAAAGCACCATTCCAGTGGGAACCCCTGCTTGGAGCTTGTGGTTGAATGGCAGCACGCGGGAAATCGCGGTCCGCACTTCGAAGGTGCCCTTTCACTCCTCCACCAGCTACTACACACGCAAGCAAGTCGGTCAGATGCTGGTGGTTCCCACCGTGCTTGGCACCGGCAGCAATGCCTACTTCATGAGCGTCGTCGCGCCGCAGGGAGAAGTCGTCGGTCTCGATTCGCGAATCCAAACCGTCACAGACATCGGCTTTCAATCCACCACCTCAAACGTGGCGGTCACTGGGGCACCGTATCGGGTCTTCCGCACCCAGGTGCCTATCGATCAACTCGCATGGGATGTGAGTACGACCGCTGTAGCGGGAAATCCCAATGTCTGTGTCCGGAAAAACAACGTCCCAGGGGAGTGGGACAATGACGCGCTCTCCGAAGCGATCGGCAGCACCACGGACAGCGTGACCCTCGTGCCGGACTTCCTGACCAATGGCACCTGGTTCATCACCGTCTATGGCACGGGTTCCTATACCTTCACCTTGAAGAGCGGTGACCCGGTGATCACGCCGATGAGTTACACGGACCTGAAGGTCAATGATCAGACCAACCGTGCTGGTTGGCGCTTCTATGCGCTCACCGATATTCCCTCACAGGTCGGATCGCTCGGTTGGGAACTGCAACTCGCAAACCAAGTGCCCGGCTCCCAGATCGCGATCCGCCGGAACAAAGTCCCCAGCCGCTGGCTTTACCGGACCAATGGCTCGCAGGGTTCACCTGGTGATACGTCCACATCCTACATGGACTACTATGGCAACGGCGGCTTTCTCCAGCGCCCGGGGCACCAGGCGGATGTTTGGTATGTCGGCGTCTATACGCCGCAAGCACCACTGGGCGCGTTCAGTCTTGATGCGCATCCTTTGGCCGCGCCGACAGTGGGGTTCGACGGCGGCACGTCTGCCGCGACGGGCCTGGAGCCTGGGCGCTGGAAATTTCAGCGAATTGATGTTCCCGCCGGGATCCTCGGCTGGGATCTGAGGCTGAGGGATGTTAGCGGAGCAGCAGTGCCGCACATTGGGGTGCCGCAGATGGTGGTGCGCCGCGATTTGCTGCCTGACAGTGCCCTGAATTCTGGCTCTTGGTTGTATTCCGGCGTTCCGTCCGCAAAGACGGGGTGGCTCAGCGGGAACCAGTGGGCGGCGGGTAGCGGAGAATCGGCGGATTGGACCGGGCTGAGGTACGACATCGGGGCACCGACTTATTTGGTTGCTCCCGCGCGCCTGCTGATGGGGATGGGGCGTCCGCTGGAGGCGGGCACCTACTATGTGGGCGTGTTCAACAACAGCACCACCACGGCAAGCAGCTACACGATCGACAGCCGGGGGATCGGAGAGCAGGGGTCGGGGTGGTCCTATGAGGTGCAGCCAAGCCTGGCCTACGTCGGAGGCACTGCCACGATCAGCAACCTCGCGCCACGCGAAGCAAAGTATTTCAAAGTGACGATCCCGGCCAACACCCCGAGCTGGGAAGTGACGTTGGAACCGACCGCAGGTGAAATGGAGTTACTGGTGCGGCGTGGCACCGTGCCGGACTTCAATGCGGGCGGTTCTGGTGAGGTAAATAATGAAAATTCCGGGCAGCCGAGTGGAGACGTGCAGATAGAAATGCAAAAAGC
>JBBSUD010000034.1:0-43590 GCA_038235225.1 Verrucomicrobiales bacterium
ATGGCCGAGTATTTCCTCGACCTGGCGCTCATCGACAACGTCCCGCCGACGATTTTGGCGGACACGCTGCCCGCCGAGGATTCGACAGTCACGTTCGTCGGCTCGTCGTTCTCACTGACGTTCAGCGAGGACATGCTGGCCTCCACGGTCAACAACGCCGGGAATTACCAACTCCTCGCCGCGGGCGGGGACGGCACATTTGGCGATGGCAATGAGACCGCCTACACCGTCACCCCCGGCAGCTACAGCGCCGGCCTCGGGAATTCGTATTTCCTGCCCGACGGTCCCCTCCAGCCGGATCGCTACCGCTTCACCGTCACGACCGGGCTGCGCGACAAGCTCGACAACCCCTTGGCCGCCAGCTATGTGCGCACCTGGACGGTGGCCGCCGTGCCCGGATTCACGCTCGAAAGCCGGTCCAACGACAGCTTCGACACGGCGGATAATCTGGGCGGCGCGGTGGTGCCGGGGGGGGGCTCGGGCGGGTTCTCGACCGCGGGCGCGACCCTTCCCTTGAGCGGAAATCCCTACGACGTGGAGACCGCTGATTTCGACGGCGACGGGAAATTAGACGTCCTGGTCACGCATCTGGGCGCGGAGGATTCCATCGTGATCCACCCGGGAAATGGCGACAAAACATTCGGCACGGAGGTCACGCTCAACGGCTTCGGCGACGAGCCATATGACGCGGTGGTTGCGGATTTCGACCAGGACGGGCGGCCGGACATCGCCGTGACGGTGGCCGGCGCAGGACAGGTGCGGGTGTTCCGGAACACCTCGGCGGCGGGGGCGATCTCCTTTGACGCGCCGGTTGCCGCGGACGCGGGGACCGATCCGGTCAAGCTCGCCACGGGCGATTTTAACGGCGACGGCTATCCGGATCTGGCGGTCACCAACCGCGGCGCCAACGACGCCACCGGCCGCTCCGTCTCGATCCTCGCCAACAACCAGTCCGGCGGCTTCACCGAAACCAAGCTCGGTGCGACGCTCGCGCCGCGAATCCGGCCGTGGGCGCTGGCGGTGGCGGATTTCAACGGCGACGGCAAGGCGGACATCGCCGCAGGGGACATGGACAACGGCAAGCGCGCCGCGCTCTGGCTCGGCAATGGCGACGGCAGCTTCGGCGCGCCATCCTTCACCGCGTTGGAAAACGGGCAGGATCCCTCCAACTTCGCGGCCGGGGATTTCGACGGAGACGGCAAAACCGACTTGGCGGTGGTGACCTATTACAGCGGCAACGAGTTCTCGGTGCTGCCCGGCAATGGCGACGGCACCTTTGGCGCGCGCGCCGTCTTCAGCCTCGGCTACGGCTATTATTACAACGATTTCATGAAATCCGCGGACGTGAACGGCGACGGCGCGCCCGACCTGCTGCTGGGTTCCTACGATCAGTTCACGGTCGCCACCAATCGCAACGACGGCACGCTTGGCTTCGACTGGGCGCGCCGGAACTTCGGGCGCGTCACCGGCATGGCCGCCGGGGACTTGGACGGCGACGGCGCGGCCGATCTGCTCGCCGCCGCCTACGATGCGTCCGCCCTGCGGATTTTCGGAGGCATCCCGTCCACTCCGCTCGCCGCGGACGATAGCGCCCAAGGCCTGCGCCACGGCTACGGCCGCGGCTTCCTGACCGACTCCGGCGACCGCGACCACTGGCGCTTCCAAGCAACCCGGAGCCAGTTGCTCACGGTGGCGGCGGACAATTCCGCCTTCCCAGGCGACGCGCGGCTGTATTTCCACATCTTCGACGAAACCGGCGTGGAACTCGCCGGTTTCGTGACCGGCGCCGCCTACCAAGGGAACAGCCCGCCGGTGACCATTCCGCGCACCGGCGGTTATATCGTGCGGGTCGATCCGTACGCCGACTACCGGGGCGAATACCGGTTCCGGGTGAGCCTCGCGCAGCCCGGCACGCAGCTCGAAAGCGAGAACAACGACAGCCTCGGCCAGGCGGATCCGGTGACCTTCGCGCTCCAAGGCAACCAGCTTTCCGCCAGCCTCGGCGGCTACCTCGCCGGCTATGACAGCTCCGGAGACTGGTTTAACTTGGGCAACCTCGCGTCCGGCACGGAAATTTCCGCGCGCCTGCGCCTGCCCTCCACCTCGCCGCTGGCGCCGACCCTCACGCTCTACAAGACCGGCGGCGCCCAGGTCGCCACCGCCGCCGGCGCGGACCTCGCCTTCACGCTCCAGCCAGGTGACCAATCAACCTACTACCTGCGCGTCACCGGGGAGAACCGCGGGCTGATGGCCGAGTATTTCCTCGACCTCGGCCTGGTGGACACCGTCCCGCCCGCCATCCTCGCAGACACGCTGCCAACCGGTTCCAGCCAGACGATTTTCGGCACATTCAGCCTCAGCTTCAACAAGGACATGCTGGCCGCCACCGTCAATGATGCTGCCAACTACACCCTGATCTGGTCCGGCCCGGACGGAATCCTCTCCACTCCGGACGACGTGAATGTCCCGGTCCTGCCGGGTGTTTATGCCACCGGATTGGGCAATTCCTACAGCATCCCTAGCGCGCCGCTGCAGCCTGGCGCTTATCGTTTCACCGTCGGCACGGGTCTTCGGGATAAATCCGGCAACAACCTGCCGGTCGCGCACACCCGTGAGTTTTCGATCACGAACCCCGCTGGATATGCCTCCGAAATCGAGCCGAACGGTTCCACGGAAACCGCCAATCAACTGGAATTCAACAGCGACATCGCTGGCTATCTGACGGCCAACGCCCGCGGCGCCCTGCTGAGCGATTCGGACCAGGATTTCTGGAAATTCGATGCCCAGGCGGGCGATCTCCTCGATTTCGAAGTTGATCTGCCGTTCGAAAATACCGGCACCCGGCTTTACTGGTATCTTTGGAATCCCGATGGCGCCGAGGTGTTCGGCCGCGTGTTGGGAACGGGCAATCTCGAATCCAACGCACCCATCTCTATTACCAAATCCGGCACCTACACGCTCCGGATCAGCAATTACAACTCGGTCCGCACCGAGCACCGCTTCCGGGTCACACTGCTGCGGGGCATGCCTTACGAGAGTGAGGACAACGGCTCGATTGGCGCCGCCGATCCCCTCGCATTCGCTCCGTTAAACGGGATTCCAACCGCCACCATCGCCGGCTTCATCAGCAATAGTTCGCAGCTCGACTACTTCGACCTCGGTACGGTCGGCGCGGGGAATACGGTTTTCCTGACTACGCGGCGGCCCGCCGGCAGCGGCTTGGCTCCGATTCTCTCGCTTTACGGACCGGCCGGCCAGCTCCAGCCGGAGGTCAACGGCGTCGCGGGTGACGATTCTGCGGAAATCCAAATCACCGCAACAGGCCGCTACTACGCACTTGTCCGCGCCAGCTTTGGAACCTCGGGAATTAATGGCGACTACGTGCTCGACGTGCGCTCTGTGCCCACATCCTCGATCAATTTCCCGAATCTCCGCGTCACTCAGCTCGACGAAATCGCGGCTTCCGGTGTCAAGACAGGCGACACCGTGCCGGTGACCTACCGGGTCAAAAATGTCGGCACCCTCGGCACTGGAGCGTCCGCGTGGGTGGACCGCGTCGTAATCTCGCCCAATTCCGTTTATGGCGATTCGGATGACATCCAACTCGCCCTTGTGCCCCACACCGGAGCGCTGGCACCCGGACAGGAATACGCCGTCACGCAGAACATCGTCCTACCAGATGGACTGCCGGGGAATTATTTCTTGATGGTCCGCACCGACTCGGCAAACGCCGTGGATGAGGCGCTTTTCGAGGGCGACAACACCACGGTGGCGATGAATTCGTTTGCCGTCGGAATCCGTGATTACCCGGACCTCGTGATTGAAAATCTCACCGTCACCGGCCCCGACGGGACCGGCATCTATCAGATCGCCTGGGACCTTGCCAACCGCGGAACCGCAGCGGCGCCGGCTGGGCAGGAAACCCGCGCCCAAGTCGTCAACGTGACCACCGGACAAATTCTCACCGATGCGCTCGCCACCACCTCCGTCCCCTTGGCGGCCGGGGAATCGCTCGCCCAGAGCAGGCAGGTAACGACCCTCGCGCCCGGTTTCCATGTCATCACGATCACCGCGGATCCTGCGAATTCGCTCTATGAATACGCCGCCGGTGGCCACGCCGCCGCGGAGCAGAATAGTTCCCAGGCGAACTTCCAAATCTTCCGGTTCTACAACATCCAGGCAGCGGCATCCCCCACGGCGGGCGGCACCGTCTCCGGCGGCGGTTCGATCCGCGAAGGTCTCCCGGTCACTTTGACCGCGGCGGCGGACACTTCGGCGCTGCCCTATACTTTTGTGAATTGGACGGAAAACGGCGCGTTCGTCACCTCGCAGTCCTCGTATTCGTTCATCGCGGACAAGGACCGCGATTTGGTCGCCGTCTTCACCCTGCCGCAATTCCTCATCGCCACCTCGGTGAGTCCGGCAGGCTCCGGCACGATCACAGGGGGCGGCACGGTTTCCTTGGGATCCGCGGTTTCCCTGAAAGCCAATCCAGCTTCTGGCTACGTTTTCGACCGCTGGGAGGAAAACGGGACCACGCTCGACACGGCCAGCCCGCTGAATTTCACGGCATCCGCCAACCGCTCCATCCGCGCGGTCTTCCACGAGCTAAATCTCGTCCACACTGTCTCCTTCGCGACCAGCCCGGCTGGTATCGCCACCATTTCCGGCGCTGGCGATTTCACCAACGGCCAGACCATCGACGCGACCGCCCCCGCATCCATCGCCGACGGCGCGAACGAATACATCTTCCAGAAATTCCAGCTCAATGGCACCGACGTTCCCGGTGGCAACCACTTGGTGAAATCCGTCACCACAGCCGATCCGGCAGTGTTGGGCTACGTCGCCTTCTACACGTCCCGGCCGGCCAAGCCGGTCGTCGCATCCGTCACGACGAATCATCCAACAACCGTCCTTCCGGTGAACTCGGAAACCCGGTTTACCGTCCTCTTCGATCGCGCGATGGACCAGACGGTGCAACCGTCGCTGGTCCTCGCCAGCGGCAATGCGACAGCGAGTCCCACCGTGCCCGCGGGCTCATGGGTGGACGCCACCACATGGCGCAGCGGCCCGTTGATTTTCGTCCCGCAGAACGGCGGTGCCTACACGCTCGGCGTCTCACTGGCCAAGGATACCCAAGGCCGCGTGATGAATCCTGACAGCTCGTTCGCTTTCACGGTGGATCCGCTGCTGCCGCTTGCCCCGCCAACGATTTCCCCGGCCAGCGGCACATTCACCGCCGCCCTCGCCGTTACGATTTCCAACGCCACCGGCGGTGCCACGATTTACTACACCACCGACGGCAGCGACCCGACGACCAACTCGCAGGTCTATATCGGGCCGGTGCAAATCAGCGTCACTTCCACTGTGAAGGCCCGCGCTACCAAGGCCGGCTACCGTGACAGCACGATCACCAGCCGGACCTACACCATCGATGCGGAGCCGCCGGTCATCGGCAGCTTCCAGTGGAATGCCGCAGCCCTCGAAAATGGCGCCACATTCATCCGCCGCGGTGTGCTTGGAGCCACCGCCACGGACAATCAAGGCATTGGCAGCGCCGAGTTTTTCTACCGCCCCGGAGGCTCGGCCACCCGCGTGCTCATCGGGCGCGACACGCAGCCGGCGGATGGGTTGAGCGCGGATTGGAACATCGAGAGTATCCCGGATGGAGCCTATGCCGTGCTGGTCCGCGTCTATGACAGTTCCGGCATCTGGTCGGAAATCGAGCGCACCGTAGTCGTTGCGCTGGCTGTGCCGCCCGCTCCGCAAATCGTTTCCCCCGTTACGGGATCCAGTGTGCAGGACCCGGCCCTCGCGCTTTCCATCCAGTCTCTGCCGAATGCGAACGTCCGCATATTCCGCGACAACGTTCTCCTGTTCTCCGGCTACGCCGATTCCGCAGGGATCCTGAACTACAGCGCATCCATTCCGACCGGGACGAGCACCCTGAAAGCTGTGGCGCGCAACCGCGCCGGAAACAGCGCCGACTCGAACAGTGTCAGCGTGACGCGGGTCCGCGAGTTCCCGCAACTCGCTCTGACCTTCGATGCCGGCACGGTTGTGGAAGGATCGTCCGTCACCGGCACGCTTACGCTTCCCGTGGCCGCAACTTCGCCGCTGGCGATTCAAATCACCAACAGCCGGCCTGACCGCATCGATGCGGTTCCGCCCGTTGTCATTCCGGCCGGTGCGACCACCGCCACCTTCCCGCTGCGGGCGAGGGTCGATTCCATCATCCAGCTTTTGCCGACCATCACGGTAACCGCGAAGGCGCCGGAATACCTCAGCGCGACCACCTCCCTGTTCCTCGCCGATTCCCCCTACCCGGTGATCGGCTTGGTTCTCGATACGAGCTCGGTGCGAGAAAACGCCGGGTCGGTCACCGGCAGGGTGACGTTGCAAACCGCGCGCAGCTTGCCGCTGCGGATCGATCTGACAAATACGCTTCCCGGTAAAGTGAGCGTGCCATCCTTTGTGACGGTTCCCGGCGGCCAGACGAGTGTGATGTTCACCGCTGGCATCATCGACAACGCCGAGAGCGACGGCAATCAGATCGCCCGGATCGGTGCCGAGGTGCGGGTGGAGACCACCGCCGTTTCCAGCACCGGCTTGGTCGCTTTGGAGGTGCTCGACGACGACGGTCCATCGCTCGCGCTGACCGCGCCGAAGCCGCTGCTGAACCAAGGTGGTGCGATGAATCTGACGCTGACCCGTAGCGGCGGGAATCCGGCGTCCGCGCTGGCGGTTACGCTCGCCCAGATTCCCTCGGGCCGCGTGAACCTGCCGGCTTCGGCGAATTTCCCGGCAAATGTGGCGCAAATCACCATCCCCGTTTCCGCGCCGACGAGTCCGGGGGGAAGCGGCACCAATTCGGTGACGCTGCGGGCGGCGGCGGTCGGATTCACTGACGCTTTGCTGGACCTTTCCGTCTCCGATGAAAGCAAACCGGACTTGGCTCCACGGGCGCTGAGCGCGCCCCAGACGGTGCTGACAGAGTCGCAGGTCTCGGTGGACTACCGAATTGAAAATTACGGTCCGGTGCCAACCGCCGCGAGCTTCTTCGAGCGGGTCTTCCTTTCGAAGGACACCGCGCTGAGTGGTGACGACATTCTGGTCCGCCAGGTCGAACAGCTCGGGACGCTCGCCGCAAGCGCCGATTACGGGCGGAGCGTCTCGATTTTCGCGCCGCGCGAGGTGGGCGATTATTACCTGATTGTGACTGTGGATCCCGGCAATGCCGTTGAAGAAATCAGCGAGACGAACAACACAACGGTGCTGCTAGCACCTGTAAAGGTGCGCGCCGCCTACACGGCCACCGTTGCCACGGACACCACGATCATTCCGACGAACAATCCGATTGCCCTGAGCGGCAGCGCCACGCAGATCAACGGCCAACCAGCGGCCTCCGTCCTGGTCAGCATCCATATTAAAACGGGCGATACCGAACGTGTGATCGCCGCGATTACCAACTCCGCCGGGCAATTCACTGCAATCTTCCGGCCGTTGCCCAACGAGGGCGGCATCTACACGATCGGCGCCTCGCATCCGGGGACGACCAGCGCGCCGGAGCAGGATACTTTTGAAATCCTGACCATGGGCTTCGATCCACCTGCCCCGTTGCGTCTCGACGAGGGCGAAACGTTGGTCGCCAACGCGGTGGTAAGAAACCCGAACTCGCGTGATCTGACCGGGCTGGCGGTGACGGTTGGCGAGCTTCCTTCCGGACTAACGATCACTCCGCAGGCTGGTGTGACGACCATCCCGGCGTTTGGCGAGGTGACGGTACCGCTAACGATTTCGGCGTCCAATGGCTTCTCTGGTAATGGAAATTTCCAGCTCACCGCGAGGACCACGGAAGGGGTGGCGATGGACGCGGGGGTCAGCATCCGCGTGGATCTGCTGAGGCCGGTCCTGACGCTTGACCCGGGGAATCTGGTTTCTTCCGCGCTCCGTGGGCAGAGCAGCACCGTCAGCTTCAAGATCACCAATACCGGTGGCCTCGCGACCGGTGCCATCCAAGTGCTCCTGCCGGATATTTCTTGGATCAAATTGATTTCCACCAATCCGGTTGCCTCGCTCGCCCCGGGTGAATCGACCAATGTCTCGATCCAGCTCAACCCGGACGCCTCTGTCCCGCTGACACTTTATAACGGCAATCTGGCGCTGAACTCGGCGGCCGGCGGGTCGAAAAGCGTGCCATATGGTTTCCGGGTAGTCACCGACTTGCGCGGTGACCTGACCGTGGATGTGGTCGATGAGCTGTTCTACTTCACCGATGCCGCGCCGAAGCTGGCAGGAGCGCGCGTCACGGTCCGCGATGCGATCACCTCGGAGACGGTCGCGGAGGCGGTTACCACCGAGACCGGAACCGTTAATTTCCCGAACCTGATGGAAGGCTGGTACCGCATCGGTGTCACCGCCGAGCGTCATGATAGCTACTCGAACAACTTTTACGTGAATGCCGGCACGGGCAATTCCCTGCGGGCGTTCATTTCCAAGCAGTTGGTCAACTATTCATGGACCGTCACGGAGGTTGAGATCCAGGATACCTACCGGATTACGGTAGAAACCACCTTCGAAACCAACGTGCCGGCACCGGTGGTGACAATTTCGCCCGGAAGTATCGATGTGTCGGATTTGACCCAACTTGGCCAGACCAAGGTCGTGAACCTCACGCTGACCAACCAAGGCTTCATCGCAGCTCAAAAATCTGCGTTCGATTTTTCCGAGCACCCTTTTTACACCTTCACTCCACTGGTGAAAAACGTCGGAACCATTCCGGCGAAGAGTTCCCTAGTGGTGCCGGTGACGATCCAGCGGATCGGGATTTTCGATGAAAACGGCGATGTGGTGCTGCTCACTCCGGGCCGGACGGCGCGGGACGGGGCTGGCGCGACCAGGCGGATGCCGCGCGCGGGTATGAGCATCCCCTGCGGAGCGGGCGGCAGCCTGCAATATTCCTACCCTTGTGGCCCGGAAAATCCCACCAAGAGTGCGCCGGTGGCGTTCAGCGGAGTGGTTGGGAACTGCGGCGGCGGACCGAACGGCGGTGGCGGCTACATCGGCTTCCATGGCGGCTATTTCAACAGTGGCAGCGGAAGTCCCGGCGGCACCGGCACATCCAGCGGCGGCGCGGGAATTTCATTCCCATCCTTGGATGTTTGCGACCCCTGCGTCCAGCAAGCGATCGCCGAGTGCGTGGTGGGCTTCATCCCAGTGGTGGGGTGCGTCTACGGCGCTGGCAAATGCGCGCTGAGAGCGGCGAAGGAACTCATGGGCGATGAGAGCGCGAATGCTCGCGATAATTGTCTCAACGCGGCGGCGGGTTGTTTGTCGGCTGGAGTGAAATCGACGCCCATCGTTGGCTGGATACTATCGACGTATCAATGCGTCGACGGCTTGTTGGGATGTACCCCATTTGGTGGGTTTGGAGGAGCGGCTGGAGGCGGCGGCTTCGGCGGTGGGGCAGGCGGGTTTGGTAGCCGGTTCCCGGGAACGGGTGCGAGAGATGCCGATCCGCTGGATTTTCCTCTCGGTGAAATCTGGACGGTGCTGTTCGCTAATGCTGCCGATATTCCTGTGGAACTGCGCGGATCGATCACCAGGGCGTCGTCCTTCCTTGATTACTATGGGGTTATCTATGGAACCCGTGCACGCGTGATCCTCATGCAAGATCCAGCCTCCGCAGACTGGGTGCTCGCGTATGACGCCTCCAAACAACTGGACAGCCCGGACGGAGAGTTCATTTCGACAGGTGAACTCGCGAGTCTCGCCACTCTTACCGGCAGCTTCGATCCGGCGGCTCGAGACGAATTCCGCTTGATCGCCGAGCGCTGGAACCGCTCGTTGGAATACGGAATCCTGAGAATCTTCGAACGCGCGGACGTGCCGGTTGGTGACAGCCTCGACTTTATTGCAGAGAGCCGGTTAAAGGCAGTTCTGAACGAGGTCGTCTCAGCTTACGATAAAAGCCGCGAGCTGGGATTCACCGACCCGCTGGAGGAACTGAAGAAAGAGACAAACGACTACAAGCAATTGGTCGCCGAAGGCGGCGGTGGGGTTTGTTCGCGGGTGAAAATCCAGATTAGCCAGGATCTGGTGCTCACGCGGACAGCTTTCGAAGCCACGCTGACACTGGAGAATGAGCGCGATGACCAAGAAGTATCGGAGATCGGCTTCGACCTGCAGGTGCGCACATCAACGGGTGAGCCAGCCGGTGATCTGTTCAACATCCGCGTGACGCGGCTGGACAATCTGGCGGCGATCGACGGCACCGGGCATCTGCCGGTTTCCACCAGCGGAACGGTCCAGTGGACGCTGATTCCGCGCGACACCGCGGCGCTAACGGCTGAGAGGCAATATACCGTCGGCGGGGTAATCCACTTCGTACAGGACGGCACTACCTTCAATATCCCCGTGGAGAACGTGCCGATCACGGTTCGGCCGGACGCGTCACTCAGCTTGAAGTATTTCCACCAGCGCGACGTCTTCAGCGACGATCCGTACACCGACATCGTGGAACCGGCCATTCCGTACAAGCTGGCGGTGCTGGTGGAGAACAGCGGGTTCGGAGCTGCGCGTGATCTTAAGATCATCTCCGGCCAGCCAAAGATCGTTGAGAACGAAAAAGGCCTGTTCATCGACTTCAAGATCATCGGCACCGAGGTGGACGGGCAAAACCTCAGTCCCTCCTTAACGGCGAATTTCGGCGAACTGCTCCCGGGACAGAGGAAGATCGCGACTTTTCTGATGACCTCCACGCTACAAGGGCTATTTACCGGCTATAGCGCCACCTTCGAGCACGTTACCGGCTTGGGAGACGAGAGGATATCCCTGCTTAAAAACGTGGAAATCCACGAGATGATACGGATGGTTCGCGACCAGCGGGACGGCGCGGACTCAGCTCCCGATTTCCTGGTGAATGACGTTCCCGACATAAACGACTACCCGGACACCGTGCATTACAGCAGCGGCGGGTCGGACGTGGTGACGGTGCGAGAAACCGGAAACTTCACGGGTGTGCTTTCTCCGGCGAATTTGAGCGTCCAGCTCGATGTCGGTGCGTTCTCAGGCTGGTCGTATATTCGGCTGCCGGACCCGGCGGCCGGTGCTTACCGGTTGGTCTCGGTTACCCGGGCCGACGGTCGGGTGCTGCCGCTCGATTTCAACTCATGGCAGACCGACCGGACCTTCATCGGCCAAGGCCGTCGGCCGCGCTACGAGCGCATCGTTCATCTGGCGGATAACGACAGCGCGGGTGTTTACACGCTGAACTACGCGCCGGTCGGCCCGCTCGACAGCACCCCGCCGACCAGCTCCGTCACCGCTTTCGCCGGCGGCAGCCCGGCGGACATCCCGGTCTTCTGGAGCGGCACGGACAATGAGGCGGTGGTCTTCTACGACATCTATGTCTCTTCAAACGGCGGGCCGTTCTCGCTGTGGAAAAACAAGATCCGCGAGACGGCGGCAATCTACCCCGGCACTCCGGGCGAGACCTACAGCTTCTACTCGGTGGCCTACGACAATGCAGGAAATCAAGAGACCAAGGCAGCCACGGCTGAGGCGACGACACTGGCGCTCAATGACAACGCGCCGCCGATCTTCGCCGCCATCCAGAACCAGACGATACGCGAGGGCGCGATCTTCGGGCTGACCGTGCGCGCGACGGATCCGGACGGAAATAGCGGAGACATCCGCTATTCCGTGGGCTCGTCGCAGACCGGGATTGTGATTGACCGGGTGACCGGCCGGATTTCCTGGACCACCGGTGAGATCGACGGCGGGAAAACGGTGACCGTGGTCGCGGTGGCGACCGATGGCGGAGTGCCGCCTGCGGTCGCAAACCAGACATTCACAATCACCGTGGAAGACATCAACGAAGTTCCATTCGTCCGACCGGTAAACTCGCAAACGGTGAAGGCCGGAGGTGTGCTACTGGTGGATGTCGATGCGGTGGACAGCGATTTCCCGCTGCAATCATTGACCTACTCTCTCGCAGAAGCGCCGGAAGGCGCAGGCATCGACCCCGTCACCGGTCTCGTTTCTTGGTCGCCGACCAACGCACAGGCCGGCCGGAGTTACGTATTCAAGATCGCCGCGACGGATGACGGGGCGTCCGCGCTCGCTGGATTCACCAGCTTTTCCGCCACGGTCATCGGCCAGCTCGATCACTCGCCGGTGTTCACCTCCGTGCCTGTCGTCCTCTGGACAAAGGGCAAATCCTACTCGCTTAACGTCACCGCCGCGGATGTGGATGGCGACACCATCGCTCTTTCCGCCAATGTTGGCGCGGCTCCCGGCGCGAGCTTCGCCGATCAGGGTGGCGGCACCGGGCGGCTCGACTGGAATCTCGCCACGGTGAACAAAGGCACCTACCAAGTGCCCGTAGCCGCCACTGCCAATGGGAAAACCGCCAACGCCACCGTCCGCATTCGTGTGGAAAATGACGAACTCTACTGGTCATGGGCGCAGGAGGCGTTCGGCGAGCTGCCCCCCGGTTTCGACCTTTCCTTGCTCGACCTCGACGCGGACCCGGATGGCGACGGCCGTGGGAACGTTCATGAAATGGCCTTCATGACCAATCCGCTTCAAAAAGACGAAGTGCCCGTCAGCATCGCCGTCGAGCCGAATGACCCATTCGCCACCATCCGCCTCGGCTTCCGGCGCAGGAAGGGATCTCAGGACTATGTGAAATTTGGCGTCAGCCGCAGTGCGAACTTGGTGGATGCGTGGCAGCGCGTTTCCCCGGTCGATATGACGTCCAGCATCGACGCCCGCGGCGATACCGACGGTCGCCCGGAATCCGAAGACATGGATTTCTCCATCTTCGAATACCACGAAGGTGGCCTGCCACGCGGCTATTTCTACCGCATCGAATCGACTGCCAAGCCCGCCAAAGCCGGCCAACCGTAAATCTCCCCCCCATCCCGATGAAATTCCCCGTATCTGGCATTCCGACATTCACTTTGGCCCTCGTCCTCGTCTGCGCGACCGCATCGCGCGGAGCGACCGTGGTGGATTGGTTCGATCTCGCCGCCGGCGGCTCCTCCACCTCCTTCAGTCTCACTGCGGATGGCGGGCTGCCCGCGGCCACCGGCGCGCTCGCGATTCAGAGCGGGAAGGGGATTTCCTTTCCGGGTTTCCCCTCCGCCCGCACCTTCAATTCCGGCTTCTGGTCCGGCGATACCGGCTTTCGGGACAGTCTCACCGGCACGGATCGCGTCGCCGCGTTCGATATCCGCGTTGCCCCGCAAGGCGGCGCTGCCGCCTATTCCCTCACATTCTCCATTCCGGCCGGGCGCGAGATTGTCATCGCGGTCGGCGGACTTTATCGCGGCCCGTCCGGTGCCACCCAGTCCATCGTCGCCACTTCGTCCGGCGGCGTCGTTTCCTTCGTCCAGACACTGGCATGGAATGGTTCCGACGTGTTCGACCAGGAAATCGAGTGGAATGCCGCCACCGCCACTTTGGCCACCACCCTCGGCTCCGACGGTGATTCGGGAATCGCTTTCTTTCGCATCGGTCCTCTAGCCGGAGCGAATCCTTCCCTCACCTTCACCGTGCCCATGGGGTACGCCGCCGGGACGGGCGATTCCATTTCCATCGGCCTCGGCGCGGTGGTTCCTGAACCCTCCGCCCTCACTCTTGCAGGCCTCGGTGCCGCTCTGGTCCTCGCCCGTCGTCGGCGGTAGCGGAAAATCAGCCCGATTTCCCCCTTCTTTTCGTCCTCTCCATCTGGGGCGATCCTTCTCATCTGTGGTTGAAAAATCTTCCTCATCATTCACTTGAACGAGCGTCTATTCGCGGTTGGATTTCCCACACCCCGACATGCCACAAATTTCCCGCAGCAAATCCCGGCTTGGGATCGCCGCGCTCGCTGTCCTGCTCGTATTCATTTGGTGCCACCGCCGGAATCTTGCGGAATCGTCGGATAAAGCCGCTCCCGGACCGTCCCTGAAGTCTGCCACCGGGGCAGGGGACTATCTGCCGATATCCCTGACCATTTGCTCGATTTCCGGCCCGGACGGCACCCGGAAATTTCAGAGGCTCGACCCTCCCGCCACCGCCGCGAGTCTGAAATTCCGGCTTGCAGCGCTCGACGCGCTGCCGGTCTCGTTTTCTGCCGATGGCCGCTTCCGCCTCGTCACTCGCGACCTCGTCGTTCGGCTCGCCGGCACCGGGTCTTCCGTGCTGGCGGGAAATCCCGGACTTTCCGTGAAATCCCGCCCGGCCTACGCCCCCGGTTGGATCGTCCTCCGTGCAGCCGATCCGCTGGCGGCACTTGCCGCACTGCCCGGACTGCGCTCCACCGCCGGCGTCATACAGGCCAACGTTGCGCTCGCCCGCCAGCAGGTGCCGCGCACTTTGCCCGACGATCCGTTGATTTCCAATCAATGGCACCTCAAAACCTCAGGGTCCGCCGCCCCCGGCACCGATCTGAACGTGGAATCCGTTTGGAACTACGGCGCGCCAGCCGGCATCCGCGGTGGCGGCGTTGCCATTGGCATCGTCGATGACGGCTTGGAAGGAACCCATCCGGATCTTGGCCAAAACACCGACACCGCGCTCGGCCACGATTGGAATGGCAACGACTCCGACCCCAGCCCCGGCCAAGGCAACCGCCACGGCACCGCTTGCGCCGGAAACGCCGCCGCCCGCGGGAACAACTCGCTGGGCGTCAGCGGCGTAGCCCCGGAAGCCACTCTCGCCGGAATGCGCCTCATCGCCGCCCCGTCCACCGACGAGCAGGAGGCCGAATCGATGGTCTGGAAGAGCGATTCCATCCAAATCAAAAGCAATAGCTGGGGCCCGGACGATACCGGCAATGTCCTCGAAGGCCCCGGCCCGCTTGCTCTTGCCGCCCTCGAATCCGCCGCCACCACCGGCCGCGGCGGCCTCGGCACCATCACCGTCTGGGCCGGCGGGAACGGCCGCGCCTCGGGGGATAATTCCAATTTCGACGGCTACGCCAACAGCATTTTCACCATCGCCACCAGCGCCATCGATAGCGCGGGGAACGCCGCCTCCTACTCCGAACCCGGTGCCAATCTCGTAGTCTGCGCCCCGTCCAGCGGCTCCACTCTCGCGATCTCCACAACCGATCTAACGGCGGAAAGCGGTTACAATCCAGCCTCCACCGCCGCCGGCGGCGATTACACCAGCGGCTTCGGCGGCACCTCCGCCGCCGCCCCGCTCGTGGCCGGCGTCGTTGCGCTGATGCTGGAAAAAAACCCGCAGCTCGGGTGGCGCGACGTGCAGGAAATCCTCATCCGCTCCGCCACCATGATTCGCCCGGCCGATTCCGGCTGGGCGACCAACGCCGCTGGATTTCATTTTCATCTCCGCTTCGGCGCGGGTCTTGCGAATGCCGCCGCCGCCGTCGCGCTCGCCGCCGGCTGGGAGAATTTGCCAGCCCGGGAAATCGTTTCCCAAGCCACCGCCGGAGCCGCCGCCATCCCGGAAAACGATTCCGTCGGCGTCACCGTCCCGTTCCATTTCTCCGGGGCGAATCTCCGGGTCGAGCACGCCACCGTCACTGTCGATATCTCCCACACCGCCCGCGGAAATCTTGAAATCGTCCTGACCTCCCCCGGCGGCACCGAGAGCCGGTTGGCCGAAACCCACGGCGATTCCAACGACGATTTCCCAAGCTGGACCTTCTCCACCGTCCGCTCCTGGGGCGAGTCCGCCGATGGCGACTGGATCCTCAAAATCGCCGACCGCAGCCCCGCCGGGAATGCCACTGGCGGCACCCTGAATTCCGCCACCCTCCGGCTTTCCGGCTCCGCCGTAGTTCCGCAAAATCCGCCGCCCGCCGTGGCCATTGTTTCGCCTGGGGACGGCGCTGTTTTCAGCCCCGGCGCTGCCGTTACCGTGGAAATCGCCGCCTCCGACCTCACCGTGGAAGGCGCTGCCGGAACCGTCGCGGCCGTCACTCTCAGTGACAATGGCGCGCCCGTCGGCACCCTCGCTGCGCCGCCTTATTCCTTCGAAATCCAGCCAACCGACGGCGTGCACCAGCTTGTCGCCCGCGCCACCGATGACGAAGGCGCGTTCGCCGATTCCGCGGCCGTCACCATTTCACTCCAGAACCGGCCGCCAACCATTTCCACCGCCGGACTCAGCGCGTTCGGCCAGCTTTATGCCGATCGCGAACTGCGCGTCCAGTCCGCCACCGCCGCCGATCCCGACGGTTCCGCAGTGGCGATTTCCTACCAGTGGCAGTCCAGCGCCGACGGCATTTCCTACACCGCCGCGCCCGGCGAGACCTCCGCCACGCTCGCCGCCGCGCCCTCCCACGCCGGCCTGCTCTGGCGCTGCGAACTCTCACCCACCGATGGCGAACTCACCGGCCCGCCCTTTCTCACCGCCGCCGTCAATCTACTCGCGCGCCCCGCGATTAGCGTCCCGCCCGGCGGAAACTACGCCTACCAAAGCGGCCTCGTTCTCGCCGGCGATTCCACCGTCCCCACCCGCCGCGCGATCATCCACGAGTTCAGCCAAGGCCCGGCTGGCGGAAATTCCGAGTGGGTGGAAATCCTCGTCCTCCGCACCGCGGATCTCGGTTATTGGGATCTTTCCGATTCCACCAACACCCTCGCCTTCAACCTGTCCGGCGTCTGGAGCACGATCCCGGCCGGGACGCTGGTCGTCATTTACAACGGCAATGCCGCCAAAGATCCCGCCCTGCCGGCCAACGATTCCGACCCGGCCGATTTCCGCATGATCGTCTCCAGCACCGATCCCGCCTTTTTCAGCACCACCTTCGATTCCTGGATTCCGCTCGCGAATGGCGGTGACCGAATTTCCCTCAACGACGCCGGTTCCCAGGCGGTCCACTCGCTTTCTTACGGGAGTGCCAGCGGCCCCGGGTTCCACCTCGCCGCGGTCGGCGCCGGCACCGCCGCCCATTTTTCCGGCGATACCGAATCGGACGCCACCACCGCCGCCGCGTGGCAATCCACCGCCGCCGCCGCTGCCACCCCCGGCGCGCCGAATGGTCCCGCCAATGCCGCTTTCGTCGATTCCATTCGCGCCGGCCACCTTGTCATCCCTGCCCGCTTTTCCCTGGTTTCCGGGGCCTCGCTGCCCGGTGGGCTTGCCCTCGATTCCACCACCGGCCTCCTCTCCGGCACCGTCACCGATCCGGCCGGCGACTACGAAATCCGCATCCGCAGGACAAATGCCGCCGGCGGCGAAATCGCCCAAGCCTTCGTCCTCACCATCGGGTCCGAGGGCGGCTACGACGCTTGGGCCGTCGGATTCCCCGGCCCCGCGAACCTCCTTGATTATGCCCTCGGTAGTCGGCCCGCATTCGCCATCGCAGCCGGCGCCGTCGCCCTCGATTTCACCCGCTCGAAACTTCGATCCGACGTGGAAATCGTCCCCGAATCGTCCGCCGATCTCGCCACCTGGACCCCCGCAGGTATTGGCATTTCCCTCCTCGCTGAATCCCCCAATTCCCAAACCATCCGCGCCACCCTTCCCACCGGTTCCCCCCACCGCTACCTGCGTCTGAAAATCCTCCGCGTCCCGTGAACGGGCAAGGAGCGGTGGCGTCGCCGCCACAGCGCATGGATTGCCAGTGGAAAGAGCATCAGCTCACTTCATTGACCCCGCAGGCGCCGTCGGCGAGACGCCGGCGCTCCTTGGTTCCCATACCCGTGCCTTGTCGCCGCCGGTCGCGTCTGCCAGAACATCTCCCATGATCGATTCTCGCAATGCCTGTCCCCGCCGATTTCCCGTCTTGCTCCTCGCCGTCTGCCTCACCGCGCTGCCCGGCTGCGAGCGCCGGACGGGGGAGCGGGTGCTCAAGGAAAGCGGGGAAAATCCGCCGGGGCCGGTAGAGCACATTGATGCGAAGGAGCGCATGGCGGCGACGGAGCTGGAGGAGGTGCGCGACCCGGTGGCGAAGGAAATTGGGAAATTTCGGGCGGAAATCCGCGGCGCGTTCGACGAGGAACGCTTTGAGTTTCTGGACGAAAAGGCGGCGGAGCTGCGCAAGTCCGGCGCGCTGTTCGACAACGGATCCTGGAAAATCCACCAGTTCTACACGGCGCTTGGCGAACGTTTCCACACCGGCGACGACGGCTGGCGGACGGACATCCAGAAGTACGACCGGTGGCTCAAGCAGCGCCCGGAATCCGGCGCGGCGCACCTCGGATTGGCCGAGCTTTTCACCAGCTACGCGTGGGTCGCGCGCGGCACCGGCTATACGAACACTGTCAGCGACGCGCAGTGGAAGGAATTTCACCAGCGCCTCATCGGCGCGGCGGAGGTGCTGGCGGCGGGCGAGAAATTCACTGCCGACGATCCGAACCGGTTCATGGTCGGGCTGACCGTGGCGCTTGGCCAAGGCTGGGAAAAGCCCGACTACAACGCGCTGATGGCGGAGGCCGCCAAGGCCGCGCCGGCCTACTGGGGCATCGACGTGCAGCGCGCTTATTCGCTGCTGCCCCGTTGGCACGGCGAGCCGGGCGATTGGGAAAGATTCGCAAAAACCGTGGCGGACCGGCCCGGCGGCTTGGGAGCGGAGGGCTATGCCCGCATCGTGATCAGCATGTCGCCCCGCTACGGCGACGTGTTCCGCGACTCGAAAGCGTCTTGGGACCTGACGCGGGAGGGTCTGAAAATCCTCCGGGACAAATACCCGCGGACGCCCTATTTCATGAACTGCACCGCCCTGCTCGCCACCATGGCGCGCGATCAGGAACTGGCGAAAGCGAGCTTCGACAAGCTCGGCGACGAGTATGACAAGGAAGTCTGGGTCAAGCCCGAGCGCTTCGTCCACTTCCGCACCTGGGCGGAAACCGGGGAGTGGTGAAATCGACGGAATTTTACCGCCGGTTCCAATCCACCAGCTCCCGGTAGCCGACGCCTTTTCCGCCAAAGAGGTCCAAGGCACTGCCGACGGTCACGTCCACGTTGCCGCGTCCGGCGGATTCCACCAGCAGCACGTCGGCCAGCGAAGCTGCGCCGCCGGCGTAGGTGACCGGGCGATTTCCCCAGGTTCCGAGCAGTGCGACGAGTTCGGCATCGATGCCGCCGCAGAGGCCTTCGACATCGGCCGCGTGGATGAGGAACTCGGCGCAAAATGGTGCGAGGCGGTCGAGGGTGGCGTGGTTCACGGCCAGATTGGTGAGGGTTTGCCAACGGTTCATCGCCACGTTCCAGCCGGTGGCGGTGCGGCGGCAGGAAAGATCGATCACCAGCCGGTCCGCGCCGATTTCCTCCACGAGCCGGCGCAGGGCGTCCTCGAGAAATCCTCCTTTCGCATCGAAGAGCGCGGAGGTGAAGATGACGTGGCTCGCGCCCGCCTCCAGCCACTCGGCGGCATTATCCACGCCGATGCCGCCACCGATTTGCAAGCCGCCGGGCCAAGTGCCAAGCGCCTCCCGGGCCGCCGCATCGTTGCCGGGGCCGAGCTTGATGACGTGCCCGCCGGTAAGCGCATCCTCCCGGAATTTCTCCGCGAACCACCCCGCCGGCTGCTCCGCCACGAAGTTTTCCCGCGGCCCCGCCCCATCGTCGCGCAGGCTTCCGCCGACGATTTGCTTCACCTTGCCCTGGTGAAGGTCGATGCACGGTCGGAACTTGGTCATGCGGCGGATTTTCCCCGCCTGCCCCCGCCCCGCAAGCGGGAAGCGAATCGACGCGGATTTGCAGGGATTTCCTCCATTTTCCGGAATGGGCCTTTGAAAAACGAGGATTCACAGGGCAGGAAGACCGTCGTAAATATCGACGCAGATGCCTGAAGCTCCCTCCATCGTCCGGCGGATCACTGCCATGGAACCGTTGCTGCCAATTTCCGGCCACGGTGAATTGGCGGAGTTGAGCGCGGAAATCCTGAGAAAATCCGGGCAGTTGTCGGCGACCCTACCTTCCAAAGCGGTCCGCGAGGGCGTGGCCGGGCTGATGCGGGAGATGAACAGTTATTACTCGAACCTGATCGAAGGCCACAAAACGCTGCCGCGCGACATCGAGCGGGCGTTGCGGAATGATTTCTCGGTCCGCGAGGAGGACCGGCTGAACCAGCTCCTGAGCGTGGCCCACATCCGCACGGAAGCTGCCATGCGCCAGCGACTGGCGGCCGAGCCGGAGCTGGGAGTCTATCAGCCGGAGTTCATCCGGTGGCTGCACCGGGAATTTTACGCGGCACTGCCTGAGGGGGAGCGCGTCACGATTTCACACTCGGGAAATCGCCAGCCGATGGAGCCGGGCCAGTGGCGCGGGCACAATGTGGACGTCGGCCGGCATACCCCGCCGGACCATGGAGCGGTGGACAATTTCATGCGCCGCTTCGCCGATTTCTATGAGGACCCGGGGATTCCTGCAACCGGCAGGCTCATCGCCGCCGCCGCCGCGCACCACCGGCTGGTTTGGATTCACCCGTTTGGCGATGGCAACGGTCGAGTGGCCCGGCTGCAATCCCAAGCGGCTGTTTTCCGCTGCGGCGCGGATGCCGAGGGACTCTGGACGCTGTCCCGCGGATTCGCGCGGGCGAGGCAGGCATACCACACAAACCTGCAAGCCGCCGATCAGCCACGGTCGGGCGATTTTGACGGCCGGGGCAATTTGAGCGACGCGGCCCTTTCGCGGTTCTGCCATTTCTTCCTCGGCTGCTGTCTCGATCAAATCGGCTTCATGGCGGATTTGATCGCGCCATTCAGCTTGGTGGACCGGATCGGAAATTACCTCCGCTTCGTTCGCGTGGACTTGGACCCGAAGCTGCGGGAGCGCCTGCAACGTTTGCTCAAAGCGCTGTGCCTGGAAGGTGAGCTGCCTCGCGGTGCGGTGCCCCAGATCCTCGGCCTGAAGGGAACCGCGGCGCGTGCCGTGATCCGGGCTGCGCTGGCGGAGGGTTTGGTCCGATCGCCCAGCGAGAAGGGTCCGCTGCGGATTGCCTTCCCGCACAAGGTGCTGGATACGTGGTTCCCGCGGCTGTTCGCGGATCTTCCGGTGGTGGACTCATAGACCCGGCTTCTGACCGGGGGGGATGGCCGTGCTTGACGAATTCCGACCGTGAGACAATGTCCTTTCAGTATGATAATTGCCACTGTTCGCAGTCTTCGCGAGTCGTTTCCCATTATCACGCAGTGGATCGAGGCGGGAGAATCTGTGGAAATCCGTCGCTCCAAAAAGCCATCGACCCGACTGTCTCCTTCTCCGCCCAAGAACTCCGATGTTGTTGAAATGCCGGATTTTCTCGCCCGGCTTCGCGATCGGTTTCCCGATGAAATGGCCACTGAAGGTCTGGTTTCCATAGTGGACTACGACCGGGGCGATCGATGAGCGCCTATGCCGACACCGGATTTGTGGTCTCGCTTTACAAGTCTGAATCCACCAGCGGTCGTGCGGCGGAGACCATGAGGCTTGCGGAAGCTCCAGTGCCGCTATCTCAGCTAGGTCAATTGGAAGTTTGTAATGCCTTCGAACTCTCAGTTATTCGGCGGGAGATCAACGCCGAAGCGGCGGAACTGAAGAAGGCATTGTTTGCAGGCGACGTGGCGGCCGGCGTATTTGTGATCATGGACATTCCTTCTCTGAGGCTCTTCCTCCGCAGTATCGAATTGGCAGAACGTCACAGCGCCGTGCTGGGAACTAGAAGTTTAGACCTCATGCATGTTGCTGCGGCGCTGTGGCTTGCAGTGGATGCGTTTTTCAGTTTCGACGAACGTTAGAGACAGGCGGCAAAGGCGGGGGACTGAAAGTGCTGCCGTGAGCCGATGGAACTACCGGCACGGATATTCTGGGGCCGGTCGCATAGATTCAGACGGGATTTCTGCCGGAATCCGGCGGATTTTCCCAAGTTTCCGGTGGACATCGGGGAGGGTGGGGGATACCGACTGCGCCTCCCGGCGGGCTCGGTCCCGCGGCACCTGGCAGAGTAGCTCAGTGGTAGAGCAGAGGACTCATAAGCCTTTGGTCGGCGGTTCAAATCCGCCCTCTGCTACCAGGTCGCCCGCAGCGGCGGGCGCTGCCGATGGGGAGGAAAGCGGGGCGCTTGTGGCACCCGCGCTTTCGCAACCCATGACAGGGCTGGCGGTCAGCGGAGGATGCGGACGTTGGCGAACTTGGAGGCAGCCGTGGCGGAGCTCTTGCCGGAACTGGCGGAGAGGCCGATGTAGCAGGTTTTTCCGAGCTTGAGCTTGGTCTTGCCGATTTCCTCCCACGCGACGCCATCGGGACTGGAGTAGGCGGTGACAATGCGCCCGGCGCGCGTGAGGCGGAGCCAGGCGGCGCTGGATTTGGCGCGGGTGGAGGTGCTGGCTTTGCCGCCGGTTTTGACGCGGCGGATCCATTGGATTTTCCCGCGGCCATCGGTGCCAAGGAAGGCGGTGCGGGAATCAGCCGCGAGGGTTTGGCGGATGGCCACACCGGTGCGGGCGGATTTGGCCGGACCGGCTGGCTCGGCGAGACGGACGATGATTTCCCCGTCGCCGTTGAGCTTCTGCCAAGCGAAGGTGGCTCCGTCGTCGGTTTTCGCCAGCTTGCCAACGCCGCCGATGGTGAAGACGCCGGCGCGGAAATCGGCAAAGCAGGCGATCGCCTCGCGGCCGAGTTGGCTGAGCGTCCAAGGGAGCGGGAGGCGGTTCGGGTTGACCGTGATGCGCAGGGTGGCCTCGGCGAACGCGCCGGCGGTATCGGTGGCGCGGACGATGGCGTCGCTGGCGCCGGCGCTGCCTTCCGCGGGATTGCCGGAGATTTCCCCTGTTCTGGAAATGGCCAGCCAGGCGGGGCCGGAGGTTTTCGAGAAGACGAGCGTGTCGCCCGCATCGGGATCCGTGGCGCGGGTGGCCAACGTGCCGCCGTGCCAGGCGAGCAGCTCGGTGGCGGCGGCCGGGGCGACGATGCGGGTGGCGAAGACCGGGGCGCGATTTTTCGGAGTCACCACGGGTGGTTCGATGACAATGGGCGGATCGACAACCACGGGCGCATCTTCGAGGAGGATGCGGACGGTGGCGGTGGCGGTGGCCATCTGTCCGTCACTCACGGCGACCACGAAGCTGGCGGGTTCCATGGGCACGGCTTGGACGATGCCGTCCGGGGTCACGGTGATCCAAGCGGGACCGGTGAGCTTGCGGAAGGTGAGGTTGGTATCTCCGGTGGCGATGATTTTCGAAACCAGCGCGGTGTTCCGGACCGAGCGGATGATGGTGGATTCGCGGTCGATGACGGGTGGAACGGTGCCGTTCAGCTCGGCATTCGGGCGCACCGAGATAGTGATGGAGCCGGGCAGCGAGTCCACCGCGCCGTCGTTGGCCAGGTAGGTGAAGCGATCGGTGCCCGCGAAGCCGGCGTCGGCAGTATAGACCAGTTCCGGGAAATCTCCGTTGAGAGTTCCGTGCGCGGGCGGAACTGCCAAGCGGTAGGCGGGCGGGGTGCCATCCGGATCGACGGCGGAAATGCCGATGTTCAGCGGGGTGCCGGCGGTGGCGGAAAGCACGTTTGAGAGGGCGAGCGGGCGGCGGTTCGTCAAAATTCCGGAGATGACGTTGAACTCGGCGATGGTGGCGGCGCGGGATTCGCTTGCGGCGGAAAGCGCGCGGAAGCGGACGTAGCGGGCCTGGACGGTGGTGAAAAGAACCTGCTTCTCGCCGGAGCTGCCGGAGAAGGCGCCGGCCGCGGGTGCGTCCCATTGCGCGGCATCCGTGCTGGTGAGCAACTGGTAGCTGCCGATGCTGCCGGCCGGGGCGGGCAGGTATTGAAATCCGCAAACTGGCTGGATTTCTCCAAGGTCCAGTTCGATTTCGCCGGGGCTTGCAGCACCGGGGCTGGATTGCCAGGCGGTGGCCGGGTCGCCATCCAGCGCGGCGGCGGCGGATTTTGTGGGATCGGCATTGCGGACCTTCCAATTTTCGCGAGCCAGCACGGCGGCTCCGGCGAAGGGCGCGGGCTTGGATACGACGATGGAGACGGTGGCCGGCGGGGAGCTTTCCAGGCCATCGCTGGCTACGAATTCAAACGAATCGGTCCCGCTGTAGCCGGCGGCAGGCTGATAGACGAAGGCGGGCGCGCTGCCGTTCAGGGTGCCGTGCGAGGGTTGGCGGACGATCGAGTAGGCGAGTGGATCGCCATCGATGTCCGTGCCGGAAAGGCCGACGGCGGCGGCGGTGTTTTCCTGGGTCGCCAGCGATCCGGCGATGGCGAATGGAGCCGTGTTCGAATTCGTGACCGTGATGGAAACGAGAGCGGGCGCGGAATCGGCGGAGGCGTCGCTGGCCTGGAACGTGAATTGGTCGGCGCCGGTGTGGTTGTCCGTGGGCGAGTAGGTCAGGTTCGGCGGGGTGCCGGAAAGCGTGCCGTGAGTGGGCTGGACGACGATGGCAAAGGTGAGGGCGTCATTGTCGGCATCGGTCGCGATGAGGGTGATGAATGCCGGAGTGCGCTTGGCCGTGGTGACGGATTTCGCGAGGGCAACGGGGATGTCGTTCACCGGGGTGATGGTGAGGGAGACAGTGGCGGTCGCGGATTTCAGCAGGCCGTCGTCAGCGCGGTAGGTGAAGGCGTCCGGGCCATGGTAGTCCGCGGCGGGAATGAAAGTGAGATTCGGCGGGATGCCGGTGAGGGCTCCGTGGAGCGGCTGGGCCACGATTTCGTAGGTGAGCGGATCCGCGTCGGCGTCGGCGGCTGCGAGCTTGATCGTCAGCGGGGTGTCTTCGGCGGTGATCGCGGCGAACCCGGTGGCGACGGGGGCGGTGTTCGATTCGGTGATGGAAATCGAGACAATGGCCGGCGCAGAGTTCGCAGTGCCGTCGTTGGCTCGGAAGGAGAACTGATCCGCACCGATGTAGTTGCCCGTGGGCGAGTAGGTCAGATTCGGCGGGGTGCCCGATAGGGTTCCGTGGGCAGGCTGGGCGACGATGGCGAAGGTAAGAGCGTCATTGTCAGCATCGCTCGCGCTGAGGGTGATGACCGCCGGGGAGCGCTTGGCCGTGGTGACGGATTTCGCGAAGGCGACAGGAAAGTCGTTCACCGGGGTGACGGTGAGTGAGACGGTTGCGACCGCGGATTTCAGCAGGCCGTCGCTGGCGCGGTAGGTGAAAGTGTCCGTGCCGTAGTAGTCCGCAGCAGGAATGAATGTGAGATTCGGCGCGATGCCGGTGAGGGCGCCGTGAAGCGGCTGAGCTACGATTTCGTAGGTGAGCGAATCCGCGTCGGCGTCGGTGGCTACGAGCTTGATCGCCAGCGGGGTGTCTTCGGCGGTAATCGCGGCGAATCCGGTGGCGACGGGGGCGGTGTTGGCACCAAATATGAGAATGGTGGCGTAGGCAGGCGGGGAAACATCGGTCCCGTCGCTAGCGGTGTAGAGGAATTGATCGATGCCAAGGAAGTTCAGGTCCGGAGTGTAAAGGAGGTTCGGGTGGATGCCGGTGAGGGTGCCGTGCTGCGGCTGAGATACAGGCTTAAAGGTGAGAGGATCGCCGTCCGCATCGGTTCCGCTTAGCGGGACGGGAATTGTGGTATTCTTCGCCCCGAATAGGGAAAGCGGAAATGCGGCGGGCGCGCGGTTTGTCCCTGCTACGGATACCGCGATTTCGGCAGGCGCGGATGTGAGGGATCCATCGCTGGCGGAGAAGGAGAACCGGTCCGTGCCCACAAAACCGGCGGCGGGAGTATAGATGAGTGCGGGTGGCTTGCCAGTGAGTGTGCCATTGCCGGGGTTGCTCATGATAACGAACTGAATCGGGTCGTTATCGGGATCGGTGGCGGAGAGCAGAATGTCCAATCCCTTGCCGGCGGTGGTGGCGACGGCCGCGGAACCAGCGACCGGGGTGCGGTTCTCAGGGAGCGGCGCGGCACCTTCGATCAGTTCGATTTCGGCCACGGCGGATTCGTTCGAGCCATCGGCACTGGCTAGGCTGCGGAGGCGTACGTGGGAAGCTGATACGGAGTTGAAGCGGATTTCCCGGACTTGGCTTGTAGTCGCGAACGTTCCCTTCGCGACCGGGGAACCCCATTGGATGCCATCGCGGCTGACGTAAAACTCGTAGCTCGCCACGTTTCCGGCAGTCGATCCGTCCTGCCGCGGCAGGTAGCGGAATCCTCCTACGGCGAGGGTGGAACCCAAGTTGATGTCCAAATCGTGGATGCCGGGCGTGGCGCCGGGACCGGAAAGCCAGACGGTTGTGGCGTCGCCATCGAAAGCCGGCGACGCGGCTCCGGCGACTTTCCAAGAACCGGTCGGAACGCTATTCAAATAGCCTGAGTAATGGATCACCTCGTCGGAATAGGGGCCCTTCAAGCCGCCTGCATTCGTCGCCGCGACGGCGAAATGATAGACAATGCCTTCATCGAGCTCCGATACGGTGGCGGTGACCGCCTTGCCCGCCTCGAACGTGCGGCCGTAGGTGCCGCTGGAGGTGCCGTAGCTGAGTTGGTAGCTCGCGATGTCCGGCTCGGGATTCGCATCCCACTCAAGATCCACCGGTTTGGCAAATCCGGCTACGGCCGGACCTGCGGCAAACGCGGCGCAGAGCGCGAGACTGGCGAGCCGGCGGGCCAAGGTGCTCGGAAGGGCGGCGGGACGGAAGCACAAAGCTCCGCCCGATTCGGCCGTACAGGCCAAACGGAAGTTGTTCATTTTCGGGTGTAAGGGTGTGGTGAAATGCGACAGCGACTGCGGGGTCCTTCGGAGTGGGACTCTCCGGAAGGCGCAGCTGGCCTGATGGCTGACAGGTCGCGCAGGTGCGAAGGGACTCGCGTGCCGCGTGGCTGTCACGGGGATGGGACCCGTTCAGGATTGGCCGGAGGACGAAGGGACGCGTCTTCCAGTCAGGTCGCAGGGATATCAACTAAGCGGATGCTTCATTCGTGGGATGTTCAGGCGGATTGGTTGGAGTTGGATGCACAAGTCCTTGCGGACTGTCGCGGAAACTAGATATCCGGTTTTCTCTTACAAGAGAATTTGAAGAATTTTTGAACGGATTAGAATCTGCGTTGTCAACGAGCTGATTCTCAGTAGTTCCGTCCCATCCGGCCGATCGGCGAAAATTGGCAAAGCGGGTCGACGTAGCAATTCGGCAGTGCCTTCGGAGAGAAGTTCGACGCCGGCAAAGCAGTATGGACCCGGTAATCCGATTGACAGGACCAGCCGCCCTTCCTAATGACCGGGCCGCTGTTTCCTAGTCCCTTAAGCGATGCGCACCCATCCGATTCTCCTGAAATTGCCGCGGCTGACCCTGGTGGGGCTGTGGTTCGCCTCCTTCCCGTCCGCCTCGGGGCAGGATATTTCGACCTTGGTGGGCCTGCGGGATCCTTTCAATCTGGACAGTTTGTTTTCCTTCGGAGGCGGAGGTGTCTTGCCGGGAGTATCCCAAGGGTTGAAAGGGGGGATTTCCGCCGGGATCGCCACGAGCACCATCTACGATTCCAACCTGTTCCTTGATGAAACCGGCCAGCAGGGTTCGGTTTCGAGCGCCATTTCGCCCAGCGTCTCTTACATTTCAGATCCGGAGGGCGGCGCGCGCTATTCGATTTCCGCGGCGTATCTGCCGTCCTACAGCATTTACTACGACGATCCGGATCTGAATCAATTTCACAACTCTGGCAGTGTCTCGTTCGCAGCCCAAGGTTCGCGGACCACGATCAGCCTGATCGGTGCCTACAGCCAGATTTCCGGAACGGACCGCCTGGCGAGGCAATTCGTCAACGGCGCTCTCTTCAATGTCGCCATCCAGGGCGGCTACCAGCTCGCCCCCCGGACGTCCGTCAACGCCGGGGCGTCGGTTTCCAAGTCCTACTACAGTGGCAGCGGTTCCGTGGAGGGGGCCGATGTCTATGGCGCGAACGCCGGAGCGTTCTGGGCCGCCACGGAACGCCTCAGCTTCGGCCCCGCAATGACTTATTCGACCAGCGAATCTCCGAACATCGGGAAACGCGAGTCGTGGTCGTTCTCCGGCCAGGCGAATTACCTGGTGGACGAAAGAATTCACATCGCGGGATCGCTCGGAGTACAATGGTCCCAATATTCCCGGGAGTCCGGGGGAAGTCCGGCCGGTCTCACGGGAGGATTTGACGCTTCCTACCAGCTCAGCGAACTGTGGAGCTTGAGCGGGTCGATCGTATATGTGACCGTCCCTTCGCCTTCGGATCTGAATTTCGTGGTGAACGACCTGACATACTCCGCCGCGGTATCCCGGCAGTTGCGCATTGGCTCGCTAGCCGCCGGAGCGAACTACACGCTCTCGGACTATTCGAGCGTGGGACCCACCGGCGCTGGAATCGAGACGGATGCCCGCGCCTCCGTTTTCGTCAGCTACGGACGGGCGTTTCTCCACGAACGGCTGGGCTTCAACAGCAACCTGAGCTACTCGGTCAACAGCGGTCGGTTCGATTACGACCAAGTGACCGCAAGCGTCGGCGTCAACGTCAGCTTCTGACAGAAGCGCCCATGAACGAAATGGATCGCCTGATTGAAAAGGCTGAATCGGCGGCTCCCGCACTTACCGCCATACCGCGATCGCGTAATTCTCAAATGTCCGGTTTTCGACAAGATTCCTGTTGTCGGCCACGCCGCGATGCCTCACCCGCCCATGGCGGCTAACGCCTGTTTTCTCCTTCTCGAAATCGATGTTCCCCTGCGACAAGCATCAAGCACCCCAGCAAACTCAGGCACACTTCGTGCCGGAGCGCGCGGAGTCTCGCGTGCCGACAGGAAAGCGATCCGCATTCCCATTGCCGCCTCCGGGCGGAACGCTAGGATCGCGGCCCGTGGCTCACCGCTACTAGCGCTACGCGGAAATTCCGCCGGGGTCGCCCGGTCCGGAAAATCCAACGACAGAATCCTTCTCAAAAACATCCGAATTTGGTTTCAGGGCTGGAAAGTCCCGAGCGACCAAGGGCGGCAGCGTCTCCGCCATTCCGGGGCCTCAAGTTCCGCGAACGGAAAAGAAAGCCGCTTGCTTTCCGAGCGGTTGGCCATTATTCCATTTCCCGTCAATCGGCTGTTCGGAGAACGCGGTTCCTTCCACCACCAGTTTCCCTCACGGTCATTTTTCATCCTCCCTCTTCCCATCTCAGTTCCTTCTTCCCGCCGCTTTGCGACATTCGAGATAGGAACGAATTTTACCAGACGTTTCCACGCCGCTGCGGAAGCAATTCCTGATCAAAGCCCATGAAATTTTTCTCCTGTCATACCCCCAAATCCCCCCCAACCCCCCCCACCCGTGAATCTGACACCCCGGCGTCGTTATCGCCAACTCTCCCCCGGATCCAGCCGTAAAAGGCAGTCCAGCCGTTCCTTTTTTCAACGCGTCGCTTTCGAAGCACGAGCCGGCAGCCGCAGTGCGCGGCGCTCATTGCCTACGGCTGAAGTTTCGCCGCCCGTCGAAGTGCGGGATCTTCCTGCATGGAAGCGCTCGCTTGATATCGCTCTTGTGATGGCCCTCCTGCCCTTCGTGATGATCGTCGCGTTCGCGGCTTATTGCTGGATTCGCAAGGTTTCGCCCGGCAAGGTGCTTTTCACGCAAAATCGCGTGGGCTTGGGTGGCAAGATCTTCAAGATCTACAAATTTCGCAGCATGAAGCCAGGCTCGCTCACCACTCCCCACGACGAATATGTCGCGGAGCGCATGCGATCCGGAAAGCCGATGCCGAAAATGGACCTCGCCGGCGACCCGCGCCTCATCAGGGGCGGGTTTTTCCTGCGGATGTGCGGTGTGGACGAACTGCCCCAGCTCATCAACGTGCTGCGGGGAGAAATGACCTTGGTAGGTCCCCGGCCTTGTACCGTCAATGAATTCGCGGAATACCGTCCAGAGCAGCGCCAGCGTTTCTCCGTCCATCCGGGCCTCACGGGGCTGTGGCAAATCCGGCGGACCCGCCTGACGACTTTTCCTCAAATGGTCGGCTACGATGAGGAATACATCGCCCGCCGCTCACCGCTCCTTGACCTGCGGATTCTTCTCCAAACGCCGATTTCGGTTTTTGCCCAGACGAGGGCGAGCGACCGGAGGGTGTTCGCCGCGCCGGGCTATGGCCCGCCGGCTGGCGCCTGCCAAAAGTCTTGATTCGGATCGAATGATTTCCGGGCCATCCATCGCAGTAGCCGGTCTCGGCTACTGGGGACCCAATCTCGCGCGCAATTTTAGCCAGTTGCCCGGGTGCCGGCTTGGAGCTTTGTGTGACCCCGACACCGGCCGACTGGAGAAAATGGGCGTGCAGCACCCCGGTGTGCCGCGTTTCCAGGACTTAGAGCGGATGCTCGAAGATTCCCGGGTCGATGCGATCGCGATCGCCACACCGGTCAAACATCACTACCGGCTCGCCCGGCAGGCGCTGCTGGCCGACAAACACGTGTTGGTCGAGAAGCCCTTCGCGGCTACCTCGGCCGAATGCTCCGAGCTGATCGGACTGGCCATGCGGAGAGGTCTGGTTCTGATGGTTGGTCATACCTTTCTCTATTCCGCGCCGGTCCGCATGATCGGCGAAATCATCGCTTCCGGCGACCTCGGGGAAATCCGCTATATCAACAGTCAACGCCTGAACCTCGGGCTTTTCCAGCAGGACATCAACGTCGCTTGGGACCTCGCCCCCCACGACATTTCCATCATTCTTCATCTGCTGGGGAAAATGCCGCTCACGGTGAACTGCCAGGGAAACGCCCACATCACTCCGGGGATCGAGGACGTTACAAACATCTCGATGACCTTCCCGGACGGGCGGTTCGCCACCATTCAGAACAGTTGGCTGGAGCCACGGAAGGTCCGGCAAATGACCATCGTCGGGACTCGCAAGATGATTGTCTATAATGACATAGAACCACGCGAGAAGATCCGCATCTACGATACGCGGGTCGAGCGGCCGCCCCATTACGACAGCTTCGGCGAGTTCCAGTATTCCTATCATTATGGCGATAGCTACCTGCCCCATATCGAGCAATCAGAACCCCTGCGATGCATGTGCCAGCATTTCCTCGACTGCATCGAGGGTGGTGCGGAGCCTTTGAGCGGCGGGGATAGCGGCCGTGATGTCGTGCGGGTGCTGGAGGCGAGCTCGAAATCCCTGCGCGAGAATGGCTGCGCGGTGGCAATCCCCCAAGTCGCGTCGGTCCCGTTCCCAGAATCCGTTTTCGCATCCTGGCCTCAAGCCGTATGAGCGACCCCACCCTCCGGATTGCGGACGATGTCATTTTGGGGGAAGGCGTCCGGATGTTTGGATTTTGCAATCTTTACGGCTGCCGCATCGGGGCCGAAACCCGCATCGGGACCTTCGTGGAAATCCAAAACGGCGCATCGGTCGGCAAGCGCTGTAAGATTTCCAGCCATACCTTCATTTGCGAAGGCGTGACAATAGGCGACGGCGTGTTTGTCGGCCATGGCGTCACATTCGTGAACGACCGCCATCCGAGAGCCTTAAACGAAACCGGCCAGCCGAAGGCTGCGGAGGATTGGGAATGCCAGCGGACCGTTGTAGCGGATGGTGCCTCGATCGGCTCCGGCTGCACTCTGCTCGGCGGCATCACGATCGGCGAAGGCGCGATGATCGGCGCCGGCAGCGTTGTCACCCGCGACGTCCCCGCCCGCTGCACGGGGGCGGGAAATCCTGCCAGACCGCTACCCACCCCATGAGCGACCGGTTCACTGTTCCTTTCCTCGATCTGGAGGCTCACCACGCGCCTTTGCGTGCCGAGTTCATGCGGGTGATCGGCGACGTCGTCGATGCGGGCGCGTTCGCCGGCGGATCGTTCGTGTCCCGGTTCGAGGAGGAATTCGCGCGGTTCTGCGGCGTTGGACACGCCATCGGAGTGGGCAGCGGGACGGATGCGCTGTGGCTGGCCTTGCTGGCGCTTGGAATCGGGCCCGGCGACGAGGTGATCACCGTCCCGATGACCTTTTTCGCCACCGCGGAGGCGATCAGCCGCACCGGCGCCACACCAGTCTTCGTGGACATCACGGAGCCGGACGCCACCATGGATGTGGCTGCGTTGGAGCAGGTCGTGACGTCGCGGACACGGGCGATCATGCCGGTTCACCTGTTCGGACAAATGGCGGCGATGCCGCAAATCCTGGATTTCGCCGATCGCCATGGGCTGTTCGTGGTCGAGGATGCGGCCCAAGCCCACGGCGCGACCTGCCACGGACGGCGCGCCGGCTCGATGGGGGACGCCGGTTGTTTCAGCTTTTTCCCAGGAAAGAATCTTGGCGCGTTCGGTGAGGCTGGAGCCGTTGTCACCCGGGACGCCGGCATCGCGGCTCACATTCGCAAGCTGCGCGATCACGGACAATCCGCCAAATACCGGCACGATTTGATCGGCTGGAACTGCCGCATGGACGGCATCCAAGCCGCGGTCCTGAGCGTCAAACTACGCCATTTGGATTCGAACAATTCTTTGCGCCGTCAGTATGCCCGCAGCTACGACAAGGAGTTTTCGCGAATACCGGGAATCGTGCTGCCCGCAACGACTCCCGGTAACAAGCACGTGCATCACCTTTATGTAGTGCGGGTTGCGGACCGCGCGACGTTTATGGAAGATCTGTCGAAGCGCGGCGTTGGGACGGCGATCCACTATCCGGTGCCAGTCCACCTGCAGCCCGCCTACGCGGAAATGGGCTTGGGTCCCGGCTCATTTCCCATCGCGGAGAGGTGCGCGGCCGAGTTCGTCTCCCTACCGATGTATCCAGAGCTGACGAAGGCCCAAATCGAACATGTGATCCAAGCCGTTTTCGAAGCGATGGAATCGGAAGCGGTCCCCGCCTGACCGCCTGCGATCATGGACGATTTCCACCGTCTGGACCGGCTGGATCCAATGGCGGGAGATGCTTGGGATTCGGCGGTTCTCGCCCATCCCGGGCATACCGTTTTCCACCGGAGCGCATGGGCGAGGGTGTTGGTGGCGACTTACCGGCACAGGCCATTCTACTTCAAATGCCCGTCCGGACAGGCGCTGGTTCCACTGATGGAAGTGGCCAGCCCGTTGACCGGCCGGCGTGGAATTTCCCTGCCGTTCGCGGATTTCGCCGGGCCGCTTTGCAATGCAACTTCCCGGATTTCCTCGATTTCCGAGCAATTGGTCAATCTGGCCGCCGAGCGAAAATGGCGCTGGCTCGAAATCCGCGATGACCGCCCGCCCGAACCGCTTGCGGGACCGCACACTACCTACCAAACCCACGATCTCGACCTGCGCCCCGGCTTGGAAGAACTGGAGCGCGGGCTCGATCCGCCAACCGGGCGCTCGCTGCGCCAATCTCGCAAGGGCGGTCTTGAAATCCGGGTGGAAGCGTCGACCAGCGCGATCCTCGAATTCTACGCGCTTCACGGGCGCACCCGCCGCCGCCACGGCCTGCCACCCCAGCCAATTCGCTTTTTCCGGGAAATCGGCAGGCACCTTTTCGAGACCGGACTTGGATTCGTCGTCCTTGCCAGCCACGGCGGCCGCCCGGTGGCCGGCGCGGTTTTCCTCCACTCGGGAGGCAACGCGATTTACAAATTCGGCGCATCCGACGCGGAATCCTGGCATCTCCGGCCAAATCAGGCAGTGATGTGGGAAGGAATCCGCCGCCTTTACGAAACCGGCTGCCACACCTTGAACTTTGGCCGCACCGCCAGCGGCGATGACGGATTGCGCCGGTTCAAACTCTCCTGGGGCTGCACCGAACGACCGCTCCGCTATTTCCGCAACGAGTCCGGCACTTGGGTCCGCTCATCTGGCGAACCAAAGGAAAGCCATCCGCTACTTTTCTCCCGATTGCCGATCGCTCTCAACCGCATCGCCGGCAATCTGATCTACCCCCACCTCGACTAGCCCCCCGATACTCGAAATGAGCCCCTCTCCCCAGCTTCGCCCTCCCGTTTCGGGCGGCATAAAGCCGCACGACATTCTATATGTGCTTTTCAAGCACAAGTGGAAGATCGTTGTGCTGTCGCTGCTCGGTTTCGTCGGGGCGGCTGCCTTGGCTTACCGCTACTCGCTGAGTCCCAGCTACGAAACCGAAGCCAAACTCCTCGTCCGCTATGTCGTGGACCGAAACGGCGGCGATCCCGACGCGCCGAGCACCACCAGCGGCGGCGGGGCATCCGAGATGGACGTCGAACTGGAAACCCTCAAGAGCTACGATGTGGCCCTCAAAGCCGCCGAGGAAATCGGGCCGGAAAAGGTGCTGCCCGCCGAAACGGTCAAACCGACCGCCGGCATGGCCGCCGCATATCTGTTCGACCATTTTTCCGTGAACGCCCAGCGCGGCAGCAATGTCATGACCTTGAGCTATCGGGATTCCGATCCCACGCGCGCCGTGGAGGTGCTCACCCAGATCATCGAAAGCTATTTCGTCCGGCATTTGGAAATCCACCGATCCACCACCGCGTTCGATCAGGTGAGCGCCCAGGTGGATCAGGCCCGCAGCTCCCTGCGCTCCACCGAAGACGAGATCAATCAGTTGAAATCCAAGTCCGGCGTGCTCTCGATCGAGGGCACGAACGCCGAATTCGAATCCCGGCGGCAGATGGTAAAGAACAGCCTGATGGCTGCGAATATCGCGCTCGCGGAGCAAAAGGCGAAGGTGGAGGCCATGGAGAAATCCTCCTCTGCCGCCGATTCCGACCCGGCGCGGCCGAATCAAAAAGCGGTGAAAGCGACGCCCGACCCCGATGCAGCAGAAGGTCCGCAACGGAAGGCGGAACGTCGCGAGACCGCCATCGCCCTGGCTAATTTCAAAGACTTGGAAGCGCGGCTGGACCTGCTGCGCCAAGAACGGAACCGCACCCTGCTGCGGCGCTCGCCCAGCGATTCCATGATCGTCTCGCTTGAACGGCAGATTTCCGAAGTGCAGGCGAAGAAGCTCGATTTGAGTGCCAAATACCCGGAATTCGTCCGGCAGGGCGCGGACGCGGGTCAGCCCGGCAGCCCTGTCAGGAGCTTGGAGGACGAGAAGGCACTGCTGGCCGCTCTGGTGGAACGCGTTGAAGCCACCGGACGCGAGGCGAAAGATCTCGAGAAGGAGGTCGAGGGACTTTCCTCGCTGAGTTTCAAACTGGAAGACCTCCAGCGCCGCCGCCAGATGGAGGAGGACAAATACCGAAGCTTCCAACTGAGCTTGGAGAAGGCGCGGATCGACGAAACCCTCGATCCCACCCGCATCCCCAACATTGGCCGGATGCAAAAGCCTTCGCCTCCGATCAAATCGATCGATGGAAAAACGATGAAGACGATCATGGGATTGGCCGGGTCGGGCCTGATGCTGGGTCTCGCGCTGGCCTTCGTCACCGAATGGGTGGTGGACCGGAGGATATCGCGCGCCGGGGACATCAAGAGCCGGCTGCAGCTTCCGCTCATGCTCTCGATTCCCTATGTCCGGTCGAAGCAGGGGATTGCCAAACTCATCGGCTCCTCCGATCCGCTCGATCCTCCGCCAGTGCCGGGGTCCCGGGCGATTCTCTACGAAAACGGCGCTCATCTCTCCGCGGACACGGATCATTTCATCGCGCCGTACGCCGCGGCCATCCACGACCGGGTCGTATTCAATTTCGAGATCAACAACATCACCCACAAGCCGAAGCTGGTCGCGCTGACGGGTCTCACGGAGGGTGCCGGCACTTCCACGATTTCCGCCGGACTCGCCAAGGCGTTCTCCGAGGGCGGAAATCGGAAAGTGCTTCTGGTCGATCTCAACCCGCCGCGGGATCGGGCGGTCAATGAGAACGTCACCGAATCCCTGCGCCGCGCGCTGGAGGTCTCGCGCTCCGAGCAATTCCGCGCCACTCCCCAGAATCTTTACTTCGCCAGTGCCAGCACGCGCCGTTACCAGGGCGACACGAACGCCCTCGCTCCCGTCGGCCTGCGGGAAATCCTGCCCTACCTCGTCGCCAGCGATTTCGACTACATCGTTTTCGACATGCCGCCGGTCGATCCGACCAGTCCGACCATGGCCATGGCCGGATTCATGGACAAGGTGCTGCTCGTGCTGGATGCGGACAGAACCACGCCGGACAATCTGAAATGGGCCTACTCCGAGCTTGAAAAAGGCCGCGCGGACGTTTCCTGTATCTTCAACAAGGCGAGGTCACACGCGCCGCGCTGGGTTGAGGGAGCGTTGTGACCACCTGCGGGGGAACCGCCACCGCCGGACCCCCTTGCAATGGCTCATTCCTCTCCATCGCCCCTCACCCGGCTCTATTATTATGCCAAGCCCTTCGTCCCGAGAGCCGCGCGGTGGGCGATCCGCCGGCGCCGCGCCGCCCGCATCCGCATCCGTCATGCCGCCGTCTGGCCGATCGACGAGGGGGTCGGGCACACTCCTGCCGGCTGGCCCGGCTGGCCCGATAAAAAACAGGCCGCCCTGGTTCTGACCCACGATGTCGAAGGCGCGGCCGGAGTGGAAAAAGTCCGCGCGCTGGCCGAGCTGGAGATGCGCTGCGGATTCCGCTCGTGCTTCAATTTCATCCCGGAGGGCGGCTACACCGTCCCGGAAACGCTGCGGGAGTGGCTGGTGGAAAACGGCTTCGAGGTCGGCGTCCACGACCTGCGGCACGATGGCAAACTCTACCAATCCCGCACGGGTTTTGAAGCCAAGGCCCGCCGCATCAACGGCTATCTCCGCGACTGGGGTGCCACCGGTTTCCGCTCCGGCTTCATGCTTCGCGAGCTGGACTGGCTCCACGATCTCGATATCGAGTACGACTGCTCGACCTTCGATACCGACCCTTTCGAGCCCCAGCCGGCCGGCGCCCACACCATTTTTCCCTACTGGATCGCGAAGCCCGGCGGCTCGCCGGACGAGGGCTACGTGGAGCTGCCCTACACGCTGCCACAGGATTCCACCCTGTTTCTTCTGTTCCGCGAACCGGACGCCGGGATTTGGGAAAGGAAATCCGACTGGGTCGTCCGCCACGGCGGCATGGTGCTCGTCAACGTCCACCCCGATTACATGGATTTCGCCAATGGCGGCGACGAAATGACTTTCCCAGCCGCCCGCTACGAAGACTTCCTCCGCCGGACCTCCGGGCGGCATGGGCCGGAAATCTGGCCGGCGCTGCCGCGGGAAATCGCGCGCTTCGTCGCCGGCCACCGCCCGCGCCAACAGGGTGGGGGAAGCTGGCCGCTCAAGCCCGCCAATGACGCGGTTTCCGGTTTTAAAATCTGGATCGACTTGGAAAATACGCCGCACATCCCGTTTTTCCGCCCGCTCGTCCGGGAACTCCGGGCACGCGGCCACCGCGTGGTGCTGACCGCGCGCGACGGCTACCAAACCTGCGAAATGGCCGGATTCCACTGCATGGACTTCCAGCGAATCGGCCGCCACTACGGCAAGCGGACCGCCGCCAAAGTCTGGGGCCTGCTCGCCCGCGGTTCGCAATTGCTCGGATTCGCCCGCGAGGAGAAACCCCGGCTGGCGCTCAACCTCGGCTCCCGCAGCCAGAATCTCGCCTGCAAGCTGCTGGGCATTCCCGTCATGGAAATCATGGACTACGAGCACACCGCCGAGCCGGCGCTGCTCGAATCCCGTTGGTATCTCATGCCGGAAATCGTCCGCGCCGCCGTCCACGGGAACCACCCCGGCGAGCGAGTCCGCACCTACCGCGGCCTCAAGGAAGACGTCTATGTGCCGGATTTCTCGCCGGATGAATCGATTCTCGACCTGTTGGATCTCCGCGACGCGAAAACGGTCGTCACCGTCCGGCCGTCCGCCACCGAGGCACATTATCACAATCCCGAGTCCGAGGCGCTTTTCGATCGCGTGATGGAGCGCGCTCTCGCCACTCCCGGCGCGAAGATTGTCCTGCTCCCGCGGAACAAGCGACAAGAGGCGGATCTCCGCGAATCCCGGGCGGAATGGTTCGCGAGCTCGCAGGTCATCGTGCCGCCGCAGGTCGTGGACGGGCTGAATCTCATCTGGCATTCCGATCTCGTCGTAAGCGGCGGCGGTACCATGAATCGCGAAGCCGCCGCGATGGGCGTGCCCGTTTACAGCATCTTCCGCGGCCGCCTCGGGGCGATCGATCTCCACCTTTGCGAGGAGAACCGGCTCGTTCTCATCGGCTCGGCCGCCGATGTGGATTCTAAAATCCGCTTCGAACCACGGCGCGACCGCGTGCTCCCGGCACCCGGGAAATCCGCCGCGCTTGCCGATATACTCGGCCATCTGGATCGCGCCATGGCCACGCTGAGCGCCGGCGCCGCCCGCCCCTCCATTCCCGCTTTCGCCGCCGATTCCCTTCCATGACCGCCCCTCTCAAGATCGTTCTCGTCGCCGGCGCACGGCCGAATTTCATGAAAATCGCGCCGGTCATCCACGCTGTCCGCGCTCACAACGCTGCCTGCAACGGCAGCGGCCGCCGCGTCGAATGCCGCCTCGTTCATACCGGGCAACACTACGACGAGAAGATGTCCGGCGTGTTCTTCCAAGAACTCGGCATCCCCGCGCCCGACGATCACTTGGAAGTCGGCTCCGGCTCGCATGCCGTCCAGACCGCCAACATCATGCTCGCCTTCGAGCCGGTCTGCCTGCGGGAAAAGCCCGATTGGGTCGTCGTCGTCGGCGATGTGAATTCCACCGTCGCCTGCACCTTGGTCGCCTCGAAACTCGGCATCGCCGTCGCCCACATCGAGGCCGGATTACGCAGCTTCGACCGCGGCATGCCGGAGGAACTCAACCGCCTCGTCACCGACGCTCTCGCCGACGTCCTCCTCACCCCGTCCGCCGATGGCGATGAAAATCTCCGCCGCGAAGGCGTGTCCGACGCCAAAATTCGCTGCGTCGGCAACGTCATGATCGACTCGCTCGTCGCGCAGCTCGACAACGCCGACGCCACCGACACGCTCGGCCGGCTTGGCCTGGAAGAAGGGAAATTCGTCTATGTCACTCTTCATCGCCCGTCGAATGTGGATGTCCGGGAAAATCTGGAGGTAATCGTCAGCGAGCTCGCCGCGCTTTCCAAGGAGTGGCAAATCGTTTTCCCCATCCACCCGCGCACCCGCGGGAAAATGGCGGAATTCGGCCTCACCCTCGACGATTGCCCCAACGTCCAGCTTCTCGATCCGCTCGGTTACCTCGACTCGGTGAACCTCACCCGGCACGCCCGTTTCCTCCTCACCGATTCCGGCGGCCTCCAAGAGGAAAGCACCTATTTCCGCACTCCCTGCCTGACGCTCCGCCCGAATACCGAGCGCCCCATCACCATCGAACTCGGCAGCAACAAGCTCACCACCGTCGGCACCCTGCGCGCCGATATCGCCGCCCTTCTCGCGAAACCCGACCGCCTCGGTGCCCCCCCGCCGCTTTGGGACGGAAAAACCGCCGGGCGCATCGTGAACGAGCTGCTCGCCCACCCTCTGTCCTGACCGGGGATTCCGAATCCCCCGCAATTTTTTCCCTTCCCCATGCAAGATATCCTCATCACGGGCGGCGCCGGTTTTATCGGTTCCCACACCGCCATTTCGTTGGTTCAAGCCGGTTTTCGTCCGGTCGTCATCGACAACTTCGCTAATAGCAGCCCGGTAGCCGTCGAGCGCGCCCGGGAGCTGGCCGGAGGAGCCGACATTCCACTCGTCGAGGGTGATCTTTGCGACGCCGCGACCGTGGATCGCGTCTTCGCCAAATATAAAATCCACGCTGTCATTCATTTCGCGGGACTGAAGGCAGTTGGCGAATCCGTCGGAAAACCGCTCGAATATTACGCAAATAACATCGGCTCGACGCTGGTTCTGCTGGACGCGATGCGCCGCCACAACTGTTTCAATTTCATTTTCTCCTCCTCGGCCACGGTGTATGGCTCGCCGGAAATCCTGCCCATCCCCGAGTCCCATCCGCTCAGCGCCACCAATCCCTATGGGCGGACCAAGCTTTTCATTGAGGAAATCCTGCGCGACCTCGCCATTTCGGATGACCGCTGGCACATCCCCTTGCTGCGCTATTTCAATCCCGTCGGCGCGCATCCCTCCGGAAGGATCGGCGAGTCGCCCAACGACGCGCCTAACAACCTCTTTCCCTGCGTCACGCAGTTCGCCGTCGGCCGCCGCCCGGATCTTAAGGTATTCGGCACCGATTACGACACGCCCGACGGCAGCGGCGTCCGCGATTACCTCCATGTCTGCGATCTCGCGGAAGGCCACGTCGCAGCGCTTCGCGAAATCGATAACATCAAAGGTGCCATCCCCATCAATCTCGGCACCGGCACCGGCTACTCCGTGCTTGAGGTCATCGCCATGTTCGAGGAGGTATCGGGGAAAAAAATCCCCGCTCTGCTCGTTGACCGCCGCCCCGGAGATATCGCCTCCTGCTTCGCGGATTCCACGCGCGCCAGGGAATTGCTCGGCTGGGAAGCTCGCCAAACCCTCCGCGCCATGTGCGAGGATTCCTGGCGCTGGCAGACGCAGAATCCTAACGGCTACGACCAGTAAGTAGTGGGAATCCATTCTCTTCCCTTCGATTGCTCTCATTCATCCCGGCCGGCCCGCCGCAGCTTGGTCGATAGGCTGAACCGGATCCAAATCCGGTCCGGCCCCGGTTCGCGCCATGAGCCTCCGCATCATTGTCCTAACATTATCCGTGCTATTCCTCGCCGGGTATGCATGGAAGAACTGGTTCCATGCGTTGCTCGGCGGGATCGTGCTCTTCGCCTTCCTTGAGCATCCCGACATGCCGCGGACCATTGCGGGCGTCCCGGGTCTGAATTTCTGGAATCTATTGTTTATCAGCATCGGGTTCGCTTGGTATGGACAACGGATCGAAGAGGGCAATCAATGGGATTTTCCCCGTGGTTTTAAAGTCGTGATGTTTCTCTACCTCGCCGTGTTGCTCATTGCCGCGACGAGAGCCTTGATTGATCCAACCCAGTACTATGGAGGATCCAGGATGAACCTGTTCCTGGACTTCGTTTTCAATCCGTTGAAATTCCTGCTGCCCGGATTGATGCTATACGATGGCTGCCGCAGCCGCGAGCGGGTAAAGTTGGCCTTTTGGGCCATTTTAGCAGTCTATTTCCTGCTGGGTCTTCTAACGATCAAGTCGATGGGCCTTCATTTTGATCTTTCTTCCGGTAACGAATTGAGCGCGCGGGCCGCGCGAAGGCTTACCAAGGATGTTGGCTATCATCGGGTCGATCTTTCGATGATGCTGAGCGGCGCCAGTTGGGCATTCATCGCATTTTCCAGAGGATTTGAACAACGTTGGATCAGGTTCGGTTTGTTCGGTGCTGCCGGCATAACCTTGATGGGCCAGGCGGTGACCGGCGGCCGGACCGGCTATGTGACTTGGGGGTTGATCGGTTTGTTCCTGTGCGTGGTGCGGTGGCGCAAGTTACTTCCTTTGATTCCTCTGTCCGTAGCGATCGTGCTGGCCTTCGTCCCGGCCGTGCGCGACCGGATGTTCCAGGGATTCGGCGGGGAGGCGAAAGACGGCAAGGTGGAGCAGATGGATGACACATCGATCACCTCGGGCCGGAATCTGGTTTGGCCGATCGTGATTGAAGAAATCGAAAAGGCTCCGGTGGTGGGATATGGGATCATCGGGATGCAACGGACAGGACTTACCAAGTGGGCGCGCGATGTCTTGGGAGATGAGTTCGCACACCCCCACAATGCCTATCTGGAATACCTCCTCGACAACGGAATACTCGGCTTCCTGTGCGGCATGCCCATCTTTGGCTTCTTGCTGCTCCGCAATTTCCAGATGTTTCGGGATCGTGACGATCCTCTCTATGAAATCTCGGGTGCGATCGGCCTGTGCCTCCTGATGTCATTGATCATCGCTGCCATGGGCGCGCAAACCTTCTACCCGCGCGAGGGGGTGGTTCCGATGTGGGCGGCGCTCGCCGTCGCGCTGCGGGTATGGGTGCAGCGCGAGGGCACCCGCTATGGCGATCCGCTGTTCCCCGAAGATTCCCCAGTGCTTTCCGAGGGAGAATTCTGGACGATCGATGCGGCAGGGATCCCGATTCGTGCGATCTAGCTCCTCTGCCAGCCTGGCAGCTCCGCTCTAACTGAGCCTGAGCGGAAACATCTTTACCGACTCCTTTCTTCTGACTTCTGCCACCACCCCTTATACCATTCATGAAATCCGTCCTGGTTACCGGCGGCGCCGGCTTTATCGGCAGCCACCTCGTCGAATTATTGGTCCGCGAGGGCTTTCAGGTCCGTGCCTTTGTTCACTACAATTCCCAGGGAAAGTGGCATCACCTCGAAAACGTCTCCGACGAGGTGCGCTCGGCGATCGAGATCATCCCAGGCGATATTGCGGATGCCGGGGCGGTCTCGAAGGCGGTGGCCGGTTGTGAGTGGGTATTCCATCTCGCAGCCTTGATCGGGATTCCCTATTCGTACGTCGCGCCGGCCTCCTACGTGCAGACCAACATCATTGGCACGCTCAACGTGCTCGAAGCCTGCCGTAATCACGGCGTGGCGCGAATGCTCCATACCTCGACCAGCGAAACCTATGGCTCGGCGCAATATGTGCCGATCGATGAAAAGCACCCAATGGTCGGCCAATCGCCATATTCGGCGACCAAGATTGGTGCTGACAAATTGGCCGAGAGTTATTGGTTAAGCTTCGAGATGCCGACCACCATTGTCCGTCCGTTCAACACCTACGGGCCGCGCCAAAGTCAGAGAGCGATCATCCCGACGGTGATGACCCAGGCGATTTCCGGCAACGAACTGAAGCTTGGAAACCTCGATCCGGTTAGGGACCTCACCTTCGTTACCGACACCGCCGCCGGTTTCCTCGCCGCCGCACGTTCCGAGAAAGTCATTGGCAAGACCATCAACCTGGGCGTCGGATCCGGAATCTCCATCCGCGAGTTGGTCGGGAAGATTGGCCGGATCGCCGGCCGTGACTTTCAAGTGGAGCAGCAGGACCAGCGGGTCCGGCCCGAGGGCAGCGAGGTCCAGCGCTTGATTAGCGATAACCGGCTTGCCAAGGAATTGATGGATTGGGTCCCGCAGGTGGATTTGGATCAAGGACTTCAGGCAACTTTCGAACACATCAAAGCGCATCCGCTCGATTATCCGAATCGCGGGTATGTCGTCTGAAAAGGTAACGGAAAGCCGAACCTCCGGTCTTCAACTTTGAAATATTCCATGTCGAATCCCGATCTCAAGTCCGTCCGTGCCATCATCCTGGCCGGCGGCAAGGGCACCCGCCTGCGTCCTCTAACCGCCGTGTTCCCGAAGCCCTTGGTGCCGCTCGGCAATCGGGCCATTATCGAGATCCTGCTGCAGCGTCTCGCGGAAGCCGGACTGGTGGAGGTAACGATTTCAACCGGATACCTCGCCGAATTGATCAAGGCCGTTTGTTCCAATGGCAGCCGCTTCGGACTCAATATCGACTACGTGGGAGAGGACGAACCGCTCGGCACGGCTGGCCCGTTGTCCCTGATCGAAAATCCCAGCGACCCGGTGATCGTGATGAATGGAGACCTGCTCACCACCCTGAATTTCGCTGACATGATCCGGTATCACCGGGAGCAGGAAGCCGATATTACCGTGGGCGTTTTCCCGCGCGAGGTGAAGATCGACTTCGGGGTGGTTGACTCCGGTCCGGAGGGCGAGTTCCAGGGATTTCGCGAGAAACCCACCTTTCACTTCGATGTGAGCATGGGCGTCAACGTGATCGGCGCCGGGGCGATGAAGCATGTCATCGCCGGAAAGCGTCTCGA
>JBBSUD010000035.1:0-41838 GCA_038235225.1 Verrucomicrobiales bacterium
CGCTGGAGGATCATTTTCCCGACCGGATCGTTATATACCGTGGAGCGGCCCAAATCGCCCTGGAGCACGCCGGCGAAGCGGGTCTGATAGACCACGGCGCGGGGCTGATAGGTGGGCGGTTTGACGCCATTTCCATTCCTACGGAAATAGCGCGCCTGGCGGTCCTTGTTTGTTTCGTAACGGGCTTTCCAACCGTCTTCGGAAATGGATTTCCCGCTATCGGAGAAAATCGCCGAGGAAATACCGCCGTTTTTCCGGGTGATCAGCGCGGCCCGGCCGTCGCCGCTGAGCACCACCTCGGCGGTGGTATCCGCATCGATGGCACCCCCGACGGTTTCCTCGCCGCCGGTGCCATATTCGGCTTTGGAAATCCTGGATTCCTTGGGCGCAATTCCGAGCCATTGGAAATAAGCGATGAACACATTTTTATCGAGGCCGAACTGTTCCTCCAGCTCCTCCATCTGCTCCTCGCTCAACCCGCCTTGGGATTGCGCGGATGTGGTCGGCCGTCCGCCCTGATCCGCGCCCTTCGCGGCCTCCTGCAGCATCCGGTCCATCGGGCCGCCGGGTACGAAGCGAGTGACGAGGAACACCAGCAGCGTGATCCCGATCAGCGTCGGCGGAATCAGGAGCAGGCGGCGTAGGAAATAGCTCTTCACGAGGTTGTTGGCGCTATTCCTAAACGCCAGCCGGGCATGTGCAAGCCCGGTGTGGCCCGCCCGCGCGGCTCACCCCTCGGCAGCGTTTTGCTGGCGGGCGATGTCGTTGAGGGTCAGCCAGCCAAGCAGCTTCCGCGGGTCCGTCGGACCGACCACGGCAACTTGCTGGAGATCGCGGGCTATCATGCGGTGGGCGGCGTCCCGGATGGAGGAATCGAGGGTGACGGTGGGGAAATCCCGGCCGCCGAGGAGCGTGCCGATGGCGGCTTCCGGCGCGACGGCCACGAGTTCCGCGCGGGTGGCCACTCCCGCCAATTTCCCCTCCTCGCCGATGACCGGGTAGGCGCGGAAATGATGATCGCCGGCGGCAATCCGCTTCAGCGCGGCGGCGGCGGTTTCGGTGGAATCCAGTGTGAAAACCTCATATCTCATCACTGTCTGCACCGGCAGATTTCGATAATCTTTCGCGCCGCGGTAGGCCGTCGGCTTGCGCAGGGTGATGCCGTCCTGAAGGATCAGCGCGTCGTAAAGTCCGGTGGGATGGAGGTGTTTCGCAATCTGCCAGGCAATCATGTTGCCGGCCATGAGTGGGAGGATCAGCGAGTAATTTCCCGTCATTTCGAAGATGATGATGAGGGATGTGAACTGACATCGCACCACCGATGCGAACATCGCTCCCATGCCCAGGAGCACGCACCCGCCAATGACTTTTTCATCGGCGGGGAAGGAAGGAATCCACGCACTGATGTGTTGGAAATCCGCAAGGCCCACGCCGATCAATCCGCCCAGCATGCCCCCCAGATATAGGGTGGGACCGAAGAGTCCGCCGGATCCGCCGGATGCATAGTTCATCACGACGGCAAAGAATTTGAAGAGCAGAAGCGTGCCGAGGATGCCGACCGAAAGTTTGTATTCGAAAGCGGCCTCAAGACTCTGATAGCCGATGCTGAAGATGGAGTTTTGCGGATTTCCCAAACGCCCGGTGACATACAAGGCAGTTAGCCCGAGAATGCCACAGCTCAGTCCGCCGCTGGCAGGCACGAGCCACGCAGGCAGCGTTTTCCGATTCTTGAAAAACAACCTCATCCGCAGCGTGGAGGCGGTGAAGCAGTGGCCGATCAGGCCCGCGGCCAGACCCATCGGGAGGCCGACGAGCATCCATGTGGAGGTGGTGAAATTCACCGCCAGTTTGGCCGGCAGCACAGGATCCTCGCCCAGAATCGTCCTGGAAACGGCGGCGGCGACGACCACCGCGACGACCATGCCGCCGAGCGCTTTCATCGAGAAATTGTCCAGAAGCTCCTCGAATACAAAGGTAAGCGCGGAGAGTGGCGCATTGAAAGCGGCGGCGATCCCCGCGGCCATGCCGACCGGCAGCATGGATTGCACCCGCGCGGGATCGCGGAACACCCAGCGGCCGAGGCGGGAGCAAATCGCCGCGCAGGTATGCACGGTCGGGCCCTCTCTGCCGAGGCTGTTGCCAAATCCCACGTAAAGAATTCCCAGACTAAAGCGCCAGATGCCGGAGCGGCCGGAGATTTTCCCGCCCTTGTTATAGTAAGCGATCTTGGTTTGCGGAATGCCGCTTCCCACCGCCTCCGGAGCGAATCGCTTCACCGAAAATCCGATCAGCGCGCCGGCCAGGGTGGGGGCGGCCAGCATGATCGCCGAAAAGATGACCGGATCGAAACTGGAAGCCGTGTTCCACAACCATGAAAAAACCCCGCGAATGGCAAACTGGATCGCCACGGCCGCCAAAGCGCAGAGAAATCCGGCCACCACGCACAACACCAAAAACCTCTGCCCATCGCTGAACCGCCGGCGCATCCAGTCCGGCAGCGATTTCATATTCATCGGGATCGTCATCGTCGCGCGGCGGCGGTAGCACGAGCCCCGGACGTTGGCCAGCGGAGACCGGGAACAAATTTTGTAGAGGCTCCGACCGCCCCGGCGAGCGCGTCACGATCCCGCTGCGGGACGCCTCTCCTCCTTCTCCAGGCCGAATTCTTGCTCGAGACTTTCGTGGCTCTTGTTCACCAGCGGCGATTCGCCAAGCGGGTGGTGGTTGCCCATGATTTTCTTCACGCCATCCCGGACGAATTCCATCGCCTTCACGCTTCCTTCCACAGCCGCGGTCATGGAGGAAGGCGCGGCCTGTTGGAGGAAATCCGCCTCGTGGCCCACGGAATCCTGCTCGCGTTGGATGTGTTTTAGCAGGGTGTCCATCTTGGCAATCCGGACCGAATCCGGCTCGCCACGGCGCATGGATTCCACGAAATTCCGCTTCAACGCGTTCTCCTCAACGCGCAGCGCGTTGAGCCTGCGTCGGAGTTCGTCGTTAGCGGGATGGCCGATTTCCTCGATCGCCTTGTCCAGCTTTGCAAGCTTGGCCTCCGCTTCGAGGATTTTTTCGGCAACATCGGTGGAGTATTCGGGTTCGGGATTCATAAGCTGCTTTCGTTAGATCGACGGCCGAAACTATGCGCGAGGTCGAGTCCCCGCAATGCGATTTTCCAGACCCTGTGTCACGCCGTATGCGGCGACCTGCCAGCCATCCGCGCCGGGGCCATGGCTTCCCGGCGCGGCCGCGGCGCAGGCGCGATGGTCGGCTCCATGAAATCCTCGGGCAGCTCGATCGCGTGCCTCATCTCGTAAATGATCAACGCCAAGCCGCCGGTTGCGACGACGGAGAGCCCGCCCGCGACCATCCAACCCGTTGAAACGGAGAGATGGAACATCCATGCAAGCCCGGCGGAAACCGAGATTACCCATATCATGCACATGATCACGGCCAGCGCACATGCGCGCAGAGATTGCGGTGGGTTTCTCATCTTTCACACATCCACCTATCCGATGATAAATCAAGATGCGATATGCTTGGACCCGCATTTTTTTCACGGAGTGTGCTTAAGGGACTGCCGGCTTTTCGGAGCTTGAAATCCGAGGCCGTTTCCTTTGGCGTGGCCGGGATCCCATGAACACGATTTCCATGACCCCGTCCGCCGTGCTGTTGCTCGCTCTGATTTCTCCGTTGTTCGGAGACAACCTGTTGAAGGTGAATCCAAATGATCGGAAACAGGAATTCCAAGGCATGGGCTGCGGGGCGATTTTTTACGAAGCGCACATGACCAGTTTCCAAGAACGGGGGAAGGCGGAGCTTCAGGAGGGATTATACAACGATTTATTCCAAAAAGTTCGCACGGAATATCTCCAGTTGATGATTCGCCCGGATCACGAGCCGGCGAATGACAACGCGGACCCTTATCTGCCTCAATACAAGCCGGAATGGTTTGCTTATGCCGACCATACTCTGGCGATTTGCAAGGCGGCGCGGCTGCGCATTCCAACGATTCAGTTCTATGCGACGCTTTACACGCCGCCGGCCTGGATGAAGACGAATCACGACGTCGCGGCGGGTGGTAAGGAGCGCGCGACGATTCTGCCGGGTATGGAAAACGAACTGGCTGAATATTGCTGGGCGTTCCTCGCGTACATGGAGCGCGGCGGTTGTCCCGTCAGGTTTCTGAGCATTGCGAACGAGCCGGATTGGCCGCATGACCAGCCGGGATACAATTTGGAACCCGCGGCTTATGCCAAACTGCTTGCCAGCGTTGACCGCTATTTTGAAAAGATGGCGAAAACCCATCCCAAGGTTCCGCGGCCGGAACTGGTCGGGCCGAATGTGCTGAGCGCTGTGAGTTGCGCGGAAACATGGGTGCCGCGCGCGGACGCCGAGGCACCGGGCGCGCTGGCGGTGATCGGCACGCACGATTACGACCGGCGGGGCGAGCGCTTTGTGCCATTGCGGAAATTGGCGGGAAACCGGCCGCTTTGGGTTACGGAATGGTGCGTGAACGGGAAAGACGAATCTCCCGGGCTGATCAATTCAGCGGGTGAGTATTGGCTGGCGATGACGGAGGCATTCAATCAGGGAGTGAATGTATGGATGGCATACGATTGGGTGTATCCGCCACGGCAGGGCGGGGAGGCGCTGGTGCATGTCGATTGGGGGAACGGATATACCAAAACGAAGATTTATCATGGGTTCCGGCAATGGTGCGCGCCGCTGGTTCCGGGCATGAAAGTCGTGGGCACCAAGCTCACCGGGACGGATGCCACGGGGATTTCCAAACCCGGATTGAAAGCCGCCGCATTCGTGTCCGCCGATGGCACAAAGCTGGTGGTGCATGTTGCGAATGTGCAGGACCGGGCAACCACAATGGAGATCGATCCGGGAACTGTATTTGCGAAGTTGAAGCCACACCGATGGCGCACTTCGCCGGTCGAGGATGATGTGGAAATCGAAAGCGATGGATTGAGCCGCATCGAGATCTTGGGCAGATCGATGAATACCTGGGTTTGGGGCGGCGAATGAATACCAAAACGCGCGCCGCGGCAGATGCCGGGGCGCGCGTGGTTTGAGAATCTTGGGATTCAGTAATCCATCGGGTCGGCGCGTTGCATGACAACCTGATAATTGCCGCGTTGGAACACGATGCCTTGCGAAGTGGAATCCATTGTCCACGCGCCCTTGGCAACCGCCTTGCGCGAACCTTCCAAATAGGTATTACCGATCAACATGCTGGCATTTTGCGGGAGATACTGCCAAGCCATGATGCGGACCTTGACTTGGGGATTCCGGCGAAGCGAGACGGCGACGCTGCCACTGAAAACATTGTCGTGGATGCCAGTTCCGAAATCGAGGAACCATTCCTCTTGGCTCGTCATTGGAAAAATCGGGTCGTTGCTCGAAGCGATTTTATACATCCCTTTGAACTCGCGGGATTCTTGGGTGAGTACGTCAGCGCGGGCTGGAGTGGCGACGGTTACAAGGCTCCCGGCGGCGATCATGCCGACAAAGATCGAAGAGGTCAGGTTCCGGAGGCGGGTGCTCGTGCTCATGCCGATCCCTACTGCCTGCGGCGTGCCGAAATCGGAAAATGCAGCATTTTCAGCGGGTTACGCCGATTTCCGAATCGATTCCCCCAGGTGTTTCGGGGCATCATGCACGCCGGGGGCGCAGGTTGCGCGCTGTTTCGGATATGCGTGGTATTTATTTCACCTCGGTGAAATCCAGCGACAGTTCGCGCGCGAGGCGGTCGATTTTCGCCCGTTCCCGCGGCTCGATAAGGGCGAGGGAAATCCCCTTTTTGCCGGCGCGGGCGGTGCGGCCGCTGCGGTGGGTGTAGTATTCGATTTGCTCGGGGAGCTGGTGGTGGATGACGAAGGACAGGCCTTCGACATCGATGCCGCGGGCGGCCACGTCGGTGGCGATGAGGAACTGGAAGCGCTCCTTCTTGAAGGAGCGCATGACAGTGTCGCGCTCCTTCTGGGTGAGATCTCCCTGAAGCACGGCGGCGGGCAGGCCGCGGGTGGCGAGCTGCTTGCCGAGGAGGATGGCGCCGGCCTTGGTGCGGCAGAAAATCACGCCCCGGCCGTCGTCCTGGCGCTTGAGGAAGCCGGCGATGAAATCCGGCTTTTCGTCGCGGGGACAGATGGCGAAGCGGTGGTCGATATCGCGGTTGACGATGTGGCCGCGGTCGATTTTCAGCAGGTGCGGCTTGTCGGCCATGCAGTCCTTCACGAGGCCGTTGATGGCGTCCGGGATGGTGGCGGAGAAGAGCCAGGTGGCGCGGCGGCCGCGGGTGAGGCCGAAAATTTTCTCCAGCTCCTTCTTGAAACCCATGCTCAGCATCTCGTCGGCCTCGTCGAGCACCAAGTGGCGGACGTCGGCGATCGTCAGGGCCTTGCGTTTGACGAGATCGATCAGGCGGCCTGGTGTGGCGACGACGATGTGGGTGGGGCGCTGGAGGGCGGCGGCCTGGCGGTCGATATCGTCACCGCCGGAGAGGACTTCCACGAAAATTTTCGCCTCGGCGTATTTGGTAAATCGGAAGAGCTGCTTGCCGATTTGCTTGGCCAGCTCGCGGGTGGGGGCAACGACGAGGCCCTGGATGCGCGGGGCTTTGACGTCGATTTTCATCAGCAGCGGCAGGCCGAACGCGGCAGTCTTGCCAGTGCCGGTCTGCGCCTGGGCGACGAAATCGGTGCCTTTTTCCAGGAGCCAGGGGATGGTTTTCTCTTGGATTTCCGTGGGGATGGAAATGCCGAGCTCTTCAATGCCGCGGACGAGGTCGGCGCGGACGCCGAGTTGGGGAAACGTTTTCAAGATGAGAAATGGTTAGAGCCAGAGTTTCAAGCCGTAGAGGACGCTGGTGGTGGTGAGCATGCTGAAGAGCGTGCTGTAGTAAACGGCGGATGTGGAAAAGGGGACATCGCCGCCAAATTCGTGGGCGAGCAGCGCGGTATTCACGGCGGTGGGCACCGAGGCGGCGAGAATGAGCGAGGCGGAGGTGCCGCGGCTGAAGCCGAGCAGCATGACCAGCGGGATGGCGGAGATAGGGCCGATGACGAGGCGCAGGACCATCGCCGACCAGAGCGGCGCGCGAAATGGCGCGGGCTTCGTCTGCGACATCTGCACGCCGAGCGTGATCAGCGCGAAGCCGATTAGGCAGGCTTGGAGAAGCTTGAGCGGCTGCCAAAGCCAGAGGATTTCCGCGACCGGCAGCGCGAGGGATTTGCATAAAATCGCCGCAAGCAACGCATAGATGGTCGGCTGTCGGAGCACCTTGAGGAGCGCCTTGCGATGCGCGCCCCCGGCACCGCCGTGGGATTGGGCGAGAAACAGGCCGATGGTATAAGTTGATACGTTCATCGTCGCGAGGACATAGATCTGCGCCACCGCGGCGGTGCGGCCGAAGGCGAGGGTGATGAGCGGCAATCCATAGTTCCCGCAGTTATAGAACATGGTGGCGAGCGAGAGCGATTGGCGCTGGCCGTGGGACATGCCGAAGGCGCGCGCGGCGACCCAGCTTCCGGCGAACATGATTGCGATCGTAGCGAGGGTGAAGCCGACGATTTTCAACACTTCCGGCCCGGCCATTTCCGCCTCCAACACGTTCGTGAAGATGAAGGCGGGGACCATCAGATAGATGTTCAGCTTCACCATGCTTTCGAGGTGAATCCCGAACTTGCGGTCCATCACCCAGCCGAGCGCCACGATCAGGAAGATCGGCGCGCAGACGTTGAGGAACAGGCTGAAGAACACGGGGCGGCGGCGACTCAATGCGAAATCGCCGCAGCCCGCAACCGCTCAATTTCCCGGCTTGGCGAGCGCGGCGATTTCCTCCGGCGTGCAGAACTCGTCGAGATTTTCGCGCTTGCCGGCCCAGGCGATGCCGCGCAGCAGGATGGCGCGGTAGTTGCCGCGCTCGAAGGTGGAATAGAGGTGGCCGGGAATGGTGACAAAAGCGCGGTATTTCCCCTTCTCGTAGGTCCACATCTGTGGCTGGACTTTCGGTTCGCCATCGCCGGTATCCGTGGTGGCGAGCACTTTGACATCGGGTGACATGTCGAGATTATAGTATATCTCATCGTCCATCTTGAAATCCGCCGCGCCGGCGGTGATGGGGTGGGCGGATTTGATGAAATCGAGTTCCATCGGCCCCTCGCGCCACTTGGTTTTCCCGGGCACCCACGCGCCGCCGATGACGGATTTCCACCACGGCGGATCGTTGCTCACGGCGGCGGTGTGGATGACGACGATGCCGCCGCCGCGCTTGGTGAATTCCGCTAGATTGGCCTTCTGCTCCGGCGTGGCGTTGCCGCCGTCCTGCGCATACATGACGAGCACGCCGGCCTTGGCGAATTGCTCCGCGCTCGGCCAATCCTTGGCGCCGTCGATCTCGATGCCGCGGCCGGCGAGGAGTTTTTTCCAATCGTTGAGGAAGCGCTCGTGCTCGTGGGCGTTTGGCCCGTGGGTCTTGATGCCGCCGCGGATGAAGACGTTTAGCGGCGCGGCGGTGAGCGCGGTCAGGGAAATGGCGGCGAAGCAGGCGGCGAGAATCGGGATTTTCATGAGCGGCGGGTTACGGAATCCGGCGGCGCGAAATTGCGCTGGCGGTGGCGGGGCGCGGAAACGTAGCCTCGCAGGATGAAGCCATGGCCCGCGTTATTTCTCGCCGTTCTCACGATGCACTCGCCCGCCGCCGCGGAGAAGGACGATGGATTCGCCCGGATTTTCGACGGCACGCTCAAGGACTGGGATGGCGATCCCGTCTATTGGAAAGCGGTGGACGGCGTCCTGACCGGCGAGGTGCGGCCGGACACGCTGCTGAAGCGGAACAGCTTCATCGTCTGGCGCGGCGGCGAGGTCGGCGATTTCGAGCTGAAGCTGGAATACCGCGTCTCGCCGGAAGGCAACAGCGGCGTCAACTACCGCAGCATCGAGGTGCCGGACTTGAAATGGGCGATGGAAGGCTACCAAGACGACATCGACGGGCGCGACCAGTGGAGCGGGCAGAATTATGAGGAGCGCGGCAGGACATTCCTCGCCTACCGCGGCCAGAGTGTCGTCCTGCGCCCGGACGCGAAGCCGGAGGTGGTGAAGGAGCTGGGCGATCGCGCCGAGTTGCAAAAAAAGGTGGTGAAGGACGGCTGGAACCAGGTCCGCATCGTCGCAAAGGGAAATCTCCTTCAGCATTTCACCAACGGCACGCTGATGGCCGAAGTGCGCGACGAGGATCCGGATAAGCGCCGCCTGTCCGGACTGCTCGGCGTGCAGGTCCATGTCGGCCCGCCGATGAAGATTGAATTCCGGGAGATTTTCCTCAAGCGGCTCTAGGGAAATGGCGCGGAGCTTGCTGTTGACGGCTTCCGGGAAATCCTTTTGCCTGCCGGCACACCTGCACATGAAAACGAAACTGAAAACTCCAGGCTGGGACGCCTATCTCTTGGGAATCTCCACCATCGGCGCGCTCGCCGGCACTGCGGACGCCGCCATCACGGTCACCCTGTACGGGCCTTCGGCGAGCACGACGCTGTTCAACTTCGCTACCGTGTCGGCGGGTTATACCTATCAGGAAATCCAGCCCGTCACCGCAGGAAAGCTGGGCGAGCAGTTCGAGCGCGCCGGATCGCCCTCCACGGTCGGTGGGACGCCGACATCCAGCCTCCGCTATTTCAAGAACAATGCGGTGGTTGGGGACCCATCTCGGAACTTCGGGATGGCGGGCGACGACAACTACGTGTTCTTCGATCAAGACAACAACGGCAGCTACGAAAGTGTCGTTCAGTTCAATCTCAACAACGCCGGCGGCGGTTACCTCGTCGCGAAGGCGACCTCGGATACCACCCCGTTTTCCATCGCGCAGGCTTCCAATGCCATAGCCGCGGTGCCGGAGACTTCCAGCGCCCTGCTGATGGCGCTCGGCGCGACCGGCTTGCTCGCCCGCCGCCGCCGCTCGGCCTGAGGCGGCTAACAGCCCGATTTCCCTGAAAACCGCCGGATCGCTCCGGCGGTTTTTTTCGCTCCATTTTCCCGACCCGCATGCCCCGGAAAAAGCTCCTCCTCGTCGGCTGGGATTCCGCCGATTGGAAAATCATCCACCCGCTGCTCGATGCCGGGCTGATGCCCGGTGTGGCCGCCCTCGTGGCGCGCGGCGCGAGCGGAAACCTTGCCACGCTTGAGCCGCAGCTCTCGCCGATGCTCTGGACGTCCATCGCCACCGGCAAAATGGCCTACCACCACGGCGTCCACGGCTTCACCGAAATCGACCCGGAATCCGGCGCGATCGTCCCTGTTTCCGCCGCCACCCGACGCTGCAAAACCGTCTGGGAAATGCTCGGCGAGCGCGGCCTGCGGAGCCACGTCATCGGCTGGTTCGCCACTCAGGGCGAGCGCGCCACGGCGGCGAACATCGTCGCCGATTCGTTCCCGCTCGAAGCTCCCGTGGACCGGAAATCAGCCCCCGCCGACTGGCCGCCGCCGCCCGCGGGACCGTATTGGCCGGAGGCGCTGGCCGATTCACTGGACCAGCTCCGCGTCGCGCCGCACGAGGTGGACGGGGAGGAAATCATCCGGCTTTTCGTGCCGGAAGCGCCTTCGATCGACCAGCGGCGCGACCCGCGGCTCGGGCATTTGGCCAAGCATCTGGCCGCCACCTACTCCATCCACGCCGCCGCTACACACCTGATGGAGAGCGATCCGGACTGGGATTTCACGGCGATTTACTACCGCGCCATCGACGAGATCAGCCACGAATTCATGCCCTACCACCCGCCGCGGATGGACGGCGTGCCGGAGCGGGATTTTGAAATCTATCGGAACGTCGTGGCCATGACCTACCGGACGCACGACCTGATGCTCCAGCGCCTCGTCGCGCTGGCCGGCCCGGATGCGACAGTATTGCTCATTTCCGACCACGGATTTCACAGCGATTCGCTACGTCCGCGCCACACGCCGGACGTGCCGGCCGGGATCACCGCCTGGCACCGCGGGCAGGGGATGTTCGCGGCGGCGGGGCCGGAAATCCGTGCGGACGAACTGGTCCACGGCGCGCGCCTGCTCGATGTGGCACCGACCGTCCTGCACCATTTCGGTCTGCCCGTCGGCGGGGATTTCGAAGGCCGCGTGCTCCGGGAAATCTTCGCCAATCCGCAGCCAGTCGCGCGGATTCCCTCGTGGGAAACCAACGGCGTGGCGCGCCCGGAAGCCGCGCGCTGCGTCAGCGACAGCCAAGCGATTGTCGAGCGTTTCGCCGCACTCGGCTACATCGATGGCGCGCAAAACTCCCCCGGCGAGGCCGCCGCCTCCACGCTGCGGGAAAATCGCTGGAATCTCGCCCGCGCGCTCCTGCACACCGGCCGCACCGCCGAGGCGCTGCCGCTGCTGGAGGAGTGCTTTTACGAGGTGCCGGAGCGCAACGATTTCGCCTGCCAGCTCGCCAGCGCGCAGCTCCAGCTCGGCCTCGCGGATGAGGCGGAGGAGACGTTGGGCATTGTGCTGGAATCGCTTGCGGAAGCGCCGCTCGCCCGCCTCCTGATGGGCGCGGTGCACTTGGAAAAGGGCAATCCGCGGGCCGCCATCGCCGATTTGGAACTCGCCCAAGCCGCCCATCCGGACGATCCGCAACTGCTCCGCCTGTTCGCGCGCTGCCACGTCTTCCTCCGGCAGTGGGACGCGGCGGAGGCGGCCGCGCGGCGGATTTTGGCGCTCGATGCCGACGATTTCCGCGCCCGCATCGTCCTCTGCCGGGTGAATCTGGCGCGGGGTAATGCGGAGGCGGCCGCGGCGCTGGCATTGGAAGCGATCGGCTTGGAATATGGAAATCCCCAGCCGCACCTGCTGCTGGCGGCGGCGCTGCTGCACTCGGAGGAATTTCCCGAAGCGGAAATCGCCCTGCGCAACCACCTGAGCCTCAGCCCGCGAAGCCCGCGCGGCCACCGCATGATGGCGCGCGTGCTGGCCAAGCTCCACCGTGCGGACGAGGCCAATGAATTCCTCGGGAAATCCCGTCTGCTGGCCGCCATGGAGAACCGGGGGCATGATTCCGAATCGCTGGCGGCGCTGCGCGTGGAGGTCGCCGATCGCGCCGAAGCCCGGCGGATTTCCCGCGCGGAAATGCGCCGGAACGCGCCCGCCGCTGGGCCGGAATTGCCGCCCACCGAGTTCGTAATCGTCTCCGGCCTGCCGCGCTCCGGGACCTCGCTGATGATGCAAATCCTTACTGCGGGCGGCATGCAGCCGATGACCGACCGCCTCCGCGAGGCAGATGAGGACAATCCCGAAGGCTACTGGGAATGGGAGCCAGTGAAATCGCTGGCGGCAAATCCCAACGTAATCGATCAAGCGGCGGGTAAGGTCATCAAGATCGTTTCCAGCCAGCTCGCGCACCTGCCGTCGCGCCACCGCTACCGCATCGTCTTCCTGATGCGGCCGGTTTCCGAGGTCGCGGATTCGCAGCTTGCCATGCTCCGGCGGCGCGATCCGGCGGCGGCGCAGGACCGGCCGGGCATGGTTGCGGCGCTGCGGCGGCATCGGGATGGCTTGGTGAAATCGCTGCGGCGCGCGCCGTCCGTCGCGCTGCTGGAGGTGGATTTTCATGCATTGGCCGACTCGCCGGCCGCGGAAATCCAACGTCTGCGGGATTTCCTCGGCCCCGCCCTGGCCGGCTCCACCGATGCCATGATTGCCGCCATTCGCCCCGAACTCGTGCGCCACCGCTCCGCCGATGAATCCGTCTGACGCGCTCGTCCGTCCGCCATTTCCCGACGAATCCGCGCGGGTGGCGGCCATTTTGAAATCCGCGCCGCCGCTGCCCGGCGCCTCGCTGCTGGCGCTGGTCCGCGAGCGCCCGGTCGAGAGAATCGCGGCCGTGCTGGCCTGGCGCGCGGATGCGGGTGAGCTGCGGTTCGTCATCGCAAACGCCGGCCCGGCGGCAGCGTGCTGGCCGCCGCTGCTCGACAGGCTTGCGGAGCTGGCGGCGGAAAATGGCGCGGGCAAATGCGTCTTCGGCGCGCCCGTCGGCCGGGCGGAACCTGCCTTCGCACTTTTGGAAAACGCCGGCTTCCGGATCGGCGGCACTGACCGGAATTTCCACCTGCCCGCCGCTGGCGCCCACCGCCGGGTCGCCGCATTGTACGACAAAATCCGCGATCGAATCCCGCCGGGCTGGCGCGTCACCGATCTTGCGGACGCGGACCCGGTGGCGATTTCCGCCCTTGTCCTGCCGCACGCGCTGATGAATCCCACCCAGTTCCAACGCGCGTGGTCCGGCGGCGGCCCGGAGCGCATCGACGAACGCCTGTCCGGGGCGATTTACGACAACGCCGGCCTGCTCGCCTGCATGCTGGCCAGCCGCCGTGGCGCGGACATTTTCGTCGAAGCCGAGTGCTGCCGCCCCGCCGACCGCCCTGCCCGAATGTTGGCCAACGTCTTGCTCATCAAGCATCTCTTCGCCGCCGCCGGCGAAGATTTCGCCGGATTTTACCTCTTCAAAGCCGACGAATCCGCCCATCGCCAAACCGCCAACACCGCGCTCCGCCTCGGCGGCGAGGAGCTGCCACCCGCGCACCGCATGGTCCGGGAAATCAGCTCCCGCTAGCCCGGCCCGGACGCGCGGACGGCATTTTCCTCACGGTTTTGCCCTGCCCGATCCGGCTGGCCCGCCGTTCGCGAGGCCGTTGATTTCCCACTCGTCTTGGGGATCGAGCGCGGACTTCGCGCCGGGGCCGTTGAGCCATGCTTTCGCGTCCTTGTTGCCCTTGAGTTCCGCATCCCAGAAGGCGGTGGTGAGGGCGAGAATGGCGCGGTGGAAGCGATCGTCTTTCGTTGGATTTCCCGCCTCCCCGCGCTGGGAGAAGCTCATGTGGTTGGCCCTATCGAAGACGACCTGCCAGGCCGGAGCGTTGGCGAGATTCCGGAAAACCTCGCGCCGGTCCGCTGCGGTCGTGTCGCCGATCGGGCTGTCGTCGAGCGTGCCGGTCAGCAGCAGGCAGGGAATCGTGATGGTGGCGAATGCCTTCGCCGCGTCGGCGCGGGCGGGGACGCTGGGACTCATCATCACGGCGGCGGAAATGCGCGGTTCGCGGGACGACGCGCGCCCGGCGGGGTCGGCTAGGCCGGCAAGCGCCTCGGTGGTGACGCAGCCGAACGAATGGCCGGACATGCCGACGTGCTGGAGATCGAGGCGCCCGTGGAGCGGATTGGCGGGATCCGCGCCGCGCTTTTCCAGATCGTCTAGCACCGCGCCAATGTCCCCAATGCGCAGGAGGTAATTCTCTGCGGAGGCGGCGCGCTTAAGCGCGGCCATGCGCCCGGCGGGGGCCGCGTTTTTCCAGACATCCTCGTCGCTGCCGGGGTGCTGGACGAAGACGGCCGCGTAGCCGCGCCCGGCCCAGTGTCGGCCGAGGTAGGCGTTGTTGTCACGCGAGCCGCCGAGTCCGTGGGAGAAGAGAATGACCGGCGCGGATTTTCCGGATTCCTGAAAATAAATGCGGACGGGCACGGTGCGGTGCCGGGCGGTGTCCTCCACTTCGAAGGTCTTGGAAATCACCGGTGCGCCGGCTAGCGCCAGCGGATCGTAGCGGGTGCCGCCGTCGGTCGATGCGGCGGCGAGCAGGAGGAGGAGCATGGTTTTCATCGGAGACATGAACCCGGCGACCGCCGCCGGGTTGCAAGACGGTTTGGAATCCGCACGCCCCCAAGGGATCGCTGCCTCAGCGCGGCTCTACCTGCGCAACCGCCATCGCCGCAATGCCTTCTTTCCGGCCAACGAAGCCCATGGTTTCGTTGGTGGTAGCTTTCACGCCGACCCGCTCCGGCGGGATGCCGAGGGCGGCGCCGATGTTGGAGCGCATGGCCTCGCGGTGCGGCAGGACTTTGGGCGCTTCGGCGATGAGGGTGGAATCGACATTGATGATGGTCATGCCGTTTTCCGCGGCGAGCTCGCGGCATTTTTTGAGGATTTTCAGCGAGGAAATGCCCTCGCAAGCCGGATCGCCGGGCGGAAAATAGTGGCCGATGTCCGGCAAGCCCATCGCGCCGAGCACCGCGTCGGCGATGGCGTGGCAAAGCACATCCGCATCGGAATGGCCGGCGAGGCCGTGGCTGTGGGGAATCGTCACGCCGCCGAGGACGAGCGGGCGGTTTTCCGCGAATTGGTGAACGTCGTAGCCGATGCCGGTCATGGCGCGGAGAGGGAAGACTGGAAGACCCAAGACATAAGAAAAGAGCGGCAAAGGCGGATGAGGGATTTAGAAAAGTGTGGCCTCTTAAAGAATTTCCTGAATCGGGATTTTGCCGTTGGTGGCGACGATGGCCCAGGCGTCGGGGTGATCGGTGGCGGGGGTGAGATCGACGTAGCCGCCGGCGGTTTCGACGAGAAGCTTGCCGGCGGCGATGTCCCAGAGGGAAATGCGGGACTCGATGTAGGCATCGAGCCGGCCGCTGGCGATGTAGGCCATGCCGAGCGCGGCGGATCCCATCATGCGCATTTTCCGGGCGCGGACGGAAGCGCGCTGGAAGCGGCCGATGCCGGTGCGCATGGCTTCCTCGTCCTTGCCGCAGCCGACGAAAAGGATGGATTCGGCGAGCTTGTCGCGCTTGCTGACGGAAATCGGCTGCCTGTTGAGCATGGCGGGGCCGCCTTTTTCCACCGTCCAGGTCTCGCCAACCATGGGATCGTGAATGACGCCGACGACGATTTCCCCAGCCACCCGCAGGGCGATGGAGACGCAGAAATGCGGGATGGAGTAGTAGAAATTCACGGTGCCGTCGATGGGATCGACAATCCACTGGCGCTCGGAATCCTGATTTCCAGCGAGACCTTCCTCGCCATAGAGCGCGTCGCCCTCGCGCGCGCCGAGCAGGATGTCGGTGATGAGCGTCTGGGATTCCTTGTCGAGGGCCAGCTTGATGTCGTGGTCGCAGGCTTCATCGACGACGGCGTCGCTGCCGAAGTGCTGGCGGAGGAGCTTGCCCGCTTCGAGAGCGGCATGGGTGGCGAGTTCGAGGTCGGTCATGGGAAGAGAAGAGTCGGAAGAGGAAGAGTCGAAAGGTCTTAAGGTCGGAAGGTCGAGGAAGATCTGCGGAGAGACTTTCGTCTTTTCGACCCTCAGACATGCTGACTCTTCGTCGCGGCGAGTTCGTGGATGGCGTGGACGAGTTGGTGGGCGAGATCGTGCTTCGAGGCGGGGGGGAGTTTCTCGATGTGCTCCGGGAAAACGAGGAGAACTTCGTTTTGGTCGGAATCGAAGCCGATGTCGCTGCGCGAAACGTCGTTGGCGATGACGAGGTCGCAGCGCTTGCGGCGCAGCTTTTCGCGGGCGTTTTCCTCCAGATTTTCGGTTTCCGCCGCGAACCCGACGAGCGTCCCGGTAAATCCGGCGTCACGCGCGGAGCCGAGAATATCGGCGGTGCGGACGAGTTCCAGCGTGAGCGCTGCGGCGGATTTCTTGAGCTTTTGCGGGGAAACGACGGCTGGGGTGTAGTCGGCCACGGCGGCGGCGAACACGGCGATTTCCATTTTCCCGAGGTAGCGCATCACGACCTCGTGCATGTCCGCGGCGGTTTCCACGGGGACGAAATCGACGCCATCCGGCACGTCCAGCCGCGTCGGCCCGGAGACAAGCATGACCTGATGCCCCTCGTGGGCGAATGCGGCGGCGAGCGCGTAACCCATCTTGCCGGACGAGCGGTTGGTCAGGTAGCGGACCGGGTCGATCGGCTCGCGCGTCGGCCCGGCGGTGACGAGAACATGCACGGCGCGGAGCTACGTCGCGATCACGGGCCGGGCAAGCGCGCGGTTTCACCAAACGCGGGTGACGCCGTAGTCGTCGAACCGCTCGTCCGAGCCGACGACTTCCAACTTTTCCACCAACGCCTGGGCAATGAGCATGCGGTCGAAGGGGTCCTTGTGGTGGAATGGGAGGTCCTGGATCATGCGGCAGTGGGGCACGGTAAGGGAAACGATTCCGAAGCCGTTCGCATGCAGCGACGGCACGAGCGATTTCTCCCAATCGTCCGGAACCTCAAGATCGTCGAATCCGCCGCGTGAAATTTTAAGGGCGATTTCCCAAAGGTTGATGATCGAGTAGAACCGTTGCTCCGCGGATTCCAGCGCTGCCCTTGCCTTGGAAGTGAGAAATTGCGGGGCGTAAGCGGTCCAGAGCAGCGCGTTGGTATCAGTCAGCATCATCATTTGGAACCGGATGCGATAGAATCCACAAAATCGCCCTCAATTTGGCGATCCAACGCCGGATCCGTAAGGCGGCGGATTACATCTTCGGAAATGGTGCCGGCGAGGAATCCGAGCTTCGAACCCACTTTTCCGGCGCTCTCCGGAATGAGCCGCGCGACCGGTTTGTCGCTGCGGGAGATCACGACTTCCTCGCCGCGCTCCACGGCGGCGAGGAGTTGCGGGAAGTTCGCTTCCGCTTCGTGAATGGTCACATGCATGGCGGGTAGGTTACGGAAGCGGCCGGGTGGTGTCAATTTCCCGGCTCAAGCAGGCGTTCCGGGGATCGATGAGCGGTGGCCCACCGAGCTACCTCTCGCCAACGTTTCAGCGTTGCGAGGCGGCTCACCCGCATTTCGGTTTTGATCTTCGCCGGGAAAGGCACCGCGCGGGTGGTTTTCCGTGACGGTCGGGGCGCTTCAATTCCCTTTCTTCTCCGGCGCTTTCTCCGGCTCGGCGGTCTTGCCGGATTTGATGTCTTCCAGTTGCTTCTTCGCTTCCGTCTTCTGCTTGGCGTCGAGCTTGGCCTCGATTTCCGTGACGATCTTATCCGCGTCCTTTTCGCCGCGTTCTTTGGCGAGGGTGGCGAGCGCCCAGGCTTTCACGGGGTCGGCCTTGGTGCCGGTGCCAGTGGCGAGCAGCCGGGCGAGAGCGAGGGTGGCGGGGCCGTTGCCCTGGTTGGCGGCGAGCGCGTAGAGCTGGCCGGCATTTTCCAGATTTTGCGGCACACCGGCACCGCGTTCGAAGAGGGTGGCCAGGTTGTTCTGGGCTTGGGCGTAGCCGTTTTGCGCGGCGCGGGTCAGCCAGGCGACGCCGGCTGCGGGGTCGGCGAGACCGAGCTTGCCGGAGAGATAGAGCAGGCCGAGTTCGTTCTGGCCCTCGACGAGATTTCCGTTGGCGGCGGATACGAGGTATTTGTAACCGCGCAGAAGGTCCGGCTTGTCCCCGGAGAGCGCTTGCACCGCGAGTCGGAAGCTGGCGACCGGGCTGCCGCCTTCCGCCGCTTTCTCCAAGAGCGCGAGGCCACGGGTCGTATCCTTCTCCGTGCCCTTGCCCTCGATGTAGAATTCCGCCGCGCGCAAGGTGCAATCGACCTGCCCGGCGTCCTTCCCACGCTCGTATTCCGCCAGCGCGGCTTTGAGGTCCTTCTTCACGTTTTCCTCGTAGTCGCCGAGCGCGAGGTAAGCCGAATATTCTTTTTCGGCGATCGCCTTCTTGAGCCATTCGCGCCCTTTTGCCTCGTCGCGGATCGCCTTGTCGCCGCTAAGCAGCCGCGAGCCGAGGGCCGCCATCGCGCCCGGATTTCCGGCTTCGGCGGCTTTCGTGTAGCTGGCCAGCGCGGCTTTGAGGTCCTTTTTTTCGGGGAATCCGAACTGGCCTTCGTAAAATCGCGCCAGCAGGAGCTGCGAGGGCACATCGCCGCCCTCCGCCGCCTTTTTCCACCACTGCACAGCCTTGTCCGGGTCGCCTTCCTTGGTCAGCCGGCCGCGCAGGTAGGCCTCGCCGAGGATGCGGCCGGCGACGGCGGGATCGTTCTTGGCGGCGGATTCCAGCGTCTCGCGGGCCTGGTCTCGCTCCTCTGATTTTTCGGAGGCGAGCAGGATGAACGCCATCCGATAGGCGGCGTCCTGCTGTTTGAGCCCGGCGGCTTTTTTGTAGTATTCCAGCGCCTTTTCCTTGGACGCCTCCATGCCCTGGCCGGTTTCGCTGGCAAATCCCAACAGGTAAATTGCTTCGGCGTTGCCGTTCTCCGCGAGCGGCTTGGCCAGCTCCACCGCTTTGTCGTGATTCCCCGCCGCGAAGGCGTCCATCGCCGTCTTCGCCGGGCCGGTCACCGTTTCGGAAACCGCGGCGGCATTATCCGACGGCAGAGACACCGCGGCATGCAGGGATATCGTCAGGGCGGAGAAAATCAGGGCATGGGCGAACGGACGGAACTTCATGCGCGAAGCTACGCGCCGCTTCCCGCGGCTTGCAAGCGTCATGGATTCGGGATCATTTCACCGCGCCGGGATCGGCGGCGAGGCGGCCGAAGGCTTTGGCGGCGGGGATCGCGACGGAATCGAGGAACCGCAGCCGCCGGGTGGTGGCGGTTTCGGAGAGCTGGGAGCGCGTGCCATTTCGGAAAGTTTGCAGGCCGTGGCTGAGCTGGCCCGTGACGGCCAGCACGTCGTCCACGGATTTCACAACGGTGACATCCAGCGCGGCGAATTTACCCGGCCCGACCGTGAGCGGGAAAACGACGAGGTCGGCGGGAACGCCCGCGACGGCGGGGTCCGAGCCGAGGAGGAGTTCGAAGACATTCGGAATGCCATCGCCGTCCGGGTCCGCGCGAAAGCCGACGACGGCCGGATCCGTCTGACCAGCAAAGGGGCCGCCCGCGCCGGTCAAGAGGTCGTTTACGATCGCCGCGTTGCTGCCGGGCGGGGGATTCACGGTGATGGTGACGGGCGTGAAAGCAGTCATGCTGCCGTCGCTCGCGCCGACCTGAATGACGTGGACGGGCTGGCTGCCGAAATCCAACGGGCCGCTCAAGGTGATGACTCCATTGCCCGCGCCGATGGCGAAGGGCGTGCTGCCGGCGATGGAATAGGTGACGCCGGAGCCTTCGGGATCGATGGCGCTGACGGTGCCGACCGTGGTGCCGACCGGGGCGCTTTCATCGATGGATAAGGCATACGGTTCCGCCGTGAACTCGGGGGCGAAAAGCGGGCTGGTGAGGGTGTATTGACTACTTGCGGTCGAGCCGTTGACGATGAAGCTGGCGCGTCCGTCGGTGGTGACAAGGCGGCCGCCGTTGGGGACATTGGCGAGCTCAAGTCCGCCCGGGTCGTCCAGCTTCGACTTGATGTTCGAGAAAATCTCGATGGGCCCGCCATTGAAGCCGCTGGCCGGTCCGACCAGCTTGAGCGCCAGTGTGATGGAGCCGGACAAATGGCCGCTGAAAGTGATGTTGTCATGCACGCTGTCCGACTGGAGTTCGATCTCCGCGGTGGCACCTACCGTCATGGCACCGGTCTGGAATTTCAGGCTGCCGACGGGATTTCCCGGCTTGAGGGTGCCGAAGATCTGGATCGAGGAACCTTGGATGATGCCCGCTCCGGTGACGGCTCCGCCGCTTACGCCCAGGTTGCCGGTAACGAAGTTGCCATTGACCCTCAGCTCTCCGGCGGATTGGGCGAGATCGACGGTGTCCGAGCCACCGCCTGGCCGGATGTCGATGAGGCCCGAGTTGGAGAAGCCCGCGGTGATGACCGAGAGACGGCTCCCTGGCTCGACGCGGATCGTTCCGCTATTCCGGAAATAGTCGCGCTGCCGGAACGTGAGCGGCGTCGCTGCGTTCGCGATGATGGTGCCCTCATTGATGACGGCGACGGTTTCAATGCCCCCGATCTGACCGGTGCCTTCGATGGTGTGGGCCGGGCCGTTGGTCAGGACCTGGCCGAAATCGCCGGTGATGCCATTTCCTGCCCCCTCGATGATCGTGCGTCCGGTGCCTCCGAGCAGCACCTTTCCGTCGTCCGCGTCCCGCAGGAAAACGAGACTGGAGAGCCGAAAGATGCCGTTATTAATGAAATCTCCGCCGAGGCTGAGGAAGGGGGCGTTGGACAGCAACGTGCCCTCGAGCGTGACAGCCTTGAACGTGGTGCCCTGCTGGCTGAGCGAGTAGAGATTGTTGGAAATATCGCCATCCCGGTCGTCCACCGTCAGCGAAACGCCGTCGAGGATGGTGTTTTCGAAATCGAAGCGGGCACCATCGGCGACTTCGAAGCGCCCCCCGGTAGTCTGGCTGACAGTGGCGACGCTGACGGCGAGGATGCCGCCGTTTTCCGCCCTCACGAGGCCACCGTTTTGAAAGGTGGTGGGTCGGAGGCGCAGGGTCTGGCCGGGGACATTGGCGAAGATGGAGCTTTCATTGATGAGGCCGTAGACTCCGATCACTCCGCTACCTTCGATGGTGTGGGGCGCGCCGTTGGTCAGGATCTGGCCGAAGCCGCTGCCGATGGTCTCGACGGGAGCCTCCATGACCAAGCGCCCGGTGCCGCTGAGACGCACCCGTTGATCGTCCGCGTCGTTGATAAAGAGATCCGATCCGGAGGCGCGGAAGATGCCGTTGTTTGTCAGGTCTCCGATCAGGGAGAGTTGTTTGCCATTGTTCGACAGCGTGGCGGCGAGGGTCACGTTCTTGAATCGGGTGCCCTGTTCGCTGAGCGAATAGAGGTTGTCGGAAAGATTGCTGTTCTGATCGTCGGCAGTGAGAAAGACGCCGACGAGGGTGGTGCCCTCGAAATCGAAGTGGGCTCCATCGGCGACCTCGAAGCGTCCGCCGGGAGTCTGGCTGACGGTCCCGCCGCCGGAAACCGCGAGAATGCCGCCATTTTCCGCCCTCACGAGGCCGCCGTTTTGAAAGGTCCTAGGTCTGAAACGGAGAGTCCCGCCCGAGTTGTTTGCCAGGACGGTGCCCAGGTTGACGAAACCGAAGTCTGTGTCCCCGATTCGGCCGGTGCCCTCGATGGTGTGGGAAGCGCCTTGGGTCAGGACATTATTGAAGGAGCCGCTGATGAACTGGTTCGGATCGGTGAGCCGCAGGATGCCGGCACCTCCCAGTGTGATCGACTGGTCCACCGGGTCACTGACTCGGAAGCTGGTACTTCCGCTGGTTCCGCTGAGCAGGATGAGCCCGTCATTGGTCACATCCCCGGCGCTGGTGAGTGCGATGTTGTCCTGGATCGAAAAGGTAGACCCTGCGCCGATTCCAATGCTGTTCACCGTGGCCGCAAGGTCCAACAGGACCGGCAAGGCAACCGACGCCGGGATGACGACTTGGAACTGGTTGGTGCCATCGTTGGCCGGGACGCCCGTGGGATTCCAGTTGGTGGCGGTGTGGAAATTTTGGTCGGTCGCGCCGGTGAAGGTGGAAGTCACGATCGCGGCTCGGGCTGGCTGGCCGGCGACAACCACAAGAAATGGGAAAATGCGGAGGGAGCGGAGCTTCATCCCCTTCGACTGGCGACACCTCAGGCTGTCCGTCGAGGATTTTCGATCCCGCGCATCCGACGGGGGGCGCGAAACCCAGCCCCGGCGGACGCCTTCACCCGCGGCTTTCCCAGCGGGTCCGCAGCTCGTCGATGCAGCCTCCCACAAGCGATTCATCCAACTCATGGACGTCGATCCCGCGGCCCACTTCTTCCAGCAGCATCACGGTGAGGCGTCCGCCGAGGTGCTCGCGGAACTCGTCCAATCCGTCCAGCACGCGCCGCCGCCCGGCATCGTCCCGCCAGTCCAGCGCCGGGTGATAGACCGCCATGCCCAGCGCTGCCAGCACCTCCAAGACCCGCTCCGCCACGGCGAAATCCAGCCGGCCGGAGCGCGCGGAATACAGCGTGTCCAGCGCCAGCCCCACGCCCACGGCCGGAGCGTGGGAAAATTGGTGGGACGACATGCCCTCCAGCTTGTGGGCCGCCCAGTGGCCGAAATCCAACGGCCGGCTCGATCCGGACTCGAACGGATCTCCGCCCGCCGCGATGTGCCGGGCGTGCAACAGCGCGGATTTCTCCACGCACGTTTCGAGCGCCTGAGTCTCCAGCGCGGCCAGCTCCGCCAGATTTTCCCAAATCCACTCGAAAAACTCCGCGTCCCGCACCAGCGCCACCTTCACCGCCTCGACAAGTCCGGCGCGACTCGACGCCTCGTCCTGCGTCGCGAGGTAGCGGAAATCGTTGATCACCGCGAATGGTACCGCGAACGCGCCAATCCAGTTCTTCTTCCCGAATGCGTTGATGGCGCATTTCACGCCGACCCCGCTGTCGTCTTGCGAAAGCGTCGTCGTGGGCAGCCGCACCAGCCGCACGCCGCGGTGGGCGGTGGCCGCGGCGAAGCCAACGGCGTCCAGAAAGGCACCCCCGCCGATTGCCAGCAGATACGAATGCCGATCCAGATGCGCCGAGTCGATCGCCTCCCAAACCCGCCGGACCACGATTTCGTCCGCCTTGCACGGCTCGCCGCCGGGAAGGACCAGCATGCCGCGGAAATCCAAGTCCGTGGCGGCGAAATAAGCCAGAATCTCATCCTCCAGCCCCGGCCAGAGCGCGGCCACGTTTTCCTCCGCGCAGACCAGCGCCCGCCGCCCGCCGCCCTCGGCGAGAATGCCGGACAGGGCAGGGTTTTCCGGATCGAAGGCGTTCCTGGTGAAAACGATGCGGTGCTTGCAAGTGATGGGAATCTGGAAATCGTAGCGGGACATCGGCGCGCGGCAGGGGTAGCGCCCCTTACCCGGGCGCGCCACCGTTTCTTGCCCGATTTCCCGCTCCATGTCCGCCCCCGAAACTCTCTTCGAATCCCGCTGGCTCGGCCTCTACCGCATCGGAAATTGGGAATTCGCCCGCCGCCCGGATTCGGACGCCGCCGTCGGCATTCTGGCGATCACGCCGCAACGGGAAATCGTCCTGGTCGAGCAATTCCGCATCCCGATGGGGAAATCCGTCATCGAAATCCCCGCCGGCCTGGTGGGGGACGAGCCGGAGTTCCATGGCGAATCTCTCGCCGCCACCGCCGCCCGCGAGTTGCTGGAGGAGACCGGCTACCGCGCCGGCAAGGTTACCCCGCTCCTTTCGTCGCCAACGTCCGCCGGCATGACCTCCGAATTCACCCACCTCTTCCACGCCACGGAACTCACCCGCGAGCACGACGGCGGCGGCGTGGCGGGGGAGAAAATCACCGTCCACCACGTCCCGCTGGACGGCCTGCGCGCGTGGTCCGCGGGACAGGAAGCTGCGGGAAAGCTGATCGATTTCAAAATCCACGCGGCGCTCTGGCTGGCGGGCATCGGCGGGTGACGTGCGCTCGGGAAAACGGGCTTTTCGTCGCCACTTGGACCGCTAGGCTGCCTCCATGAACTGGCAACAGGTATGCGATGATCCGGCGCTTCAGGATCAGCCGTTCAAAATCGAACTGAACGAGTACGGGCAATTCCTGATGAGTCCGACAACCAATCAACACGGACAATATCAAGCCCGCATCATTGGCCTCCTCTCCCGCGAGCTCGCCGGCGGTACGCTGATTTCCGAATGCTCCGTTGATACGTCCAAAGGCACCAAGGTCGCCGATGTCGCGTGGGCGTCCGACGATTTTGTAGCCCGCCACGGAAACCGAACGCCCTTTCCCGAAGCGCCGGAAATCTGTGTGGAAGTCTCGTCGCCTTCGGATTCGAAGCGCGAGCTGGCCATGAAGACCCGTCTCTATCTCGCCCAAGGAGCGCGGGAAGTCTGGGGCTGCGATTCCTCAGGATGCCTTACCTTCTGCGATGCCACCGGTGAAATCCCGGCTTCGCAAATCTTCCCCGAATTTCCCCGGCAGATTTGACGCGCTCTCCGGTCGGACGCCGTCTGGAGATCGGGCGCGCGCCGCATCACCCAGAACAATCCTCCCGAACCAACGACTCTCATGCCCGATTTCACGCGCCGCCGCCTGTTCAAGACGCTGTTTTGCTCCAGCGTCGCCATGAGCCTCAATCTACGGTCCTCGGCCGAAGAGGAATCCGCCGCCGCCGGCCTCGATTTCCTCGCCCTCGGCGACTTCGGCACCGGCGACAGGCACCAGAAAAAGGTCGCCAGCCACATGGCGAGATACCTCCGCGACCTCGGCCGGCCCTCCCACGGCATGCTCATGCTCGGGGACAATTTCTACGGCAACCTGCGCGGCGGTTTGAAATCCAGCCGTTGGCGGAGCGACTTTTCCCAAATCTACCCCGCCACCGATTTCCCCGCGCCCTGCTGGGCGATCCTTAGCAATCACGACTACCACGACAGCGGCGCCGGCGGCGAGGAGGTCCAGCTAGACTACGCCGCGTCGCTTGGCCGGAAAACCCGCTGGACCATGCCCGGCCGGCACTATCGCGTCGATTTCCCGGCCAAAAATCCCCAAGTCACCTTCCTCATGATCGATACCAATTGGGAATCGATCAACCGCCGCGTCCACGGCGGCAGGGTGCCCTGCTGGATTTCCGCCGGGGAGAAATCCACCCAGATGGCATGGCTGGAGGCGCGGCTCGCCTCAAAGCGCGCGCCCATCACCATCGTCGTCGGGCATCACCCGATCTATTCGGACGGCGTCCACGGCGATACCCCCGAGCTTGTCAATGAACTCGGGCCCATGCTGGAAAAGGCCGGCGTCCATCTCTACCTATGCGGGCACGATCACGATCTCCAGCACCTCGAGCTGGAAAATCTCCGCACGTCCTTCGTCATTTCCGGCGGCGGCGGCGCGCCCATCCACCAGATCGCCCGCAATCGCCAGGGCGCGGTGGGCAAGGCGGTTCATGGATTCTCCCACCTCGCGATTTTGGGCAATCGCCTCCACGTCCGCCACATCGACTCGAACGGCAAGCTCGTCCACGCCTTCAGCAAGGGCGCGGATCACTCGTGGAAGGTGGAATCCTGAGCGCCGCCGCGGCCGGCGGCCCTACTGCCGGATGGCGTCGATGAGCTGCTCCATCCGTTCGAGCTTGTCCGCATCGACCAGCCGGCGGGCGGCCGGGCCGTGCAGCCATTCGAGCGCGGAGTCCCCGCCGGGCGAGGCGCCGTCCTCCCGATTGATCCGCGCCAGCTCGGAAAGCATGCTCGTGAGAGCGCGCTCGCAGCCATGGCGGATATCGGCGTCTCCGGGATACGGTACCGCGGTGTCTTCAAGGTCGGCGAGGGTGCGGACGATCAGCGGAAACCGCGTGATCGCCTCCTCGATTTTACCGAAAGACTTCCTACTGTCCGTGCGCTGGGGGGAGCTAACAGGTTCCAAGTTCATTTGAGTCATGTGGATTGACAGGATGCTGGGGTCCGACCGGCTTCCAATGCCAGTGACCATTTCGGCTTTCTGCCCGCCGGGGCGCGAAAAACCCCGCCACGGCGGCGCCGGGCGGGGTTGGGAGAGGTAGGGTGCGCTTACTTGTTCCACGTAACGACGTTGTCGCCGGGCTTGCCACCGGTCCCGCCGGGAGCGGCATCGGCTCCGTTCGTCCAAGCCGCGACGCGGCGGCCGTGGAGCGTGGCGTTCTTGGCTTCGCCAGCGGGTTTCGGGGTGATTTCCTCGTCATAATCGCCATCAAGCATCACGAAATACGGGCCGCCCCAAGGATCATACATTCCTTTCACGGTGCCCCCGGAGGTATTGTAAATCAGGCCGTTGATCCCGGCCGAACCCTTGACCTTGCCCTCCTTGGCGGAGAGGAACTTCACCTTGCGGGTGTTGAGGGCAGTGGTGGAATTCGCCTCCGCGCCGAGCAGAATGTTCAAAAGATCGGGTTCATTGGTTTTGACGGTGGTGTCGTTGGTCAGACTGGCTTGCGGCATCGCACCATACTCCGTGTAGAAATCGTTCACGGCGGATTCGAGCGAAGTACACGCTGCAAGAGCGGTGGTTTTCTTCGCCTTCTGGATGGCCGCGTTTCCAGCGGCGAATCCGGCTCCTGCGAGCACGGCGATGATGGCGATTACGACGAGCAGCTCCACAAGCGTGAAGCCGGTCGCCCGATGACGGCGGATGGGGTTTTTCATGATTTGGATTGGGTTGGATTTCACGTTGCGGAGGAAAGACGGGAAATGCGGCGCTGGCAACGCCGCATTCCGCTGCGCATCCACATGGTAAAGACCTAGTCACGCTGCCGCTTGTCCGCAATCGAATTCTCCGCCTTTGCCGTTGCGGGATTCCGGCCCGCGCGGCAAGGTCACGCCATGCCCGGCAACAACTTGCGCGACTCCATCCTCGACGCGCTCCGCACCGCCAGCGGAAATCCGCTTTCCCAATCCCAGCTCGGCCGCAGCCTCAAAATCCCAGCCAAAGCCATCGGCCAGCTCCACGACAAGCTCGACGCGATGGTCGCGGACGGCACGATCCGGGAGGGCAAGAAAAACACCTACCTGCTTCCCGCCGCGCCGAAAAACCAGCTCACCGGCGTCCTGAAGTTCCACCCGAAAGGCCACGCCTTTTTCTACCCGGACATCGCCGATCCCGCGAACGTGGCCAGCGGCATCGATTTCACCATCCACTCGCGAATCCTCGTCGAGCGCCGCGATGTGGCAACCTCGCTCGATGGCGACAAGGTGGCCGTTTCCATTCTTAAAAAAGCGGCCCGCCCCTTCCGGACCCGCAGCGAATCCACGCCCGACGCGCCTGAAGAATTGCGCGGCAAGGTCGAGGAAATCCTCGAACGCCGCTCCGGCAAGCTGGTCGGCATCTACCGCCAGAAGGGGAAATTCGGTTGGATCGACTGCGACGACAAGGCGATCGAGGGGCGCGTCGATGTCATCGGCGACACCACCGCCCAACCCGGGCAGCTCGTCGTGGTGGATTTGGAAGATTGGCAGGACCGCAAAGCCAACCCCCGCGGCCGCATCATCGAAGTGCTCGGCTGGCCCGGCGACCCCGGCGTGGACATCATTTCCGTAATCCACCGTTTCGGCCTGCGGACCTCGTTTCCCGAAGACGTGCTTGCCGAGGCCCGCGCCGTCCCGGAACAGCCCGAGCCGAAGGAGATCAAGCGTCGCAAGGACTGGCGCGACAAGCTCGTCATCACCATCGACCCCGCCGACGCCAAGGACCACGACGATGCGATCTGGTGCGAGAAGACCAAGAACGGCTGGCAGCTCGCCGTCCACATCGCGGACGTTTCCCACTACATCAAGCCCGGCAGCCCCATGGACCAGGAAGCCGTCGAGCGCGGAAATTCAACCTACCTCGTCGATCGCGTCCTGCCGATGCTGCCGACCGAGCTCTCCAACGGCATCTGCTCGCTCAAGCCCGACGTGGACCGCCTCACGAAATGCGCGCTGATGGACATTTCCCGCGACGGGAAAATCGTGAAATCCACCTTCTTCGACGCCGTCATCCATTCCCGCGCCAAGCTTTCCTACGAGCAGGCCCAGGCGATTCTCGACGGCAAACCGGCTCCGAACGGCTCCGACCCCACGCTCGTCCCGCTCGTCCGCGAAGGCTGGAAACTTGCCTCCGCCATGCGCAGCCGCCGCTTTGAAAACGGTGCGCTCGACCTCGAAATGCCCGAAATCAAAATCCGTCTTGACGACGAGGGCAACGCCGCCGTCGCCGAGCCGGTCATCCATACCGAGAGCCACCAGCTCGTCGAGGAATGCATGCTCGCCGCCAACGAAGCCGTCGCGAAAATCCTCCGCGAGCGCATGAAACCAGCGCTTTACCGCATCCACGACGATCCCGATCCGTCCCGGCTCATCGATTATACGGAGACCGCGAAAGCCCACGGCTACCGCCCCGGCGATCTCACCAATCGCGCCCACATCCAGAAGCTTCTGGACGATTCCAAAGGCACTCCCGAAGAGCACGTCATCAAGCTCGGCCTGCTGAAAAGTCTCAAGCGAGCCGCTTATTCCGCCGATCCTATCGGCCACTACGGCCTCGCCAAAACCGACTACACCCATTTCACCAGCCCGATCCGCCGCTACGCCGACCTCATCGTCCACCGCGCCCTCCAGCCGCTCTTGGAAAACCCTCCGAAGAAGTGCGACAAAACGCCGCCGATCGCCGAGCTACGCGAAATCGCCCGCCACATTTCCGATACCGAGCGCACCTCGTCCGACGCCGAGTCCGAGACCAAGCAAATCAAGCTCCTGGAATACCTCCACCGCGTCGCCGGCTCCGACGATCCACCGATTTTCGACGGCCTCATCACCGATGTCCGCCCGATGGGCTTGATGGTGGAAATCCCCGACATGGGCGTCCGCGGCGTCGTGAAACGCGAGGATTTGCCCGAGGGCCGCTGGTTCTTCGAAGCCCACCGCATGGCTTGGGTTTCTCGCGACGGGAAGGAAATCCAGCGCGGCATGCGCCTCCCGCTGCGTGTCATCAACATCGATTTCGACCGCCGTTTCGTCGATTTCGCCGTTGCTGGCCGCCCGACGACCGAAGGCACCCACGTTTCCGGGAAAAGCCCGAAACCCTCCGGCAAGCAGCCCCGCAAGTCCGCCCATTCTCCGCCCAAAGCCGCCAAGAAGCACCCCAAGCCCCAGCCGAAACCCGCTGCCCAAGCCGGCCCGGCCCCCAAGCGCCAGGAATCCCGCTACGCCAACCCCGGCAAAGGCAGGGTCCCCAAAAGGCGCCGATAAGCGAAGGCAGGAGGAAGGCAGTGGGAAAGCACGCCGCATTCAGTGACGACGAGCGAGTAGCCGGATCGATCCCCGGAGAAAACGGCGGTAGTATCGATGTTTGCTACATATCCATACCGCCGCCGCAAGCGTTCGCCGGCCCTCCTCCGGCGACCCACTTCCATCGATTTCCCGCTGGCATCGAAAACCGATGGCTTCCATCCGCTCTTCCCGATGAGTTGTAGCGGTCGCCTCCCCAGCTAACTCATCGATGGCGTCATGATCTGAGGCAAGTCGCCCGCTAGTCTGTGGGAAGTTGCGCAAAAGGAATGGCATAATTTGTCCGGCGCCAAGAAACGTCTTCGAGTAGTCCCACCCGCCCAAACGCTCAAACGCTCAAACGCTCAAACGCTCAAACGCTCAAACGCTCAAACGCTTCCGCGCCTTTGCGACCTGTGGTCTTAATCCCATCCCCATTCATTCGCGAATGAGCGCATCGAAACTGAAAATCTGACCACCCACCCCAACATGGACACAGGCACCATGTATGTTGACCCGCGGGAAAGTGTAGCTACCAGAGACCAAGAAGCCGGATCCGGAGACGGAAAGCCGCGGGTTCTTGGCACGCATCTTGGGCACAGATACAATTTGAGTTGCAAACGCGGACTGAAATCGTCGTCAGGTGAGAACTCCATAGTCCTTATGGCGGAGAAAGCCGGAAGGGAACTTGGAGGAATCAAGCGCAGGAGCTGCTCATCTGGTGGAATCGCGCCTTCCAAGCAAGTCACCTCAAGTCCCGCTCATGCATGGTGGCGCCAATGATCTGGTATCTGCCCCCCGATCCATGGTCCTTCCGGATCGTGTTCAGAAATGGGGGGCGTCTTCCCCCCTACCGCCTTCCCGCCAACCATTTCTCATGATTACAGGCACGCAACATGGACACACGCACCATGTGTTTTGCCAAACGCCGCTCGGAGACGTCGTCAGGGCAAATAGCTCTATAGTTCTTGCGGCAGAGAAGGCCGTGGGGGAACGCGGACGAATCAAGCGGAGGAGAGCATGGTTGGTGATCTTCCGCCTTCCAAGCAAGCCATCACAGATCCTTTCCGCACAAGGTGGCGGGCGGGTTGTCTCTCTGACCTACGATGCTTCGCCCTTGCGGATCGTGTTCAGGAATGGGGGCGACCAACTTCCCCATACCGAGATTCGCGGCCTCCCGACGACCAATTCCCACGATTACGCGGACGCCCGGCCAGCGGCCAACGAAGCGGACCCGCGATGAAAACCGCTTGGACATCAGGTTAATCCTTTTCCAACACGGTCAGCTACCGATCGATTCACAGGTGACACAAATACAAATGATGACAAACACACATGGTGACAGGCATCATATAGGTTGACAGCATCCCGTCTATTTTAATAAGGTGCCTGAAATGAATCCTGAGAAGAACAGCGGGCTGGAGGATGCGGGTGCGGATTCCGAGATGGCGCGGGCGGTGGAGCTGGTGGATCGAGCTACCGGGGTGCCTCCGGGCGGGTTCCGGCGCGGACGGGGGAGGGATCGGAGGCGGGTTCTGGGCGGCGTCGGAAGCTCGCATTGCTATCATGTGATGAGCCGGATCCGAGGCGGGGACAAACTGCTGGGGCCTGCGGAAAAGGACGCATTTCTGAGGATCGCAAGGCGGATGGAGGGATTTTCCGGGTTGACGATCGTGACTCATGCGGTGATGGCGAATCATTTCCATCTGCTGGTGCGGGTGCCTGATCAGGAGCGGTTTTTGGAGCAATTTGATGGGGAGAAAGGGGAGGAGAGGTTGATGGAGCATTTGGGACGGCTCTATTCGGTCGAGCACATGATGGGGCTGCGGGCAGAATTGGAGGATTTGCGGAAACGGGAAATGGCGGGACAGGCGGAAGAGTTGCTGGGGAACTTCCGGCGGCGTCTATGCAATCTACCGCTGTTCGTCAAGGAGTTGAAGGAACGGTTCTCCAGATGGTTCAACAAGGTGCATGGTCACGAGGGAACGCTGTGGATGTCCCGGTTCAAGAGCGTGCTGGTGCAGGATGGCGAAGCTTTGCGGACAATCGCCTGCTACATCGATCTGAATCCCGTGCGTGCGGGGCTGGTTGAGGACCCGATGGATTACCGCTGGTGCGGCTACGCGGAGGCGGTTGCGGGTTCGGAACTGGCGCGGAGGGGACTTTGCCAGGTTTCTGCCGAGCAGGATACCCCGTGGGACAAGGATCCGGGAGATGATCGGCAGGGGCCGCGGACACCTGCGATGCTTTACCGAAGCTGGTTGTTCGAGCGGGGAGTGGAATCGAAAATGCGCAAAGGCTTCTCGAAAGCGCGGCGCGACGAAGCGCGGAGCAAGGAGGGCCGCCTAACTCGAGGCGAACTGCTGCAGTGCCGGGTAAGGTATTTCAGCGACGGAGTGGCGATCGGCGGGCGGGACTTCGTCGAAGCCATTTTCCGGGAGCGGCGTGATTCGTTCGGCGAAAATCGGCGGACCGGAGCGCGCGGGATCAGCGAGGCTCCGGATCTGGGCCTGTTCACGCTCAGAGCGCTGCGGGTTCGGGCGGTGGAATGAGCCGGGAAAATTCATAAAGACAAACTTTTATCATAGCCTGAATCCCGAAGAGGAAGATCAGGGGGATAAGCACGATCCAATCCGATCATATTAACTCGTCGAGTGCCCCCAACCCGGGCCGGTCGCATTTCCGGCGGCCTGTCTCACTCGTCCCCGGTGCGTGACGTTCCGCGATCTGGCAGTGGAGTTTTTCCTCGACCCGGCAGTTCGGCGACGAAGGCTTCCCATGGTCGCCCACGAGTCCGAGACGATGAAAAAATGGCCTGGCATAAAAAGGCCGGGTGATCATTCCATCCTTTGTGAACGTGGCTGGACCAAGTCGGACTGGGTTTACATGCTTCATAAATATTTGCCCGATCCAACCGCGCTCGCGCCGGACGGTAGTCACGGGAAACGGCCGGTAAGCCTCTACCAGACCTGACAACTGGAACAGCCTTGCCGAAGCACTTCGGAACGCGATCCCAAACAACTATGGATTTATATCGGAGCGAGTAGTTCCCCCCGGCCGAGGCTGGCGGAAATTCAGACCCGGCACATCTCGCGTAGGATCAAACTCCCCGCACGGCGACTTTACCGGAACGTCCGTCGATCTCCGCCATTTCAAGCGGAGACACGGGGATCGAAGAGCGATCCGCCAGAAGCTCATTCGCCAAATCATCCATCCGCACGAACCGAACGCCGAGATCCCGCCATGCCGCTAATAATTGCCGGAAGAGCGGGAGTTTCATCATGCCTTCGATTTCCGCATGGATGGTAAGGACATTTGGGGAATCCGGCTTCAGCAGGGATAGGTAGTGCGCGACGATGGCATCATCGGGAAACTCCGGCCGGCCTAGCAATTCATCGAATGTCGGTAGTGTAGTCGGGATTTCCAAAGTATCGAATACGTGTCCCGCGATTTCCGGGAAAAACGGGGAATCGCCGCGGGTGTCACTGGCATACAGCAAATTCGAATTGTCATAAACCTGCCGGCTCGCGGCACTTGCCTGCCAGCCGGGCGCGCCGGCTGTGCGAGCTTCGGTTCCGAAGATCCGGTGGTATTCGTCGCGGGCTTTGGCGAATTCGGCTCGGATTACATCCAGCGACATTTTGAATAGATAATCCTGCCACTGGAAATGGTCGTGACAGTGAATTCCGGTGTCGAATCCCGCGCCGGCCACCGAGCGGATGATGTCTTCATTCCGCCGGCCGATATGGGGCGCGGGCAGCAGGGTGCCGTTGAGCAAAGTGCGCAATCCATACATTTGGACAACGCTGGTGCGGCTGACTTTTTGGAAAAACCCCGGCCGGAAAACCCGGCGGATCGCTTTGCCGGTATTGTCCGGGCCGAGGGAGAACAGGAAGCAGGCGGGAGCCGAAAACTCGTTCAGCAAAGATAGCAACGCGGGCACGCCGACGCGCGTCCCGCGATCCGTGTCCACATCGACTTTCAGCGCCACCACCGGACTCATGCCGGCGTTAGGTCGTGGTCCGTTTGCGTGAGGTGATAGTCGAGCGTGCGCCGGATCGCGGTTTTCAAATCGACCTTCGGTTCCCAGCCGATCGCTTCCTTCGCCGCCGTGATAGAAGGTACTCGCGTTTGGATGTCCTGATAGTATTTGCCAAAGTATTCCATGGAGGAAACCGAAACGATTTTGGCATTCTCCGCCCGCTCACGGTATTCGGGGAAATCCTTAAACGCCTCCACGATGATGTCGGCGAGGTCGGCGACGGAGACATTGTTGTTTGGATTCCCCACATTGAAGATGCGGCGGGTGGCATTGCCATCCTTGTTTTCGATGATCCGCAGTAGGCAGTCCACGCCGTCGTCGATGAAAGTGAAAGATCGGCTCTGCGAACCGCCATCCACGAGCTGGATCGGCTTGCGGAAGATGACATTGCTGATGAATTGAGTGAAAAGCCGCGAGCTGCCTTCTTTCGGTTCAAGCACGTTGTCCAACTTCGGACCGATCCAATTAAATGGCCGGAACAAGGTGTAGTCGAGCCCGTCGCGGACGCCGTAGGCATAGATAACGCGGTCGAGGAGTTGTTTGGAATTCGCATAGATCCAGCGCTGCTTGTCGATCGGCCCGTAAACCAGCGGACTGGTCGCCTCGTCGAGCACTTCGTCGGGTGACATGCCATACACTTCCGAAGTGGACGGGAAAATCAGGCGCTTGTCGTATTTCACGCACTTCCGGACGATGTCGAGATTTGCCTCGAAATCGAGTTCGAAGACCCCTAGCGGGTTCTTCACATACTGCGCCGGATTAGCGATCGCAACCAGCGGGATGACGACATCGCATTTCTTTACATGATACTCGATCCACTCGCGGTTAATCGTGATATCGCCCTCGACGAATGTGAAGCGGTCATGATCGAGAAGATTCTTCAGTTTGTGGTCGCCCACGTCCATGCCAAAGACTTCCCAGTCCTTGTCGCGGAGAATGGTCTCGGTGAGGCTGCTGCCGATGAAGCCATTGGCTCCGAGGATGAGGACTTTGATTGGCATCTGGGTTCAGAGTTGGTCGCCCGGTGCGGGCGGGGATTGCGGAGTGCCGCGCCATTCGGTGCGGGTGAGATGGAGCGCGCCATCGCCGGTGGCGATGACGAGAGGATCGGTGGTTAGGATTTCACCGGGATTCCCGGAACTATCGGTAAGAATCTTCGACTCCCAAACCAACAGTCGCGCACCGGCGGTGTCGATGAAGGCTCCCGGATAGGGATCGGTGACGGCGCGGATGAGATTGTATATCTCCCGGGAGGTCCGCGACCAGTCGATGCGGCCGTCTTCCGGCGTGCGTCCGCCGAAATAGGTCGCTTCCGTTTCGACCTGTGGCGTCTCGCTGGCAGTGCCGGCTAGCAAGTTGTCGATTTGTCGGGCGAGGACGGTCCGCGCGCAGGGCATCACCTTGCGGAAAGCTTGCTCCGCGGTGTCGTCGTCGGCGATGTTCACGCCCTCTTGATCGACGATGTCGCCGGCGTCCGCGCGCTTCACCATGCGATGGAGCGTCATGCCAATGCGGGATTCCCCGTGCAGAACGGCCCAGTTGATGGGTGCGCGGCCACGGTATTTCGGTAGTAGCGAGCCGTGCAGGTTGAACGCGCCGAGCTTGGGCAGGGCGAAGATTTTCCCGCCGATCATGTGGCGATAGTAAACCGAAAGTATCAGGTCCGGTTTCATTTCCCGGATCTGCTCAACCCATTCCGGCGTATTGACCGATTCTGGAGTGAAAACCGGGATCCCTTTCTCGCGGGCGGCGATGGCTGGCGTCTTGAACCAGATGTTCTCATCCGGATTGTCCACGTGGGTGATGAGCCCGATGACATTGTCACCGCGCTCCAACAGCAGATCGAGACAAGTGAATCCGACTTCGCTATAGCCGAAAAAAAGAATGCGGGGAGAGTTCATTGAGCGGATTCGAGAATATGGCTGACATGGTAGCGGGCGCGGTTGCGCACCACCTGATAGGTGCGGCCCATGTATTCGCCAATGAGGCCGATGCCGACCATGCAGACGCTGATGAGGAAGAACAGAATCCCGAACAAAGTGAACAATCCGCCCTCTTCCGGTCCGAGGTATAAGCGCCGCGCGGCGAGGACGATGACCATCAGAAACGAGCAGCCGGAGCATGCCATCGCAAAGATGGTGAACACTTGCAGCGGAACGGTGGAGAAATAGGTGATGAGGTCGAAATTCAGCCGGATGAGGGTGTAGAGCGAGTAGTTTGAAGTCCCTGAATGCCTTTCCTCGTGAGCAACGGCGACTTCGGTCGGACGCCGGGCCAAGCTATAGGCAAGCGCGGGAATGAAAGTATTCACGGCGCCGCTGCGGACGATGCCTTGCACGACATTGAGCGAATAGGCGCGCAGCATGCATCCTTGGTCGCTCATTCTGATGCTGGTCGTCTGGCTGCGGAGCCAGTTGATGAGCTTGGAGATATACCTTCGGAAAAAGCTATCTTGGCGGTTCTGCCGCACGCCGCCAACGCAGTCGTAGCCTTGGTCGGTCTTTTCTAGCAACTTGGGGATTTCTTCCGGCGGGTTCTGAAGATCGGCATCCAAGGTGACGATGGTCGCTCCGCGGACTCGCTCCAGCGCGGCCATCACCGCCATGTGCTGGCCATAGTTCGCGTTGAACTCGATGACACGGGTGACATCCGGGCGGGCGGCATATTGGTCGGCCAGCATTTCCCGCGAGCGGTCCGCGCTGCCGTCGTTGGTGAAAATGATTTCGTAGGTCCGGCCGAGCGCATCCAGCACCGGATAGAGACGTGCGAACAACGTCGGGAGATTGCCCTCCTCATTATAGACGGGGATGACGACCGAGAGGCTAACTGGCGATTCGGAACTCATGACTTGCGGACGGCTTTGGCGAGCGCGGCGACGGCGCGTGGGATGTCCGCATCGGCCATGGTGGGAAATAGCGGTAAAGTTAGTATGGATCGGCTGGCGCGCTCGGCGTGGGGGAAATCGCCGGGCTTCCAACCAAGATTCTTATACAATGTAAAAAGATGAATTGCTGGGTAGTGAACGCCAGTACCAATGCCGTCGGCTTGCATGCTTTGCATAACTTCCGCGCGCACCGAATCGTCCGGAAGGATCACTTGGAACATGTGCCAGTTGGAGTTCGTGAAGTCGGGAACTGGTAGGCCAAGATTTAAATCCCGGCGCGCGAACTCGTCGAAATACATCTTCGCAAGTTCGCGGCGACGCGCGGTGAACTCATCTAGCCGCTTGAGCTGCCCGAGACCGACGCGGGCGGCGACGTCCGTTAAGTTGAATTTCCCTCCGAGCACTTCCACATCCATCTCGTCCACGCCCGAGCGCACGACACCTTGGAGGCGATATTGCTCCACCAGTTTCGCCTCGGCCTCGTCATTCACGACAAGGCAGCCGCCTTCGATGGAAGTGAGGTTTTTGTTGGGGTGAAAGCTAAAGGAAACCAAGTCGCCGGTCGCGCCGATTGGTTTGCCATTCCACAAGCTTCCCATCGACTGCGCGGCGTCCTCTATCACGCGTAGCTGATGTTTCCTCGCGATTTCATATAACTTGTCGCGGTCCACCGGCAGACCTGCCAGATCGACCGGAATGATGGCTTTGGTCGCGGGAGTGACGGCACGTTCCACCGCGTCGAGATCGATATTCCGCGTGACCGGATCAATATCCACAAATATGGGTTTTGCACCGACAGTTAGCGCGACATTGCTAGTCGCCACCCATGTCAGCGGCGTGGTGATGACGTCATCGCCCGGGCCGACACCCACAAGCCGGAGTGCAATTTCCAGAGCCGCTGTGCCGGAGTTAAATACGCGTGTCGGTCGGCCGCCGAAGAGTTCCGATAGTTTTGCCTCGAATTCCTTCACGTTCGGTCCGGAGGTGATCCAGCCTGAACGAAGCACGTCAGCCACGCCGGCGATGGTTTCCTCATCGAGTGTCGGTCGGGTGAAGGGCAGAAAGTCGGGGGAAGTCACGGCTGGATGCGTTTGACGAGGGTGAAGCGGTTCGAGCGGGCCATGATTTCGTGAGGCAGATTTTCCGCCAAGAACCATTTCTCGAAGGCGCTGTTGCGGACCAGCGCGTAGATATTACCGGGTTTTTCCCAGTGCGCGGGAAGTTCGTTTCTCGGGAAAAACCGGTCGGAAGTCAGTTCCGGTTCGGTGTCGATGCCATAGGAAAGCTCACCGCGGTAGTCCACCACATCGACCGTCCTACCGAGATATACGGGCAGATCCTGACCATAGAAACCGATGCAAAATACGCGGTCGCCGGGCTTGAGGACGGGCTTGAGAATCATCGCAAATTTCTTAGTGGACGCCTTGTCGAGAGAGCCTGCGCCGAAGCTGATCGCCAGCAGGAAAACCACTCCGGATGCGGCGACGGCCGCGAGCATGAACCGCGGCCGGTCCCGGCGCAAGCCAACGAACGCCAGCGCCGCGCCCAATACCAGCGCGCCGCCGAGCGTGACGCGCAGCACGGGCAGCGCCGCGGCCATTTCCGGCTGATTTTTCGGCGCGGGCACGACGAATGCGGCGATGGCGAGCAGCAGGCAAAGCACCGCGAATCCCCCAGTTGCGAGCCGAGGGCGCGCCATTTCCCGGCCACTCCAGAGTTCCGCGAAATACCTGCCGTAAAGGACCGCGCAGGCTGGGAAAACCGGCAGGATGTAAGGGATGAGCTTTGATTGCGATTTCGAGAAAAACAGGATGACGAAGGCGATCCAGATCACGAAAAACCAGGCTTCCGGGTGCTTCTTGCGGGTTTTCCAGCCGCCGGGCATCGAGAAGCGCAGCGTTTTTGCCGAGAAGAACACCCACGGGAACAGCCCGGCCACGAAGATCGGCAGGAAAAACCACCACGGCTCGAAGCGCCCGTGGATGCGGGTGGTGAAGCGCAGCCAGTGCTCATGGTAGAAGTAGAAATTCAGGAAATCCGGGTTCGCCCGCGCAGCGAGGACGTGCCACGGCGCGGCGATCGCCAGCACGACGACGGTTCCCAAGATCGGGTAAAACGGCCGTAGCGACTTCCAACGGTTGAGCAGGAGAATCCACAGAAACATCACCGCGCCGGGTAGGGCGATGCCGATGAGACCCTTGGAAAGCGTGGCCAGCGAGACCATCACATAGAATGCCATGAACAGTGCGAAACGCTTCCGCCCGCGCGGCTCGCGTTCGGCTAGTAGAAATGCGAATAGCGCCCCGGACATGGTCACCGCCACGGCCATATCTAGCAGAATAATCTGGCTGAGCGCATAGTAGAGCAGCAGCGTGGAGAGGACGAAAGCGGACCACAGCCCCGCGGCCCGGCCGTAAAGTGCGCGCGCCGTGGCGTAAGTCATGAGCGCGCCGAGCGCGGCCAGGATTCCGTTCCAGACCCGCGCGGTGAACTCGCTGACGCCGAACTCCCGGATGGTCAGCGCCGAGAGCCAGTAAACCAGCGGCGGTTTTTCGAAATATTTCACCCCGTCGAGCCGCGGCGTCACGAAATCGCCAGTCACCGCCATTTCCCGCGGGATTTCCGTGTAGCGGCCCTCGTCGGGATTGCTCAGCGGACGCATCCCGAGCAGCACGCAGAACCAGACCAGCGAGACCAGGGCGACCAGCACCAGATCCGCAGCCCAGGACGCGGGACGGGTCGGAGTTGTGGAAATCGATATATCTGTCATGTCACTTGTCCCGGACCGTGGCGGAGAGGAAATTAGAAACCGATGAGAATTCTTCCCCGCCGGGCAGTGGATTCCGCCCGTTTCGCGTCGCCGGGGCAAGCCCGGACGGTTTCTGACAAAGATTTCATCGTCCGCCGCGGCCCCTGTTCATGCCACGGGGGTAGTTACTTTTGGGCCGGGAATGCCGGCCACCATGAGTTTCATTTCCCTTCCTTTCGTGGCCAGGACCGGCCATCGCTTCCGGCAGCAAGTCGCACCCGCCGGCGATGATTTCGATACCGCCTCAGCGTGGGGGACATGGGCCGCGACGGGGACGACGGCGTTGCGGCTTTGCTTGATCGGGCTGCTGCCGCGCGGCGGGATCGGCAAGCGGCTGGCATTCGTGCTGAGGAAGCCGGTGAAATCCGGCCGCCAATCTTTGTACGATCGCCAGATCTGGGGGCTGAGACTTCGCCTCGCCGCGCGGGGAAATCTGACGGAGCAGCGCTGGCTGACCATGCCGGATTTCCACGATTTCCAGGAACGTCGATTCCTCGCCCGCCACTTGGCACCCGGCGCGGTCTTTCTCGACATCGGCGCGAACGCAGGGTTCTACACCTTCTGGGCGCTTTCCTTAGGGCACTCGGGGCTGCGGGTCATCGCCGCCGAACCGAACGAACGGATGCTGGCCCGCGTCCGCTACAATCTCGCGGAAAACCGGCTCGCCGAAGCCGTCATCCTTTTTCCCTGCGCCGTGACGCCGGAAGCCTGCGAGGTGGCGCTTCGGGAAGCCCCGGGAAATCTCGGACAGACCGCCATTTCCACCGTGGGCGGCGGTCGAAGCGTGCCGGGCCGGCCGCTGCTCGACCTGCTGGCAGAGGCCGGCGTCAGTCACGTGGATGCGATGAAGATCGATATCGAAGGCTTCGAAGTCCCGGTGCTGGCGGCGTTTTTCGAGTCCGCGCCCCGGTCGCTCTGGCCGGAGCGGATCGTCGCGGAGATCTTCGGTCCCAGCGGGCGGGCAATGCTGGAACTGCTCGATGCGCGCGGCTACTGGCTGGAAGGTCGCACCAAGATGAACGGCCTGTTCGCGCTTTCGCGGCCGGCGGCGGAGGACGGAAAATGACAAAGTTTTCATCACCGCAGCCGGTCTCCGTTCAGCCGGGCGTGCGAATTGTTGCCTAACGTCGGAACAATCCGATCCGAACCCCAAAATAAAATATCATGAAAAAGAACCATCCTATCCAGCTCTGCGCGCTCGCCGCGGCCATCTCATTCGTCAGCGCGGACGCTTACGGCAAGGAAACGAAAATGACCGTCGAAAGCCTGCCCGCCTCCGTCCGCACCGCCGCCACATCCGCTGCCGGTGGAGGGAAAATCGATTCCGTCACCTCCGAGATGGAGGGCAAGCACATGACCTATGAGGTCGCCGTGACCGAAGGCGGTCACAAGTATGAGCACAAATTCTCCGCGGACGGCAAGTTGCTGGAATCCGAGGAAGCCTTGTCCGCCGCCGATCTGCCCGCGTCGGTCCGCACTGCCCTCGAGACGGCCGCCGGCCCGGACAAAATCTTGGAAACCGTCCGCGTCACCGCTGGCGACAAGAAGTTCTACGAAGCCGACATCGCTGAAAAGGGCGGCGTCCGCGAAGTGAAGATCTCCGACGAAGGCAAGGTGCTCGCCACCAAGCACGAAAAAGTCGAGGCCGACGAGAATGCCGATGCCGATGAAGGAGCCGAAAACGAGGCCCCCGAAGGTCCTGAAAAGGAAGACTGAAGTCACCCATGGCGATCGCGCGGCTCCCGCTTCGGCGGGGGTCGCGCTCGGTGCGTGCTCAGTTCGCACTCGCGCCGCCGCGCCGCCGCCCGCACCCTTTTCACCATGCGCATCCTGCTCGCGGAGGATCAGAAAAAGCTCGCCAACTTCGTCCGCCAGGCGCTGGCCGAGGCAGGATTCATCGTCGATGTCGTCCATGATGGCGACGAGGCGTTCCACCTAGCGACGACCTGCCCATACGACGGCTTGGTGCTCGATATCATGCTGCCAGGTCGCGACGGGCTGAGCCTGTTGCGGCTGCTGCGCGAGCGCCACATCGCCACGCCGGCGCTATTTCTAACCGCCCGCGGTGAGGTTTCCGAACGCGTCGAGGGCCTCGAACTGGGCGCGGACGACTACGTTTCCAAGCCATTCGACATGAGCGAACTGGTCGCCAGGGTAAAGGCGCTCGTCCGCCGCCGCAGCGGTGAGCCGGCCGGGATTTTGCAAGTCGCGGACCTCACCATCGACCTGATGCGGCACGAAGCGACGCGCGGCGACTTGCGCATCGAACTGACGCCGCGGGAGTTCGCGCTGCTAGAATTCCTCGCCCGCACGCCGGGCCGCGTGGTCACGCGCACCCAGATCATTGCGAAAGTCTGGGAATACCACTCCGATCCTGGGACCAACGTCATCGACGTTTACATCGCCCGCCTGCGCCGGAAGCTCAACGAGGACGGCGGCGGAGACCTCATCCATTCGGTGCGCGGCGTGGGCTACAAGATGGAGGCGCTGTGATGGAAAACAGGATGGAATCATCAATGAATGGCCACGGTCCCAGATTGTTTCCGAAATGGAGAGGCACCACGAATCCTACAAATCCAACGAATGGGATGAAGCATTTGCCGGTGAAACGAAGATTTTTGAGGCGGACCCCGAAATTCGGGCCAGGGGCTAAGCTATGATTGGGGTGGCTGGGAGCGGGTTTTGACCCGAACCTAAACCACACAAGATGAAAGCAAAACG
>JBBSUD010000036.1:0-41348 GCA_038235225.1 Verrucomicrobiales bacterium
AAGAGGAAGTCCGCCGGATGCTCGAATCCCGGATCGCCAAACGACTCAAAGACCAAGTCCGAAGACGCCGGAAAACCCGCGAAACCCGGCCACCCCTCTGGCCCGACGAGGATCTGACCCAAATAACAGAGTAGAGTTAACGCGGGAATTGCGTTGCTCTTGTTCCCAATTAGTGCCCCTAGTCCGACTAGCATTGGCATTGGACCCATCGCAAAAACTCCGTAAGACTGCCCACTCTGTTGTGCTGTTTGCACCATGCGGGCGTGGGCGCTCGTGAGAATGGCAGGCGCAGCGTTCCAAAACACCAGGTCCTTGGAGTCTTTGAAACCAATATTTGAATCCTCGGCGCTCAGGAGTGGTCCATTGGGCCGGAGTTTGCTAGTTGCGAGACAACCACTAACTTCGCGAGCTGTTGGTGGTGAAATTGCTTGACCATTCACTGGCCAGCAAAAGCTGTATGTATTCACCGGATTAAAGGCGAGGAGATCAAGCAACCTGTTCTTGTCGTGAACGTATTGCCGTCTCATTGCATTCAGTATTTCTTTCGGATAGTCAGCACAAGCTACCTTATCGATTAGCCGGTGACATTTGTCACACAAAAGCATTACATTCCCTGGAACATCGGAAAGCTTTGCCGAAAGGCCGCGTTCACCCCTAGGACCGCTCTCTGACGACGCAACGATATGTGCGAGGTAACCGAAATAGGCTTCGTCTCCAGTGAGTTCGTTGCTATCGAGGCGTGCGGCACATCCCTCAAACATGCACCTCATTGAAGACTCATCGAAGACCCTCCTTGCTGTTTTGACTTTAAAATCCTCCCCTCGACCTGTGCCCTTTTTCACGCCCTTTTTCGGCTCAGAAAGAACCGTTTTCAGTGTCTTCTTTAGCAATGCAGTTTTTGAAGCTCCTCCGAGAAAGTCTTCGATACTCGTCAAGGAGGACAGGACTGCACGATCAATTCTTGTCGTCGAGATAGCGAGACTAATGGCACCCCCCTGTACCGAAAATATTTTCGAAACTTTCCACGCTTCAGTAGCGGAGACATTAGCTCGAAATGCCGCTACGACGCTGTCCGAACTGAGAAGAATGAACACTGTGTTGTGGTGACCCTTGTCTGAGAGGACGCAAAATTCAGACCACTGAATCGCGCTTTTCTTCAGAAGATCCATGTAATCGAGGAGTTCTTGATAGGAAGAGAACGGGGGACTTGATGTTTGTAAGGTGATCATTTTTCGTGAATTGATTCTAGTTTGATAAGCTTCATTTTGGTGAGCCGCTGCCCAACGCTCAGGTATGCTGCGGTTGTCTTTAGTCCCACGATAATGAAGCAGAATTCTCGGAACTTTGGATTCATGGATTTGATTTTCGTCCACCCGTCAATATCGGCTTGGGATGGGGTGGGATCGTTCTCGGGGTGGGTATGCCATGTTCCGATCAGGCGAATCGCTCCTCCTGAATTCTTAGCCTGTTTGTGGAGTTCCCTCTCATGACTCTTTCCTTTTAGTCGGAATGAAAATCGCGTCCTTCGATCAGACTTTTTAGGAACGGTTACCTTCTCTAGCCATATACGAGAAGAATCGGAGTCAATTGTAGCCATTAGGATTCCGCAGGCTTCGGGCGCCTCTGGATCAGCTTGGCGATAGTCTTCCCAAATTCCCTCAACGGAATCCTTAACAAGAAGAACGACCCCTCTAGCGGCAAAAGCACTCGTGTATACGCTCATTCTGAACAAAGTTTGCACAGGCGGTTCTTAATAGGCAGTTCCTTTAACTGACTTTCAAATTGGTAGAAACGATCGCTGAACTGCAGCTCCGAAAAATCCTCCGGATCAAGGTCTCCTCGCCATGAAGATTTTCTTCCCAGCATGGTCTTACCAAGAAGAAACCTGACTGCCAACCTCGCCGCGAGATTCGCAGTTTGCGAAGAATCGATTTCAGAATACGGGAGAAAGAGTGAGCCGCAACTGCCGAGGTGCTTGGTCACACTTTGGTCTTCTTTGAGGAAATTTAGATTCGGCGTGAGCATACGCTCTCCGTCGCCTCCTGGGATCAGGAAATTGCATTGGTGGCACCCATCTTGATAGTCTCCACCAGCCAAAACAGCATGTCCTCCGATACCATTTGGTTCTAACCATGTGTAGATTACTGGGGTCTCGATTCCATTCCCAATCATTCTCTCATTAAACGCAAATTCATGAGTCGAGTTGCCGATGGCTACGATGACCAGATCATAACTCTTCAGATCATCCTCGGAGAACTCGAGCAACTTCGTCTCGAAGCATTCAAACACGGTAAAGGGATACTTAGACCTGAGGGACGCTGCGATAGCGTGAGACTTGAGCGACCCATCCCACAGCATATCCAATGAATGGCGGTAGAGATTATCGAGGCAGAAACGATCATGGTCAGATAGAGCGAGTTTCCCAACGCCAGAACTCGCTAGAGAATTCGCCACAATTGAACCTACTGAACCGCAGCCGACCAAAAGAATAGACTTTTCCTGCAATGCTGCGGAGCCTCCTCCCCGCGGTATTAGATAGTTCCTCGTATGGGGTTCGACTTTTCTTGCCGAAAACGCCCAGCCTTGAAGGAGGTCCACGGCCAACGGAGCCCTCTCTTTTTGAGACGATGTGGCGATGAGCGCAAACCAGACATCCTGATCTTGATAGCGAGCATGACAAAGTATCCAGAGTTCCTTAGATCGAAAATGTCTGGCCTTATCTCTGAGCAATTTGCGTTCATTTGCAGGCTGCGCCTGCAGGCAATTCATCCACCATTGAACTAGGCATTCTCCAGGTGCTGGAGGCGTTGGCAGATTACTGAGTTCGATCAGTAATCCTTTGCCAGATTTGATTCTCTCCTCGGACTCTCCTTGTTTGCGTGGCCAGTAATTCTTGGAATGTGAATCGATGCCTTTGACCAGCGCAATCGGCTTTGAATACCGGCTCTCGGCTCCTGGTTTCTCCCGTGAGCAGACTATCTCAGCAAGCCTATCGGGGGATTCACCGAAAAGAACGATTGGCATTTGCTCCACCGCAAACTGCCAGTGCCCAGCGAATTCAAGAAGACACTCTTCATCGTTACACTCTGAATCAACAAGGGCACGGTCGAAAGTTGCAATAGCTTTGGTTAAACCGGCCAAGTAGACCTTTTCAGGAGTATGAAAGTCGAGCGCTAGAGCATCTGAGCTGCCGCTGCAAATTAATCCGATGTCTTCAAGAGTCTCATTGCTTTCGAGGATAAGCATTTTTGGCCAGCCAACATGGGCGAGCCTCCCGAATGTGCCGCGATTGCAGAGGTAGTAGTCTGGAAGAGCATGAGGAAAGCCGCTCCCTAAGATTCCGACAATCTCAATGGAGTAGGTTCCAATTTCATGCGAGGTCCGAATGGTGCCCTCAGAAGATCCTGCAACAACACATTGTTGAGCTGTTAGGTAGGAGGCTATTTCTGAAGCTATCATGCTCCTCCATGGTCAGCAACGATTCCGCTTCCGATGTAGACGTTCTTGTTGGCATATCCACTTTTCTCTGCGATTGGAAAGTCGTCTCCAAATTGCTTCCGGAGAATTTCAGACTGTTTTACTGTGTCCTCCTCGGCAAGAGCTTCATCACATTTGCTGAGAAGCTTCACCAATTTCGACCGAAGTAGGGTTGCTACAGAGGATCCATGATAGTCGAAAATATCTCTCCACGGGCTTACAGGAAGGAGCACCTTGATGTCGTAGTTTTGGTTCTGATAGTCTGTGAGAGTGAAATAGGATTTTTGGTGGATGATACTGTAGAGCGTTTCTCGTAATGCGAGCAAATCATTGGCGACGCCGTCTTCGCTAATTTGTTTTGAGAATGAATCTTTGGCCATCAAGGTAAGGCCAATAGAATAGACCTTCCTCCTTTCGGTTTCGCTTTGATACTGAACATACCTCCAGCGTTTTATATATCTAGCGATCCGGCGTATCTGTTCTTTTTCAAGCGGGGTCAGATTACCGGTTGGGTTCTTGAGGTGGTTGATAAGGCCCTTCGGATCGCTAGCATCCCATTTTTTCCCCGCCTCAGTTGAGAACTCTTTCCCTACTGCGAGTTCGAGACCTCCGGAGGAGATTCGCCGATAGATTGTATAGTCGAAGTGTAGATCATCATTTACGTAGTTAGCAGTGACACAGGGTTTCTTGATTCTTGGGTTTGCAAAGCCTCGTTTTTTTAGAGTATCGCGAAGGAGTTTTTTGGGTTCAAGCGGATCTTCAGGTGCTTTCTCCGCTTCAATGACGAGAGCCCTGTCAATGTCTCGATCACCGTAAATGGAGACAATTCCAGTGTTCACTCCATCTGCCATCGAACCTTGGATGAAATCCTCCACTATTGGATATCCCGCTTCCTTGAAAGCCGCTTTGATCTCAACCTTAATACTGTCGTCTTTTTCTCGCGCTTCCTTGTAACTCGCATTCTCACGGGTTAGTTTGATCGCGTCGTGGAACTTGCTGAACTGCTTCTGTATGCTCATAATGAATTTAATTGAATCGGCACCTTTTTGCAGAACACATGCCTAAGGACGGTCGATTTCATTGGTAGGCGGAGCGTTTCAAAAACTTCCTGATTGAGCGCTGTTATTTTTTAACCTAACGATACTTGAGGGTTTTTTGGCTCTTTCTGATTAAAAAATTCCACGGTTTGAATTTTGATCGAGGATCACTTGACAGTATCAACGTATCTAAATATGATGATTGGTTGGTCAAAGTGTGGCAAAATGTCTCAGGGCTGCGACAAATTGGCGTGACAGAATGTCTCTAATTGCGCGAGCTGCGGATCGTTTTGGTCAACCGAGTTTGAACCATGCGTTTGCAACGACTTCTGGTAATGGCCTTTTATAGTTCGTTCGGATGATCCCGGGGCTGTTCCCGGCCAGCTCCGCCACCCAGTCTCGGGAAACACCAAGAGCGAGAAGCGAGCTAATCCAAGTGTGTCGGAGTCCGTCCTTTGGCCAACCGGTGATGAGTTTGGCTTCGCGCAACTCGGGGCTGACTAGTCGCTGGCATTTGCGGAAGGTCACGGGACCGGATTTTTCCCGATAGGGCTCAATCCACTTGCAGAGTGCCGTCCACATGGCATCGGCAACTTCCTTCGTGAGTCCTGATCCCGGTTTCTCGGTGAACGTGATGTAGCGAGGCTCCGCGAGTTTACCCGCCACTTCCGCCCGGATGCGGATGTGCTTCTGCTTGAAGTCGATGTCATCCCACTGAAGGCCGTCCCGTTCACCAACGACGCCTTCGATCTCGCTGGGGCGCATTCCGGCGAATGCACCGAGGGCGAGGAAGACGATTTTCCCTCCCACATCGGGCTTCTCCGATTTCCGATACCACTCCAGGCAGGCTTTCAGGATCTTTGGATTCCATACGACCGGCTCCGCCCTTGGGATTTTCATAGAGGAGACTTCCCTGGCGGGGTTGTGGCCCTTCGGGATGTAGCCCCAAACCCGTGCCCGCTCGAAGAGGTGCCTGAGATGCGCGTGAATGTTGTTCCGGTAGCGATTCGAGCCTTTCAGCTTGGTATCGCGCCATTCCTCGATGTCGCGTTCGGTGAGGGAATCGAGGTAACGCTCGCCAAGCGTCTCCTTGATGACGCCCGCCTTGCTGGTGGCGTCGTTGCGGGTCATGGAGCTGGAACGATCCTCGTATTCCGCGATGTAGCGCTCGCAACAGGCGGCGACGGTTTCCCGTTTGAAGTCCTCCTGCTTCTTCAGAGCTTCTTCGAGGATGGTCTTCGGGTCACGAAGTTTGCGGCAAATTTCCAGCAACTGCTGTTCCTCGGTGGTCGCCCGGTGGACTTGGCCGATTTCCCCGCGCTTCAACTGTCGTTTGATTTCCTTCGCCAGCTTCTCCGCACCCGCCTTCGTCTTCCGGTCTTTCACCTGGCGTTGCATTCCCGGTGGGGTCCATGTCACTCTCCACGAGCCTCCCGGAGAGGACGGCGAGTAGAGTTTCACGGGGCCAATTTCGGAATCGAAGGGCATGGGGAAGAGGTTACCCGAACACACGGAAAACACACGGATTTTTTGCCAAAATCGGCAAATTTCAGCCAAATGGACCTCCTCAAAAATAGCCATAAAAAACCCGTAACAGACGGGTTTAGAGTCGGTTACGGGTAATTTTGAAATGGTGGAGGCGAGGGGAGTCGAACCCCTGTCCGAAACATCTTCAGCACAAGTATCTACACGTTTAGCATGATGTCTGGAGCTTCGGACATGCTGGGCCACCATGCGGCGTTGCCTGTCCTAGGAACCTGTTTGATCTCGGAAAGAAGCCCGGTTACCCGACCTCGATCCCAGCCTGCTAAAGTGTCGTCGTCCCCCTCAGCAGGTGTCGGGGTTCTGACGTGGTCGTCAATTAAGCGGCCAGTGCGAGCTCGTTAGAGTCTGCATTTATTGTTTTTGAGCGGCTTTTTAAGGAGGCCAACCGATCAACCTCCACGTGCAACCAGCGCGTCGAACATCCCGTCGAAACCAGAACGCCCCCGTCACTTGGAACGGCGGAAGAATGCATGGCAACCGCCGCCCGGCAACCGCTATTTACAGTTCGTCGGGATTTGCCTCCAGCGGCGCTGCGGTGCCGCCGAGCGGGCCGGCGATCGAGTTGCGGAGCGCGGTGATGATCCCATCGTCCAGCCGGTAAATCCAACTGTGGATCGACACCGCCTGCCCGCGGTCCCAGGCGTCTTCCACGATCGTCGTGCGGGCGACGTGGCGGGCTTGCGACAGCACGTTGAGCTCGCACAGCCGGTCCACGGCATCGGCGGGGGCGAGGTGGTCGAGCTCGTGGCGGTGCATGCGACTGAGCGAGCGGACGCCGGCGAGCCAGTTGTCGATCATGCCGTGGCGGAAATTTTCCAGCGCCGCCCGCACGCCGCCGCATCCGTAGTGGCCGCAAACGATGATATGGCGGACTTTCAGGACATCCACGGCGTATTGGAGAACGGCGAGCACGTTGAAATCGGTCTCCGCCACGACATTCGCCACATTCCGGTGGACGAAGACCTCGCCGGGGGCCAGCCCGGTGATCTGATTGGCGGGCACGCGGCTGTCCGAGCAGCCGATCCAGAGGTATTGCGGATGCTGCTGGCCGGCGAGGCGGTGGAAGAAATCGGGGTCTTCCGCGCGGCGGGCATCCGCCCAGGCGCGGTTGTTCACGAGGAGATGGTCGAGTACTTTCATGGTTCCAGAGGGGGAAATCCAAGCTGGGATAAGCGGCGCCGTCCAGCCTCGCTAGGGAGCGCCTGCGCCATGTCCGGTAATTTTCCGGCCGGAAGCGATCGCGTGTCCCAAGAGATCGGGCGGATTTCGGCGTGACCGCGGTGGCGGACGGCGGCAGGGTCGGCCTGAAACCAATTCGATAAAAACCATGGGAAACTTCAGCGCTTTCGAAATCAAAATGAACGCCGCCGGCGTGGCGGATGCCGCCATCCGCACCTTCTGCCGCAACTACGAGGCTCTGCTGCGAGACGAGACCGGGATGATCCAGGAGAGCGAAATCTCCCCGGCGCGCGACCTGCCGGACTTCGATGCGATCGCCGCGGACGCGCCAGCCGATGCCGGACTTTTGGCGAAATCAGTGGTGATCAAGCTCAACGGCGGCCTCGGCACCGGCATGGGCCTGCAGGGACCGAAAAGCCTGCTGGCGGTGCGCGACGGAGTCAATTTCCTCGACCTCATGGTCAGGCAAATCCGCGATTTGCGGGAAAGCAGCGGCGCGAACGTTCGCCTCCTGCTCATGAATAGCTTCAGCACCAGCGCCGGCACTCTGGAGCATTTGGAACGCTACCGGGACCAGGGACTGGCCGACGCCAACGAGGTCGAGCTGATGCAAAATCAAGTCCCGAAGATCGACGCCGAATCACTCGCTCCCGCCGAGTGGCCGGCCGATCCCGACCTTGAATGGTGCCCGCCCGGCCACGGCGATCTTTACCCGGCGCTGGTCGGCAGCGGCTGGCTCGATCGCTTGCTGGGAGAAGGCGTGCGCTACGCATTCGTCTCGAATTCAGACAATCTGGGCGCGGTGCTCGACCCGGCGATTTTGGCGTATTTCGCGAAATCCGGCGCGCCGTTCCTGATGGAAGTCACCCGCCGCACCCCAGCCGATCGAAAGGGCGGGCACCTCGCCGTGCGGAAATCCGACGGGCGCCTTTTGCTCCGGGAAGTCGCCCAATGCCCGGACGAGGATGCGGACGCGTTCCAAGACATCGACACCCACCGATATTTCAATACCAACAGCTTGTGGCTGCGGCTGGATTTGCTCAAGGAGCAGCTCGCCGCGGATTCCGGCGCGCTGCCGCTGCCGATGATCCGGAATTCCAAGACCATCGATGCCCGAGACAAGAAATCGACCGCTGTCATCCAGTTGGAAATCGCGATGGGTGCCGCGATCGAGTGCTTCGAGGGCGCGGCGGCCATCGAGGTGCCGCGCAGCCGGTTCGCGCCGGTGAAGACCACCGCGGATTTGCTCGCGCTGCGCTCCGACGCTTACGAAGTCTTGGAAAACGGGCGGGTCCAGCTCGCCGCCTCGCGAAAGGGCATCCCGCCGGTTGTTTCGCTGTCGGACGAGTACAAGCTGGTGGACAGCCTCGACGCGCTGGGCGTGCCGGGACTGATCGGCTGCGATTCCCTCAAAGTGACCGGACCTGTTCGCTTCGAGGACGGCGTGGTCATTGAAGGCAAAGTGGAAATCCGTAATGACTCCGGCGGGCGAAAATCCGTCGCAGCCGGCACTTATAGAGACCGGACAATCGACCTCTGAGCGAGCGACACGCCGCCCGCAGTCCGGCCTTCAGGCTGCATCTTCCGCTGTCGGGACGATAGTGAAGAACAAACTGAAGAGGCTGTCGGGAAACCAACAACCGGTCGGAAAATGAATTGGATCGCGAGGAGTTTCCCGACTGCAACCTGAAGCTTGAACGCCGGGCGAGGGCGTCGAACTCTAATTGCCTAACGAAATCGGCGCCGGTTGGCCGGGGATTTCCACATCCAGCCGGTCGTAGCTCCAGACGCCGGCGGATTTCGTGGCGACGACGTGGACTGTGCCTTTCCCGCCGGGGCCGGAAATCGGGATGTCGAAATTCGCCCGGCCGCCGTCGTTTACCAAATTGATGTTGCCATTGGGAAACATGCCGTCCGCGATCGGCGTGCCGAGGCTGGTGCGGACCTGCGGGTCGGCGCGGGCGCGGGCGACGGCTTCCCGATATGGCTCGGAATCCTTCATCATCCCGAAAACGAGCGAAGCGATGAGGCCGATCAATCCCACCACGGCCGCGATGGCGGCGACCACGGCGGTCGGCACGAACCATTTCCAATTCCGCGACCACCAGCCCGGACGGGCGGAGGCGGCAGCGGAGGTGGGGTCGGCATCATGAAAAATCGGTCTTAACTAGCTGCGGCCGCCGCGGCCAGCGCGTCCTTGGTGAGGCGCGTGATTTCCGCCCATTTGCCGGCGTTCACGAGCTGCTTGTCCACCATCCACGAGCCGCCGATCGCCGCGACGACGGGGAGTTTGAGGTAATCGGCGAGGTTGCCGGCCGAGACGCCGCCGGTGGGAATGAATTTCACACCGGTGTGGGCGTACGGGCCGGCCAGCGCCTTGAGCATGGCCACGCCACCGGCGACTTCGGCGGGGAAGAATTTCAGCAATTTGCAACCCAGCGCCATCGCCCGCTCGACCTCGCCGGGCGTCATGATGCCGGGCGAGAATTGCAGCCCGGCGTCCGCGGCGGCGGCGATCGTGTCCGGGTTCAGGCCCGGCGCGAGGCCGAAAACCGCGCCCGCGTCCTTCGCCCGGCGGACCTGTTCCGCGTCGAGCAAGGTGCCGGCGCCGAGGAGGATTTCAGGAAATCGCGCGGCAATCCGGCGGATCGATTCCTCCGCCGCCGCCGTGCGGAACGTGATTTCCATAATATCCAGCCCGCCGGCCAGCAGCGCCTCGGCGAGCGGTTCCGCGGAGGCGGCGTCGTCGAGGACGACCACGGGGACGATGCGTTTGGCGAGGATGCGATCGATCATGATATTCAGAGTGTTGCGAGGATTTCGTTGAAGCTGGCGCTGGGGCGCATGGCGGCGGCGGCCTTGGCTTCGTCCGGCTGGAAATACCCGCCGAGATCGACCGGCTTGCCTTGGACGGCATTGAGTTCGGTGACGATTTTCGCCTCGTCCGCGCCGAGCTTTTCGGCGACCGGCGTGAAGATTTTCTGCAAACCTGTGTCGTCGGATTGGGCGGCGAGTTCGCGCGCCCAGTAGAGCGCGAGGTAGAAATGCGAGCCGCGGTTGTCGATCGTGCCCAGCTTGCGGCCCGGCGAGCGGTCGTTTTCGAGGAATTTCCCGGTCGCGGCATCGAGCGTCCGGGCCAGGATTTTCGCCTTCGGCAAATCGAACACCTCGCCGATTTGCTCGAACGACGGCGCCAGCGCGAAAAACTCGCCGAGCGAATCCCAGCGCAAATAGTTCTCCTTCACGAATTGCTCGACGTGCTTCGGCGCGGATCCGCCGGCGCCCGTTTCGAACAGCCCGCCCCCGTTCATCAGCGGCACGATGGAAAGCATTTTCGCCGATGTGCCGACTTCGAGAATTGGGAACAAATCGGTCAGGTAATCGCGCAACACGTTGCCGGTCACCGAGATGGTGTCCTGGCCCTTGGCGATGCGCTCGAGCGAGAAGCGGCAGGCTTCGGCGGGCGGCAGGATGCGGATGTCGAGGCCGGAGGTGTCGTGATTCTTCAGGTATTCAGTGACTTTGGCGATGATTTGCGCGTCGTGCGCGCGGCTCTCGTCGAGCCAGAAAATGGCGGGATCGCCGGTGGCGCGGCAGCGTTTGACGGCCAATTTCACCCAGTCCCGCACCGGCGCGTCCTTGGTCTGGCAGGCGCGCCAGATGTCGCCGGATTCCACTTCGTGGGAAATCAGGATGTTCCCGGAAGCGTCGGTGATGCGGACAGAGCCGTTGGCGGGGATTTCGAAGGTCTTGTTGTGCGAGCCGTATTCCTCGGCCGCCTGGGCCATGAGTCCGACGTTCGGCACCGACCCCATGGTGCGGGGATCGAGCGCGCCGTTGGCCCGGCAGAAGTCGATCGTGGCCTGATAGATGCCGGCGTAGGAACTGTCCGGAATGACTGCCAGCGTGTCCCGCTCCTTGCCCGCGGCGTCCCACATTTTCCCGCCGCCGCGGATCATCGCGGGCATCGAGGCATCGACGATGACGTCGCTGGGGACGTGGAGATTGGTGATGCCCTTGTCGGAATTCACCATGGCGAGCGCCGGGCCGTTGGCATAAGCGGCTTGGATGTCCGCCTCGATTTCCGCCCGTTTGCCGGCCGGAAGCTTGTCGAGCTTGGCGACCAGATCACCGAAGCCATTTTTGAAATCCACGCCCAATTCGCGCAGGGTGGCGGCGTGCTTGGCGATGAGGTCGGCGAAGAAAACCTCGACCGCGCGGCCGAAGATGATCGGGTCGCTCACCTTCATCATCGTCGCCTTCATGTGCAGCGAGAAAAGCACGTCATCTTCCTTGGCCTGAGCGATTTGTGCGGAGAGGAAATCCATCAGAGCGGCCTTGCTCATGAAGGTGGCGTCGAGGATTTCCCCGGCCTTTAGCGGGGTGGATTCCTTGAGAACCATGGTGGTGCCGTCCGCGCCGGTGAACTCGATTTTCACGTCGACCGCCTCATCCACGGTGACTGATTTCTCGTTCGAGAAGAAGTCGCCCTTGCCTTCCATCGTGCCGACCGTGGTTTTGGATTCCGCGGCCCACGCACCCATCGAATGCGGGTGGGCGCGGGCGTATTCCTTGACGGCTTTCGGCGCGCGGCGGTCGGAATTTCCCTCGCGCAGCACCGGATTCACCGCGCTGCCCATGATCTTGGCATAGCGCGCGCGAAGGTCCTTGTCCGCGTCGGTCTGGGGATTTTCCGGGAAATCCGGCAGATTGTAGCCCTTGCCCTGAAGCTCGGCGACGGCGGCCTTGAGCTGGGGCACCGAGGCGGAAATATTCGGCAGCTTCACGATGTTCGCCTCGGCGGTCAGCGTCATTTTACCCAGCTCGGCGAGCGCGTCGGGCAGTTGCTGGTCCGCGCTGAGGTAATCCGGGAAACTCGCGATGATGCGTCCCGCCAGCGAGATGTCGCGCAATTCCACGGCGATGCCCGCATGCTTGGTGAAGGCGCGGACGATGGGCAAAAACGAATACGTAGCGAGCGCGGGGGCCTCGTCGGTCTTGGTGTAAATGATCGTGGGAGTGTCTGGCATGGAACGCGTGGGAGATTGTGGGGCATCGTGTAGGGCACCGATCCGCAGGGGTCAAAAGCAATCCGGCCCGCATTTTCCCACCGGATCCGGCTGGTGGAAAGCGGCTGTGAATAACTTGTGCGAAATCCCCGGATCGCCCGGATTTCAAGGGATTCGGGCGGGCCGGGATGCGGGGGGCACGGGGGGACAAGATTCGGTGACGGAATTGACAGAATTTGGATGTTGATCCGGGGAAATCCGCGGACTATCCCGTAAGGACTTAAGCGACAAGGGGCGAAATGGGCAGTCCACGCGTATTCCCAGCGATTCACAGGTTGTTCCCATCGTTGAATTCTCGGGGATTGGCCTGCTTTCGGTCAGTCCGGGCGTTGGGAAGCCTTGGCTGTCGATTGCCAAATGCTTCGGATTTCCGATGTGAATAAGTTGGGAAGATGTGGTTTTTTACCGCATCGAATCGCTGGAAAATCAACGGTTCCGCCGAGCCTCCGAATTTTTCCATTTCGCGGCGCGCTCCGCCACGGCCCGCCCCGGCTCTAACGTGAGAATCGGGTGTCGTCCGCCGTCGGATTCAGGGTTTCCGGGTTTCGCGGCGGCGGCGGAGGAGGCCGGCGGCGAGAAGAAGACCGCCGAGGGCGCCGGAAGGTTCGGGAACGGCGGACCAGCTCAGGCTGTTGCCGCTGGTGGTGAAGCTGCCTTGGCCGGGGACGATGCCATTTGCGGGGACGGATCCGCCGAAGCCGCCGGTGAAAATCTGGGCGAGGGTGTCGCCGGAGGAGGTGGTGAAGACGTCGGTCCAAGTGTGCGGGGCGTCCCAGAAGGCTTGGCCGAAGTTGTTGGAGCCATTGAGGATGATTTTGAAAAACGCGCCGGAGCCGGAGAGGGAGGCAGCGGCGATTTTGTCGTAGCTGCCTTGGTTGAGGACAGTTTCCGAGGTGGCGGGAGTGGCGAGGTCCCACGAGAAGATGGAGCCGGATTGGTAGGCGAGCGAGCTGGCAAACGCTTGTGAGACGGTGGCGGCGTGGGTGCCGCCGGACTGGATGGTGGTCGCTCCGCCGATGGTGCCGGAGCCGGCGAGGGTGGCTCCGCTGGCGACGGTGACGGTGCCGGTGGCGGCGGAGTGGTTGCCATCGATTTGCAGGATGCCGGCGCTAACGAGGGTGCTGCCGGTGTAGGTATTCGCGCCAGAGACGGCGAGGACGCCGGCGGTGGTTTTGCTGAGGGAGCCGGCGCCGGAAAAGATGCCGGCGAAATTTCCACTGCCGACGGCGAGTGAGGTGGCATCGAGGACGAGCGAACCGGAACCCGCGCCGGTCAGGGAGGCGATGGTTCGGCTGCCGCCGGTGAGTTGGACCGCGCCGTCGGCGGTGAGGGCGGTGTTGTTCGAGAGGCTGCCGGTGGCGGAAAGTGAAGCGGCGGAGGAAATGGTGACGGCGGTGCTGGCGAGCGAGCCGGTGAGGGTGAAGCTACCCAGGCTGACGGTGGTGGCACCGGTGAAGGTGTTTGATTTGGTAAGGATCAGCTCGCCCAGGCCGGTTTTCGTGAGGGCGCCGCTGCCGGAGACGATGCCCGAGAGGGTGAGGCTGTCATCCACCACAGAGACGGCGGAATCCGAGCTAAGAGCGATGGTGCCGGTCCAGTCGTTGTCGCCGGAGACGGAGGAAAGCGCGCCGGAGTTTGCGGTGCCGGAGCCATTGAGGGTGAGGGATTCGGCGGCGAAAACGATTTTAACGTCGTCGTCAAGCTGGAGAGTCGCGCCGGCGGCGACGGTGGTGGCGTTGGTCGGTCCGGTGGCTCCAAGAGCGGACGCGTTCTGCAGCACGAGCGTGCCGGCGGCAATCTGGGTGGAGCCGGTGTAATCGTTGGTGCCGGTGAGAACGGTGTTGCCCGTGCCGGATTTGACCAAACCGCCGGCACCACTGATTTTCCCGTCGAGCATGGAGAGTCCGCCGCCGGTGACGGTGAGCAGATTGCTGCCGGTGGCAATCGCGCCGCCGAGGGTGAGCGAGCCGGAATCGGCGGAAATGGTGGTGGCGGAGGCGAGTGTGAGGGCGCCGGCCCAAGAGTTATCCCCGGAAACGCTGCGAAGCGCGCCCGCGCCGCCGATGCCGGAGCCATTCAGGGTGAGTTCTTCGGCGGCGATGGCGACATTTCCCTGGAGCTCGACTGCCGCGCCGGAAGTGACAGTGACGCCGCTGGCGGTGGTGCCAAAGGCGGTGGCGTTGCGGGCGTTGAGGACGCCCGATTGGATGGAGGTCGCGCCGGCGAAGGTGTTCGGACCAGTGAGCGTGAGGGTGCCGTTGCCGGATTTCACGAGCGAACCGGTGCCGGAGACGATGCCGGAAAAGGTGGTGGAGCCGTTGTTTGCGCCGGTGGTGAGCGTTCCGCTGCCGAGGTTGACGGCACCGGCGCCTGCTAGCGACCCGATGGTCTCGCTGAAATTCGCCAGGGCGAAGGTCGCGCCGCTGGAAATGGTGACGGGAGAGTTGTCGGAAATGACGCCGGCCGCGCCGAGCTGGAGGACGCCGCGGGTAATGGCGGTGGTGCCGCTGTAGGTGTTCGCGCCGGAGAGGGTGAGGGTGCCGGTGCCGGATTTCGCGAAGCCGCCGGTGCCGGAAATTACGCCGGAGTAAATGGTGGACGCGTCATTTCCGCCGGTGGTGAGGGTGCCGCTGCCGAGGGTGACGCTTCCGCTGCCGGCGATGGAGCCGGCGGCGGTGGAAAAATTGGCGAGATCGAGGGTGGTTCCGTTGCCGAGTGTGAGGGCGGAGGCGGCGGAGGTTGCGTTGGTGGCGGCTATTTTCAGGCTGCCGGCGTTGATGGCGGTGGTGCCGGTGTAGGTGGATGGGGCGGTGACGGTGAGGGTGCCAGAGCCGGATTTCACGATCCCGAACGCGCCGGAAATGCTGCCGAGCGAAAGGCCGGCGGTGGAGGGATTGAAGGTGGCATTTCCTGTGAGCGTGCTGGTGCCGAGGGCGAGGGTGGAGCCGCTACCCCCTGTGACATTCAGGGTGTTGGCACCGATGGCGAGGGCGCCGAGAGTGTGGCTGACGCCGGCGTTGGGCAGGTCGATGTTGGCGTCGGCGGCGAGATTGAGGGCGTTGCCGAAGCTGGTGCTGGCGGCGTTGCGGAGGGTGAGATTTCCGCCAGCGAGAACGATGGCACCGCCTAGCGATTGGGCGTGGCGGAGCTCCAATGAGCCGGCGTTGACGCGGGTGGTGCCGGTGAAGCCGGAGTTGGCATTCTGGATGACGAGCGTGCCGGCACCGGTTTTGTAGAGGACGCTGGCGGAATTTCCCGAGACGAGGCGATTGGTGGAATTGGCGAGCGTGAGGGTCTGGCCGCTGGCGATTTCCAAGGTGCCGGAAAAGCCGGAGGTGACGGCGAGGATTTTCCCGGCGGAAGTAGTGAAGCCGGTGGTTACCTGGAGGGTGCCGCCATTGAAGGTGATGCCGTTGGCGGAAGCACCGAGGTTGCTCTCGGAGGAGATGGAGAGGGTGCCTTCGTTGATGAAATTTCCGCCGGTGTAGGTGTTGTTGCCGGAGAGGACGAGGATGCCGGGGCCGCCTTTGGAGTGGGAGACGGAGCCGTCACCGGTGTTTCCGTAGAATCCATCGGCACCTGCATTGTCGATGATGGAGGAGGAAATGGTAAGGGAGCTGCCGCCGCTGACGGTGATGGCGAGGTTCCCGGCCGCGGTGCCGCCGGCGGTGAGGCGGCCGGTCCCGGAAATGATGGTGGGGGTTGCGGTGCTTTTCACGATGCCGCCAGACGCGAGATTGAGGGTGCGGGTGGCGGAATCGTTGAGGCTGACGAGCGAGATGTCGGTGAGGTTGAGGGCCTTGTCGGTGGTGGTGCCGTCGTTGGTGAGGGTGTAGGCGCTGAAGGCCGAGCCGCTGGCGAGGATGGGGATTTCGTTGGGATCGTTGACGTTGATGCCGCTGGCGCCGGTGAAATATCCGGTGACGGCGTGGATGCCGTAGGTGGCATATTCGGCGAAATCGGTGCCGACCGTGGCCCAACCGCCGATGAACCCTTGAGAAAGTCCTGAAATATAGACCTGTGGACTAAGCACGGAATTTCCAAATATGCCGCCGGTCGCGGTGAAGTTGACGGTGCCACCGGACGTGAGCGTGCCGAGTGAGGAGAAATTTAGGATGGCGGCACCGGAGGTCTGGGTGAGCGAAATGGCCGACGAACCGCTGCCGACACTGAACGCGCCAAGCGCCTCGGTGGTGCCTCCGCTGGCAGCAATGAAGGCGAGCTTGCCGCCATTGAGCATGATGGAGGCGGAGCCGGTGACGCGGTCGGCGTTGTTGGCGGAGGAATTGTCGAGGGTGAGGGTGCCGCCGGTGTTCAGCGTGATGGAGGAAGCGGCGGAAATCCTGCCGCCGGCACCATCCAGCAGGACGGAGCCACCGCCGATTGTGACGGCTCCGGTGAGCGTCTGATTGTTGGTGAGAGTCAGCGTTCCGGTGCCGGTTTTGACAAAATTTCCGCCGCCGCCGCTGAGGGTGCCGGCGTAGCTGGTGGTGAGATTGTTCGCGCCCACGGTCAGAGTGCCTGCACCGAGCGTGACATTGCCGCCGGTGATCCCGCCGCCAGCGAGCGAGCCGATGGCGGAGACGGTGCCGTTGATATCGAGCGCGACTCCGGCGGCATTTGCCAAGGTGAAGGCGGAACTGGCAGAAAATGCGGCGGTGCCGCCGCCGGCCCGGAGGATGCCCGTGCTGAGCGTGGTCGCACCACTGTAGGAACTGGTCCCGGTGAGAGTGAGGACGCCGGAGCCGAGCTTGGTCACGCCGCCGCTTCCGCTGATGGCTCCGCCGAAAGTGGTGGTGGCGTTGGTGCCGCCGGTGGTTAGAATGCCGCTGGCGAGAGTGATATTTCCGCCCAGGGCACCACCTCCGGCCAGCGAGCCGATCGTTTCGTTGGTTCCGGCGAGATCGAGAATCGCGCCGGATGCATCGGCCAGCGAGACGCGGGAGGTGTCGGAAATGGCGGCCCCGCCGGACAGGCGGAGAGTGCCGGCGTTGACGACGGTGTCGCCTGAGTACGTGTTCGCGCCTGAAAGCAGGAGGATGCCGTCGCCATCCTTGGTAATGCCTGTTCCGCTGCCGGATATGACTGCACTGGCGACGAGATCTGTGAGGGCACCTCCGCCGCTGGACGTCACGGTAAATATGCTGCTGGTGCCGAGCGCGAGCTTGCCGATAAGGGTCGCTGAGACTGCTCCCACCGACGTGGCACTGACATTTCCCGAGAGAGTGAGAATTCCTGCGATCGTTATTTGCCCTCCGGTGAGCGACAGGGAAGCGGCGGAGTTGTTGAAACCGCCGCCGTCGAGAACAGTGCCGATGCCACTGACGGCGAGGGCGGTAGCGGAGGAAATCGCGCCGGTTGCGCCAAGCTTCACTTGGCCTTCCGAAACGGTCAACTGGCCGAACGAATTTGTGGTCCCGGAGAGGGTGAGCGTGCCAGTCCCCGATTTCGTCAGACCGCCGGCGCCTGTAATCTTACCGGAAAATGTGGTGTTCGTGTCGAGGTCTCCCGCTGTCAGCACGCCGGTTCCGAAAACCAGTTTTCCCGAGCCTGACAGCGATCCCACGGTGTCGCTGAAATTGTTGAGATCCAGCACGCCCGCGGAATTGATGGTTACCACCGACAAACCGCCGATCTGGTCGGAGGCGAGGAGGCGGACGGTATCGGTGCCCGCGGCATCTCCCACCACCAGACTTCCGACGATGGCGTTCACGCCGGATTTTGCGAGCAGGAGCGTGCCGGCGTTGACGATGGTTGTGCCGGTGTAAGTGTTGGCCGCGCCGCCGCTGAAGGTGAGGGTGCCGGTGCCGGATTTGATGATTGTGCCGGTTTGGGCGGTGCCGCCATTGACGATCGCGGAGCTGACCATGATGTCTCCGGTTCCGGCAAGGGTCAGGGTGCGGGATTTACTCCCACTGCTGATTGCCAGCCTGCCGGCAAAGGTTGTCAGCCCGGTGTTGCTGACGGTGAGAGTCCGGCTGGCGGATTGGTTGAATAGTCCGTTGAATGTGAGGTCCGCAGCGCCGGAAATGGAGGAGTTCTGCGTCATTTTCGTCGCGTTGCTGATGGTCCTCGAGCCGCCGTCGGCCTGCAGGCTTCCTCCACCCAGAGTGATCGCGCCGGTGCCGAGCGCGGAGTTGCCACCGATGGCGATGGTCCCAACGGACAGGATCGTCGCGCCGGTGTGGGTATTGCTCCCGGAAAGAATCAGCGTCCCGGTGCCGATTTTGGTAATCTTGCCAGTCCCGCTGAGGTTGCCGGCGATCGCGGTGTTGAAGGGCCCGTCAATGGTCAGCGTCATCGCGTTGGTATCGATGGCTCCGCCCAGCGACAGGCCGCCGGACCCGGCGGACCACGTCTGCGAAGCTTCCAGGAAGAGGAGATTGTTGATCGTCTGGGTCTGGACGCTGCTGTTGAGGATGCCGGAGGAATTGATCGTGTAGCGCCCCACGCCTCCCAGCGTGAAAGCGCCTGCGCCACTTGAGAATGCGAGACGCGTGACAATCAGATCCGAGCCGAGCTGCGGATTTAGCCCGCTGGTCCCTGCGAAGTTCAGAGTGTCGTTGGTGACCGGTGCGACCGATCCGCTCCAATTTCCGGCTGTGGAAATAAGGCCGTTTCCGGCAGCGCCGGTCCAAGTGATGCTGGCGGCCGTGGCGGCGGATGGACAAGCGATCAGGCCGGCCAGCATCACCGGGCGTGCGAGACGCGCGGAAATCGCAGGGCAGGACCAACCGCCCCGGGTGCGGGAGCGATGAAGGGACATAAGGGGCAAAAGCGGGAATCAGAAACGCCTTTCGAAAAACCGTTGGGATCGGCTTGGGACTCGAGAGGCGACAGGGATTTAGATCAGGTTCCCATCCGTTCAATAATAATTCTGCAAATTTTCAGTCCCGTTCCATTCTTGTTGCCTCGACCCCGCGCCGCCCCTCTCTTGCGGGGAGCCGCCGTGTGGATCGGACCTGACATGGAACGGCATCCGCATAGACTGCGCCCATCTTGTTTATGAATCGCTCCCTCCCAGTTCTTGGCGGCCGTCGGACTGGCTGCTGCCTTTCCCCGCGGGGAATCGCTTGCCTGATCTTGCTTGCCGCGCTGCTCCCGCTCCCGATTTCCGCTGAAACGATCGTCCCGGCCGGATCCGCGGATTGGAGCTATCTCCATGTTACCGACGGCAGCGACCCCGCCCTTGCAGACCAGGATTTCAACTCCACTTGGTTCGATCCGACCGTTGGCGGCTATGACGGGCCCGCTTTCACCGCGGGCGCGCCGGCCCCATTTCACTACGGTGCCGTCAACGGCCTCAGCGGCGGGACGCTGCTGGCCGATCCCGGAGCTGGCATCGACCGGACCAGCTATTTCTATAAAATCATCGATGGCGGCGCCGGGTTCGACCGCCTCCGCCTCCTGCTGCTGGCCGATGACGGGGCCTTCGTCTATCTGAACGGAGTATTGATCGCCCGCGACGGTGTGACGGAGCCGGACACCTTTACCAAAACCGCGGAGCTGGGTGACGAAACCAGCTACGACAGGATCCCGCTCATCGGCTCGCCTGAAATCCGGCCCGGCCCGAACCTGCTCGCCATCTCGGTCCACCAGGCGGCGACCAGCAGCAGCGACTTCGGCTTCGATCTCAAACTCATCGGAAATCCGCCCGGCCCATCGATCGTCCGCGGCCCGTATCTCCAATCCGCCTCCGCCATTTCCATGACCGTCCGCTGGGGCACCAATCTGCCTGGCGACACGGTGGTCCGCTATGGCGACGCGCCGGACAACCTGACGGACTCCGTGACAATCCTCGAATCCGTCACCGGCCACATCGCCACCCTCACCGGCCTGACGCCTGCCACCCGCTACTACTACCAGGTCGAATCCACCACCGCAGAGGGCGCTGTCTCGGCCGGCGGCGATGCGGATCATGATTTCAAGACTTATCCATCACCCGGCGCGCGCGCGTCCGCCCAGGTCTGGGTCATCGGCGACAGCGGCACCACCTCGTCCGGCAAGCAGAACGTTTACAACGCCTACCTCAGCCGCGCCGCCGGCACCCGTACCGACGCCTGGCTGATGCTCGGGGACAACGCGTACGAAGATGGCACCGACGACGAATTCCAAGACGCGCTCTTCGAATCCTATCCCGAGCTGCTCCGCAACACCGCGCTCTGGTCGTGCCTTGGAAATCACGAAACCGTCACCGGCAACGGCGCGCCCTACCTGGACCTGCATACCTTCCCCACCGCCGGCGAATGCGGCGGCGTCCCTTCCGGCACCGAGCGCTATTACTCGTTCGACCATGGCAACATCCATTTCATCTCCGTCGATTCGGAGACGGCCGGAAATTACGACGACGCGCCCGGCACCGGGGGAATGATCGACTGGCTCGAAGCCGACCTCCGCGCCACCCCGGCGGACTGGATCGTCGCGATCATGCACCACGGTCCCTACACCAAGGGAACCGTGGATTCGGACACCACCAGCCACTTGGTGGAAATGCGTCATTATGTGGTGCCGCTGCTCGAAAAATACGGCGTCGATCTCGTGCTTTACGGCCACAGCCATGTCTATGAGCGCTCAATGCTGATCAATGGCCATCACAGCAACGGCAGCTCCGCCAATTCGTCGAGCGCCACCTTCGATTCCGCCATCCATGTGATCGATTCCGGCAATGGCAGCACCGTCGGCCGGATCACTCCCGGCGGCGGGTTCGCGAACGATGGCGGCGATGGCGCATACCAAAAGCCCCTCGCCGCCGGCGCATCGGGCACGGTCTATGTGACTTGCGGCACGGCTGGGAAAATCAGCTCATGGATCGGCGGCAGCTACGAGACCGTCAACCCGACGCCGCACCCGGTAGCCGCCGTCAGTCTGCGCGTTCTGGGATCCCTCGTCCTCGATATCGATGGCAACACGCTCCACGCCCGCTACATCGATTCGGCGAATCAGGTCCGCGATGATTTCAGCATCGTCAAAGGCACCACCGTCGAGCTCGCTGCCACCGACGACGCCTTCGCGGAGCACGGCGCCGACGTCACCTCGACGTTCACGCTCAACCGGACCGGCGCCGTCGGGATCGCCGAAGAAATCGGCTATGAAATCTCGGGCAGCGCCACCAACGGCATCGATTTCACGCCGGAATTGAGCGGCTCCATCGCGTTCGCAGCGGGGGAAATCGTCAAGGAAATCACCGTGACCCGCAGCGCCGATGCCCGCGCCGAAGGTTCGGAAATCCTGGAACTCGCCCTCTCCGCGGCCACCGCGTCCGTCGCCGGCGGGGGCGGGCTGCGGTCGCTATATTTCGTCGCGCCGGCCGACCGCGGCATCGCCACGCTGCTGGACGCGCCGTCCCAGCAATGGTGGTTCGATGCGTTCGGACCCGCCGCGCTCGGCTCCGCGGATTGGAGCATCGATGGCGATGACGACGGCCTCACGCGCCTAGAGGAGTATGCGTTCGGAGGGTTGGAGGGCGCGGACAATGCCGAACTCCGGCCTGCCGCCATCGTGGATTCCGATGCGTTTGCCCTGCGATATTTCCGCAATCCGGCCGCCACCGACCTTTCATACCGGGTGAAACGCTCGACCAATCTCGTTGATTGGGGCGAAGCCAGCATCGTCACCACCATGGCCGGGGCGGAAAGCCCCGCCGCCGTCCAGTCATGGCAGGCGGCCACCAGTAGGGACGAAACCCGCCAATTCCTCCGTCTCGAACTTGAGCTGGCCGATTGATCGCCGCTCAGGGCGGGCTGATGGCGGTGGAAATCGAAAGTGTGCCATCCTCGCCGGCGGTGAATTTAGCCACAAGCTGGCGGTAGCCGGCTACGGGGCGGCGGAACGGGCGCTCGTCGGCATCGCAAGGTTCGATGGTGAGGGCGGGCGGAGCGTTGGAGGTGAAATTCACGGTCATGGATTTGCCCTTTTGGGTGAGGGTGGCGGATTTGCCGGAAATTGCCGCATCGGCGGGGGTGAGCATCGCCCAGCGAACCACCGCGCCGGGCTGGAGGCCGCGGAGTTGGTCGCGGATGAGGATTTCACCGGCGGGCGACAGCGAGAACGCACGGGTGGCGTGGGACACCTGGCCTTGGAGCGTTTCCGTGAGATCGATGACGGCGTGGTCGGACGTGAAATCCTTGATTTTGCTGTGTGCGGCGACGTTGTGAAGCTGGCCGTCGATGGTGAGGGTGTTGTGGCTGAAGGGGCTCGTTTCCCAGACTTTCCAACGCTCGGAATCCTGCGCGCCGTTCCAATAATCGACCCCGGCGGTTTCGAGTTCGTTGTAGGGGCGGGTGATCGGATCGGCGGCCCAGCGAAGGCCGGCGGCGTCGATTACGAACGCTCCGCAGTCCATGTGGCCGTGGCTGGCGGACGCGCTGCCGGCCTTGATGCCGAGATAAACGGCGGTCGCGGGATCCCACGAGGTACGGAAGCAGGCGATGGGATTCGGCCCGCGGCCAAGCCACGCGAGCGGCGGCGGGGGCGCGTCCGCTGGCGGCGCGGTGGGAAACCAAAGCCGGAAAAACGGATCAAAACGTTCCACGGGAAATGATTTCCCGTCGCCGGCAAGGTCTTTCGCGAGCAGGGCCACGTCCTGCCGGGCGATGGCCGGATTGTCCAACAGCCGGGCGAACCAAAACATGGCGGGACTCGGCTGGCGGCGGTCGGAGCCATCGCTGAAGTTGAAAGCGCGGCCGCTCGGGCCGGTGACCTGCATCAGGAACTCAGGTGCCTTGCGGAAGCCGGATTTGGCTGCCAAGCCGAAATCCGAGCCAAGGGCGGAATCGAGCGCGGCGATGAAGAGGACGTTGTAGGTAATGCCGTAGGCCCAGTATCCAGGCCCTTCCGGGTAAGCGCCGACCGGTTCGTAGGCGGCCATGGCGCGGGGCAGATTGTCGATGGCGCGGCTGACGAGGCCGGCGGCGAGGTCCGGCGCGTCTTCGGCGATGGCCAGCGCGCCGAGGGTGATGCCGCCGTTGCAGACCGGGTTCCAATTGTTGGTGGCGCGGGAGGCGGTGGTGCCGGTTTTCCCGAGGGCGGCTTGGAGGCCCTTGTCCCGGATGGCGTCGCGGATTTTCTCGCGGGAGGCGGCCGGGAGGTCGTCGTAAAGCCAATCGTAGCCGATCGCCATGGCGGCGGTCATCTCGGCGACATCGAGGAAATGCTCCGGGTGCCAGTCCGAGAAGCCCGCGATGGCGAGCATTTCCGTCTCGGCCTGTTGGAGAAATCCGGGCTTTCCGGTGGTGCGGTGGAGGTAGGCCAGCAGGACGATGCGCTGGAGGGCGTCGCGCGAGACGCCGAGCAGCCGGCGGCCCTCGAGCACGCGTTCGAGCGGTTTTTGGCCGAGCATTTTCTTGCCGCGGCGGAGCAGGGCGGCATCGAAATTCCGCAGGAGCGGCGTATCCGCCGCCGGGATTTCGGCCGGCCAGAACAGGCGGGGGTGGGGGGCGATTTTGGAGAAATCCACGTCCGCGGCGAGTGCGGAGGCGGCGGAGGAGACGGCGAAAAGAATCGGAATGGCGGCGCGCATGGCAGCCGCTACGGGCCGGGAGCCGGACTTAGTTCAGGACGTATCCGGCCACGGCGAGCACATGGCAGGCGCTGCCGCCGAGGACGAAAAGGTGCCAGATGGCGTGGTTGAAGGGCAGGCGGTTCCACGCGTAAAAAACGATCCCGGCGGTGTAGGTGAAGCCGCCGGCCACGAGCCACCAGATGCCGGCCATGGGCAGGCCGCGGACGAGCGGACCGAGGGCGAACAGGATCAGCCAGCCCATGCCCAGGTAGAGAACGGTGGAAATCCAGTGGTCCTTTTTGCCCCGGTGCAGCGTCTTGACGAGCACCCCGGCGAGCGCGAGCGTCCAGACGATTCCGAACAACCACCAGCCGGCCGGCCCGCGCAGCGTGATGAGTGTCACCGGCGTGTAAGAACCGGCGATGAGCAGGTAAATGCAAGCGTGGTCCAGGATTTGGAAACGCGCCTTCCAACGCGGCGACGTGAAGAAGTGATAGAGCGTCGAGGACGCGTAGAGGGCGATGAGGGAAATCCCGAAGGCCAGTGCGGAGGCGATTTTCAGCGGTTCCCATGCGGCCATTGCGAGCATCACACCGAGCGCCGCAACGCTCAGGACCGTGCCGATGGCGTGGGTGAGCAGGCTTGCGACCTCCTCACGGTGGGAATCGCAGAGTTGCGAGCGATTGGGGATCTCCATGGGCGTCTGGCGAAGGATTTCCTAGTAGCCGGGCGGCCGGGGTTTGTCCACCGGCGGCGGCGGGATTTCATGAAATGGCGGGCTAAACTTGAATTTCCCGGAGCCGCCCTCCAAGCACGCCCGGTGACCCAGGCATTCATCCCAGGCGCCGGACTCGGCAAACGCTTGCGCCCTCTCACCGGTTTCCTGCCCAAACCACTGGTGCCGCTGTTCCACTGGCCGCTCGCGGAGTGGGCCGTGGAGGCGTGCGCGCGCGCGGGAATCCGGCGTTTCTCGGTGAATACGCACCATCTGCCGGAAGCCTGGAATGGCTTCGGCGGCGGGAGGGACATCACGCTGTTCCATGAGCCTGTTTTGTTAGAAACCGGCGGGGGTGTGAAAAACATCGCCCCGTGGCTGGAGGACGGGCCGCTGCTCGTCCACAACGGCGACATTTTCTCGAGCCTGCCGCTGGAGGCGTTGATGGCGGCCCACCGCGCTTCCGGGCGCGCGGTAACACTGGCGCTGCGCTCGGACGTGCCGGCCAAGCACATCGCGGTGGACGGCGCGGGCGGTGTCGTGGACATCCGCGGCATGCTCGGCAAGGCGGAGGGCACGCTTGGCTTCAGCGGGATTTACTGCGCCGGGCCGGAGCTGCTGGAGCTGATTCCGCCCGATGAGCCAATCTCGGTGATTCCCGCATTTCTGGAGCTCGCGAAATCCGGCGGGCTCGGCGGCATCACGCTGGACGACGGCGTCTGGCTGGATCTGGGCGACCGGGAATCCTATCTGCGCGCCCACCGCGAACTGGCGCTGGGACCAGCGATCCATCCATTGGCGCGTATCGCGCCCGATGCCGATGTGGCGGGATCCGTGGTCGGGCCGGGCGCGGTGGTGGAGGCCGGCGCGGTGGTGAAAAACTCGGTCATCTGGCCCGGCGGCCGGGTCGCGGCGGGCGCGGACTTGGCGGACTGCATCGTCTGCTCGGGAAATCGGGTGGCAGGCTGCCACCGGAGCCAGGACCTGTGACCGGCCTCAGGGCAGAATTTTGATTTTCACCGGCGACGGCCGGTCGATGCGGTAGCCGCGGCCTTCCTCGATCTCGAAAATCATGGATTCCACCGGCTCGTCGCGTGTGTCCTTGATCGCCTTGATTCTGAGGATCACCGAGGATTTCCCGTCGGGAATCACCACTTTGAAGGTATCGGAGTTCCTCTTCGCCCCCTTGACCTTGGCACCGCCGCTGGCGGAAAGGGTGTAATCGTTCGCGCCTGCCGCGCCGGTGGTGCGGCCGTCGGTGCGGGAAATCGTGATTTGCAGCGGCCCGTTCACCGGTCCGGCCCGGACGATGCGGATGCGCGCCTTGCCGCCGCTTTCGCTGGCAACCCCGGAGAGCTTCTTGAAGCTCAGCACCGGTTCGTCCGGAGGGACCGTCATGTCGATCTTCACGTTTTCGCCCGCGACCGCGAAGGAGCGGCTCAGGCCGGCGGGCAAACCGCCGCCGGTGAAGGAAATCGTGCCGCTCGCGGCGCTGGGGAAGGGGATTGCATAGCCTCCTGATTTTGACGTCACCGCATTCCAACCGCCCGCCGATGGAGTCACGGCCACGCCGCCAAGTCCTTCGCCCGGGTCGCAGATGCCGTTGCGGTTCGTGTCGTCATAGACCACGCCGGTAACGAAAGGCGTTGCATCCAAGGCCGTGGCGAAGTCTTCGGTAATGGAAAATTTCCCGTATCGCTCCGCATCGGCACCGGTCCGTTCCACAACGCCGATGCCGATCTCATTGAAGACCGAAGTATCGAAATTCATGATATTGCGCCGGTGTCCGAGACCGGCCTGCACGCCGCCCGGACCCCAGTCGATGTTGAAGCCGGCGTGGGCGTAAAGCGTGCCGGTGACGAATTTCGAGTAAATGCTTTCGTTGATTTCCCGGAATCGGTAGCCCGCGACCCGGTCGGCAATGGTCGAACCATCGCTGCCGATGTGGTCTTGGTAGTGATTCACCGCCATGTCCCGGCTGTGGCGGCGGGCGGAAGTAATCAGGATGGGGTTGAAGGCCAGCGGCGGCCGCTTGGGGTAAGAGGCGAAATCCGCCTTCACTCCGGCGGCGTTGACGCCATAAGAACTCATCGCGTATTGGCTGTAGCTCTCGTCGATTCCGGTGAGAAACCTGCCCTCGGCCGGCGGATTGGCGCGGGCGCGATTGACCAGCTCGAGCATGTATTGCTCGTCAGGCGTTGGATCGCCTTGGCTGTAGGATTTCTGGACGGGCGCGGCTTGGGTGTGCAGGGGAATCGTCCCGATGCAGGCCGCGATGATCAGGGTGGGTTTGGTCATCGGCACTTGCGGGAACCCTACACCGGGTGCCGGGAACGGCAAATGGTTTCCCGCCGCGCGCCGCGTGAAAGACCGATCTTGTTAGTCCGTATTTGCCGCCCCGCCGGTCTGGACAAGCCGTTCCGGCGGGCTTCGAAAATCCGTTGATTTTTTCACCCGAACCCTTGCCAAGCCCGAATCGACCCGGTAATCCCCGCAGCACGCAAAACCCCATGACAACCACCGAACCCTCCAAAGTACCGAACGCAAAATGGCTCCTCTGGGCCGGATTTACCGCCATTCTGGCCGCCGGTGTCGGCTTCGGCATCCGCGGAGCCATTTTCGGCACGTGGATCTCGGTTTTCAAATTCACGGCGCTCGAAGTCGGGTTGATCGGTGGTGCGGGATTCACGGGATTCTGCTTCGCGATCATGATCGGCGGTGTGGTGGTCGATAAGATCGGCTACGGAAAACTCGTCGTGGCGGCGTTTCTCTTCCATATCATCTCCGCGGTGATCGCGCTTTGCGTGCCGGACACGATGCCTCCGCAGACGGCGTTCGCGATGCTGTGGACCAGCACCTTCATCTTCTCCATGGCCAATGGCACTCTCGAGGCTGTGGCGAACCCGCTGGTGGCTACGATTTTCCCGCACGCCCGCGCCCACTATCTGAACATCCTCCACGCGAGCTGGCCGGCCGGTATGGTCATCGGCGGACTCGCCGCCACCTTCTTCGGAGACAAGCTGCACTGGAGCTGGCAGAACCAGCTCATCCTGTTCCTGGTGCCCACCGTCGTTTACGGGTTCATGTTTTTCCGCCAGAAATTCCCGAAATCCGAAGCTTCAGAGCGTGGACTCTCCCTTGGGGAAATGCTCAAGGATGTCGGCATTCTCGGCGCCATCATCATTGGCTTGTTCGTTGGCTTGTTCGTAAAGGACGGCCTCGGACCGCTGCTTCACGGCTTCACGGGCAAGGAATTCTTCGTCAGCCAGAACTGGACCTACCTCTCCACCGCCATCGGCGTCATCACGTGGGTCACATTCTCCAATCTCAGCGGCTGGGCATGCGGCGCGTGGCTGCTTTTCGTCCTGCTGATCACCCATGCGCTCATCGGCGCGGTCGAGCTTGGCACGGATAGCTGGATTCAGAACGTCACTGGCAACATTCTCACTCCAAAACAAGGCACCTACCTTTTCATCTTCACGTCGATGATCATGTTCGGACTCCGGTTCTGCGCCCAGTTCATCGAGAAAAACCTCAAATTCTCGCCTGTCGGGCTGCTGCTCATTTGTTCGATCATCGCCTGCATCGGCCTGAATTTGGTTAGTGCCATCACCACCTTCGGCGGCGCGTTCGGCGCGCTGGCCGTTTACGCACTCGGCAAGACGTTCTTCTGGCCCACCATGCTGGCCATCGCATCGGACCGCTTTCCCCGCACTGGTGCCGTCGCCATTTCGATCATGGGCGGTATCGGCATGATGTCGGCGGGCCTCATCGGTTCGGCCGGACTCGGTTACGCCAAGGATCGCTTCACCGCCACGTCGCTGCCGCAGGATTTGCAGTCGGAATACATGGGCAAGAAGACGAGCAAGTGGCTGATCTTCGAGGAGGTCACCACCGTGGATGCCGAGAAAACCGCGGCGATTAACGACAAAATCGCAGCAAATCTCAAAGACCTCCAAGCGAAGGGCGATCCGGATGCCGCCAAAAATGCGATCGCCGCCCTTCCCGACGACGAGCGCCGCGCCCACGAAACCGATGTGACAGGCTCGCGCCTCACGCTCAAGGCGGACTCAGCCATCCCGGCAATCATGGCGGTGATTTTCCTCTGCCTGCTGATCTACTTCAAGATGATCGGCGGCTACAAGGTGCTGCACATCACCGCCGAGGAAGCTGCGGGCGGCGTGAACGGCCCCGTCCGCTGATATCTGACCTTTCCAATCATCCAAAACGGCATGGCTTCGCGGCCATGCCGTTTTTTTGTGGTTGTCCGACAGCTTGGCCGCGCTTGACGGCAGGCGCGGCGGGCGGCATGGCTTGCGCCGTGAAATCCTCCCATTTTCCCGCCACGTTGGCGGCCCTCGCGCTCCTCGGCGTGTCGGCTTCCGCCCAGACCAATCCGCCGCCGCTCGCGCCGCTGCCGCCTACGGCAGCCGAAGAAACGCCCGATGCCTCCGCCGCGCCGGCCGATGTCGTCGCATCCGCCGTGACAGCGGTGGCCGCGCTCGGTAAAGAAGTCGTGCTCGGCCGCTACCAAGTCGCGGTGGAGCGCATGAATCCGTTGTGGAAGGAGCGCGTCGCCAAGCGCATGGGCGGCAAGGAGGAGTTGGAGAAACAGCTCGCCGGTGTGGCCAGCCAGATGGTCCAGCAAGGGATCAGCATGATTTCCTTCAAGCCCCAAGGCCGTCTTAGTTCGTTTGAAGTCGGCCCCGGCCGGAAGGTCGAAACGGTCGCCGGCCAGCAGGTCGAGAGCCTGGTTTTCTTGAAATGGATGGTGCTCATCCCCACCGTCACGAAGTTTCGGATCCTGCCGCAAGGCCAGACCAAGCCGCTCGTCATCGACAGCACCGGCTACCAAGTCGCTGTGGCGGACAAGGGTAGCGAGGACTGGACGTTCATTGATGGCTCGGGACTGACTGTCAACGATTTGCGCAGCCTCTACGCGACGCTCCCGAAAAATCTGGAACTGCCGCCCGTCTCCCGCAGCGAGTCCCGCTAGTCCGCCGCGCCCCATGTCCGCAACCAGCGCCTGCGACCGCAACGCCCTCCACCGCAAGCTCCTCGACCTTTGGAACCGCGGGCAGAGCGAGTTTTGCGAGGTCCGCGGCTCGGAAATCCACGGCCGCGGCGTCTATGCCGCGAAATTCATCCCCGTCGATGCGAAGGTCATCGAATACGTCGGCGAGCGGATCGGCAAGGAGGAGAGCGAGCGCCGCGCCAACCGCCTCCACTCGAAATCCAAGAAAACCGGCGGCGCCGCGGTCTACATCTTCACGCTTTCAAAGAATTTCGACATCGACGGCGACGTGCCATGGAACACCGCGCGGCTCATTAACCATTCCTGCGAGCCGAACTGCCAGGCATGGATCGAGGGTCGGAAAATCTTCATCCACGCCCTCCGCGATATCCCCGCCGGCGAGGAACTCACCTTCGATTACGGCTTCGATGTCGATTGCTATGAAGACCACCCCTGCCGCTGCGGCCGCCCCGCCTGCGTCGGCTACATCGTCAGCCGCAGCCAGTGGAAAGAACTGCGGGAGAGGCTGGGGACGGATTGACCGAGATGATTGAACAGTCCTCTCGCGAGAATTGGTGGCTGCGATCAGCGGTAGACGCTTGAGGCGATTTACAAGAATCCAGTTGTCGTCAGCCTGGCGTGGATGGATATCGAGTCTTTGCTAAACGCCGTAGGCTGCGAGATTTCTGAAGGAAGCGGATCTCGGGTGGGGCTGGCTCTCAACGGGGTAAAGGCGGTTTTTCATAGGCCACACCCCGCTCCCCATACGGATCGAGGCGCGGTTAAATCGATGCGGAAACTTCTAACCGAGTCAGGATTGGAACCAAGATGAATTACAAAGGATACCAAGGAAACATCGAATTCGACGACCAAGCGGAGATCTTTCACGGCGAGGTCATCGGGCTTCGCGACGTGGTTACATTTCAAGGGAGAAGTGTTGATGAATTGAGGCAGGCTTTCGCCGAATCCATTCACGACTACCTCGATTTCTGCGCCAGCCGCGGCGACGAGCCGGACAAACCGTATTCTGGAAAATTCCTGCTGCTGCTTGAGCCGGATTTGCACCGCAAGCTGGCAGCAATCAGCCGTGCGGAAGGTACGAGCCTCATTGGTTGGGTGGAGTCTCGCCTCACCAGGCTGATCCAGGAGGCTGGCTGACGTTTTTAGCGGGAGATCACGCCGCCAACCAGATTAACGGACAAAGACGTGAAATCCGCGGCAGGGGATTCGCGCGAATCGATTTTCCGTGGTAACGCTCGAAATCCGGCGCTCCAAAAGGTGCCGGGAAATCGCCATGAACACTCCACTCCACCGAAATCTCCAGCGCGCCCTGATGGCCGCTGCCCTCGCCACCGCGGTTTACGCCGCCACCTCGTCCTTCACAGCCGGCACCGCCAACGCCGATCCGCTGGTCCGACCACGAGCTGTCCGCGTCGAGCCGGAGGAATACAAGATTGTCGTCATCGCCTCGCCGCGGGTGGAGGAGCTGCAAAAGGAACTCAACCAGCAGGCTGCGGACGGCTGGCGGCTGCGCACGGCCATGGACAAGATGCTGATTTTCGCGAAATGAGCCGCCCGATCCGCCCGCGCGAATCCCCGTTGCACCGGCGGCGGAGCGAGCTTCCTTTCCCGCCGTGAAAAAGAAATTCTTCCCGCTCTACATTTTGCTCGCCGCCTGCAACGTCCACGCCGCCGAACCTGAAAAGGTGAAATCCGGCCCGGCGTTCGTGCAAGAGGCACCTCTTCCCGAAGGTTGGCCGAAGCCCGGTCCTTATGACAAGGTGACCGAGAAATCCTATCCCGCCTACCGCGCGGCTTTTACCAACGGCAAGGGCGAGACCGGCGCGTTCTGGACGCTGTTCATGCACATCAAGCGCCATGACATCCCCATGACCGCGCCGGTGGAAATGCCGATGGCCGAGGACGGCGGGAAGCTGAAACAGGACGGCATGGCCTTCCTCTATCAGAACGGCAAGGTCGGCGAGAAGGGTCCGGATGGTAGCAAGGTCGAGGTCCGGGACGTGCCGGCTTCCAAGGTTCTGAGCTACACCTGGCAAGGTGACGATTCGAAGGAAAACGTCTCCAAAGCCCGCACCGAGCTGGAAACCGAGTTGAGCTCCCGGAAAAAAGAATCCAAAACCTTCCGCATGCTCGGATACAACGGCCCCGGCACTCCGCGCGCCGAGCGGACGTGGGAACTGCAGGCGGTTTTGAAGTGACGCCGGAAATTTTCTAAACCAGCGGCCGTCGGCCTACATCCCGGATGAGACCATTCTAAATCATGAAATCCAATACCCTCCCCGCCGCCTTGCTTGCCCTGCTCGCCACCGCCGCGGTTTCCTCAGGCGCAGCCATCTTCAACGGTTCCGGCACCTCGGGCTTCGGTGGTGCGATCGGCGGGTCCACCATGTCGTGGACCGACGACGGCTCGAACATCACCGTGGCCTTCACCAAAGGCGCCGGCGATTTCAACGATCGCTTCGTGATCTATCTGAATACCGGTGCCACCGGCCGGAACGCGATCGGCACGGAAGTGAATGACCGTGGAGACACCCTGCGCTCGGCGATTTCCTACATTGAGGCCGGAGCTGGGAAAACCCTGACGTTCCCGGCCGGCTTCCAAGCATCGTTCGCCGTCGCCATCGATACATCTTTCGGCGGCCTCTGGTCCATCCCGGCAACGGGGACTGTCGGCGACAACGGCTTGCCATTCGCCGCAAGTCTGAACAGCACGCTCACCGCCGCAAATCAGCCCACATTCACTTTTACCATTCCAGTAGCATCGCTCGGCCTCACGCCGAACAGCGGGGCGACCGTGGATTTCGTCGCCACCTATGAAAATCCCTTTGGTGGTGATCTGGGTCGCGGCTTCGTCTCGAACGAAGGCTACGGCGGCGGCTTCCCGGTGGACAACGTCGGCCAGAACGATTTCGCCCTCACCTCCGCGCTGAGCTACACCATCGTCCCCGAGCCAGCCGCCACGGCGCTCGGCTTGGTGGGCTCGCTGCTGCTGCTCCGCCGCCGGCGCTGAGGGAATCGCTCAGATCACGCGCGACCAGAGCAGCTTGAGATAGCGGGATTCCGGGTAATTCGAGAGCGTCGGGTGGTCCGCCCCGGCGCCGGTGCGGTCGAAAATCTGCATCCGCTTGTCCTGCCGGTGCGCGGCGGCGGTGACGATGCGCTCGAACTCGCCCGGTGCCAGCATGCCCGAGCAAGAGCAGGTTACGAACAGCCCTTCCGGCGCGACAAGCTGGAGCGCCAGCTTATTGAGATCCGCATATTTCGCGGTGCCGGTTTCGTCTTCGCGGCCATGGATGAATTTCGGGGGATCGGCGATGACGAGGTCCCAAGTTCGTCCGTTTTCGATCATCGTCCGCGCCCAGGTGAAGGCGTCGGCGTGGGTGAATTTCGCCTTGGTGGTGTTGAGGTTTGCGTTGCGCTTGGCCATGGCCACGGCGGTTTCGTCCAGATCCACGCCGATCACATCGGCAGCACCGGCGAGCGCCGCGGAAATCCCGAAGCCGCCGGTGTAGCAGCAGAGATCGAGCACCGTCCGGCCTTCGGCGAGGGCCGCGAAACGGCGGCGGTTGTCGCGTTGATCACAGAAAAACCCGGTCTTGTGGCCGGAGGAGAAATCCACCTCGTAGCGCACGCCGCCCTCGCGGATGCGCACCGACCGAACCTTGTCCGACTCCACCCCGCCGAACCGCGGGATGCCCTCAATGCGCGCCAGCTCCATATCCACGCCGACCACGACCCGCGTGGTGCCGAAGGATTCATGGAGCAACGGCAGCCAATGCGGCAGGCGCTGCCAAGCGGCAAGATTCGTGATTTCCACCGACAGCACGTCGGCGAACTTGTCCGCCACCAGCCCTGGCAGAAAATCCGCGTCGCCGTGAATGGCGCGGTAGCTCTCGGTCTCCGCGTCCAGCTTCAGCATTTCCCGCCGCAGCGAGGCCGCCCGGCGGATCGCCTTTTCGAAAAATTCCCTCTCGTCGATTTCCTCAAGCGAATGGCTGACCATCCGCAGCGGCATCCGCGATTTCGGGTTCCAGAGTCCCCAGCCAAACGGCGTCCCTTCCTTGCCCAGCACCCGCACGAAATCGCCCGGTCCGGCATCGCGCGAGACCTCGCCGATCATTTTCGGCCAGATGGACGGGTGGAATGTCTGATATTTCAGTTGGACGGTCGGCACGCCGGAAGTCCGCAGCAGGGCAGGGGGATTGTCGATGATTTCATCGCCGGGAATCCCGCCCGGGCCGCGGCGGAAAGCGGGGTGCGAAGCCGACCCTAGCATCCCGTCCCGAAACCGGCTTCACCCTCTTGCTTCGCCCCGAAGTTTATATGCTTCGTCCCCAAGTGACTTTGCTTCGTCTCGATTTCGTCCGGTTTCAGCGGATCTCGTCTAGCGACGCCTCAACTCATCGCGATCGCCCTTCAAGGAGCGGTGGCATCCTGCCGCCGATGCTGCCTAACCCCTCGTGCGTGGACGCCACCTGTCCTCCCAGCTACTCGAGCGCCAACGTCGCGGAGACCGGTTATCGCCGCCAAGTCACAACGAGCGCTGGCATCCTGCCGCCACCGGGCATGAACTGACTGTGCGATGCTCCGCCGTCCCGCCTCGGAATCCCGGTGATCGGTGATCGCCGCAAACGATCCCCGACTCGCTTTGCACCCGAGAAGCCCGTGGCACAGGGCGGGCTGTGCGCTACCAACGGAAGTGGAATGCACGGTTCCTATTCGATGCCATACGATTTGCGACTCTTACCAAATCCTAGGAGAAACGATCCGAATATTAACCCTGAAATCCGCAATCGAATGCCCGCCCCATTGATTACCCTCTGATAAATTCCACGATCCAAGACCCGACCCCATTCACGACCCCAATCACGATGATAAAATCCACGATCCAAGACCCGACCCCATTCACGACCCCATTCACGAAATTCCGACGACCGGTGCCTCCCGCAAACGATCTTCGACTCGATTAGCACCCACGGTAAAATGAGGAACAGGGCGGGCAGTGCGATACCAACGGAAGTGGAATGCACGTTTCCTATTCGATGCCATACGATTTGATACTCTCACAAGCTTCCACGATGAACTACCCGATCATTGCCGCTGAGATCTGGAATCCAACACCCGCCTCCATCGAGTACCCTCTGATAAAAATCCACACTCCAAGATCCGACGCGTGTCATTAAGTGAAATCGCTCTCGCTACATTACGGGTGTCGCACAAGCCAGCTTCGGCGCCCATGATCTGGTATCATGACCAAATAATCGCCATCCATAATAAATCTCACGATTACCCAGATCCCATTCACTTCGTACTTCATGAATGTCCCATCGATTTCAAAAATGTATCTCAACACATGTCCATCCAAATTCCAAATGAACTCGCCATTAGAAAGAAATTCTAGTATATCGGCTTCCACGGAATAACTTTGGATCTCCGTTTTGACCACCCTCCATTTCCCAATCAATGTATCTTCTTCAATCATTTGCAAGTGGATCATCGATTTCAGCTGCGCAATCACTTCCGTCTGAATTGCCAGATGCTTCCCCAAAGGCCATTCTTCCGCCTTCACATTCATAAACGCACATCATGCCGGCAGCCATATCAACCGCTCCTACGAATCGGCATTTTTTTGATTTCACTTCTGATTTAACAAGGTCTTTGCATTTGCAAATCGCAACTACCCCCTCCGACATTAGCCAGAGTCCTGGATGATTGACGAAGAACAACATTCCGCTACATTTTGGGTCTTCATGGCACGCGGCTATGGATAATCCGAAAGCTGCGGCGATAGCCGTCTCTGTGAGCGCAGCACCACCACCCGCTGCACAGGCTTCTGCAAGAGCTATGGGATTTCGGCCCAGGATGTCGTAGTTTTGTGTGCTAGCATTCCTGACAAACCCATACAAGTTCAATCCTCCTCTTTCTTCAATCGGATCCCTGCTCGGCCACCTCCCGGTCTGCGGGTCGTAGTACCTGTACCCGTATTACGGGATTCCCTATATGCCAATAATATAGTATACGTCATCGTCGTCGAATTCTATTTCAATAGCTTTAATAAAGCCGCTGGATTGACCAAGGTTTTTACCGACTTCATCTGAAAAAATATTTCTGACTTCAGATGTGCTTAATTCAACCAAGCCGTAGTCAATACTTTTAAAAATGGTTCTTGTGAAAACCATGTCCAATATTGTGCCCGAACATTGCATTTGCCCAACTTGGGTACAAGTCATCTTCAAGCTGAAATCAACGCCATTGATATCACCATCATCTTCAAACCTCGTTGTCTCCAAGATTTTTGAAGCAGAAATTTCGTCAACTAACTTTCGGTGTAGTATCATAAAGTTCCAATTGTGTCTTGTCTCGGGTACTACAGCAAAGAATTGGATTAAGTTGCCTGAATTTTTCCCAGGTGCAGAGTTCCAGTCGATTCTGAGGGAACTCCCGTTGATCAAAGTTTCATTCCTACCACACGACAGGAGGCATAAAACTCCACTCATAAGCAAGCTTCCTAGCAATACAATATTCATACTATTCCCATTCCCCAGTTTGTTGGTTGCATTCGCAAGTCACGGAACCTTTGCCTTTACCTGTCGCCAGAATCCTTGAAGTCGATCCATGATCAAATTGAGCGCCGGCAATCCAACCTTTTGCAATAAGTTCGACGTTTAGCTTGAACGTAATTTCATTGCTAATAACTGCCGAACCGTCCACGTCCCAAGTTATCGTTTTGATTTTTCCTCCATCACCCATTGTCACTTTGACGTTCATTGGGCCGCTAGTCCGCGCGGAATTGGGATCGAAGCTCTGAACATTTCCCATTCCAATTCCTGAAACTTGACCATTGTTAGTCAAACTTGTTTTTGGACCAATTAATTGAGCCGTACCAACCCATGCCGTAACTTTTCCTGAATTGCAGTCTATTTTAAAACCTTGATTGACTTTTCCCGTTACATTTATATTCGCGGTATCCGTTGCCGTTCCGTATACAGGAGAGACCCACTTTCTGCTGTAGGACATCGATCCGAATCCTGGCTCCAAATAATAAACCCATCCGCCGGGTATGTATATTTTCCCACCTCCCGCCTTGGAATCAGTTCCACTCACTTCAAAATCCACCTGTTTGCTTTTCTCTGTAAGTCCGCAGTAGTCATATCGATTGATGGAATTATCACCGATATACTTGTATAAATTTATCCCGCCGATTTCCGCAATGGGATCCCTGCTCGGCCATCTGCCGGTCTGAGGGTCGTAGTACCTGTAGCCGTAGTAAAGTATTGTCAGTTCACCGCCAAGTTTACTCCCTGCGTCTCCACGCAGCCATGATGAAATCAAGGCGCCATTGTTCCAAGCGTAGAGCTTGTGGCAAAAGTCAGTTGCTCTTTGTTCTTTGTAAGACTTATTCATTCACGTTTCCAAATCCGTTTATATGGGTTTTATTCGTCTGGTAATGTGTGGTGCCATTCGCACCCGGACCAAATAATATTTACAGTTTCAGATTCGTGATAAGATTGTTTAGCTTTGAAGTGTCGTTGTGAGGTGGAACAAGGTAGAATAACTTAGTTTCCATTGGCCGTATGCGGCCACCAAAATCCTCATAGAATATCACGGCTCTGTCTGGAGTATCACTCGACCCCGAAGCCGCTAGTGATGGTGCCGAAACCAAACCACCAACACTCCACGGAACTTTCGTCCCAGGCTTGCGATAGAGAGTTTTTCGCATCTTGTAATCTAGAGTTCCATCCCTCACTTCAACATCACAGAGAAGGATGTATTCCGACCGCTCTTTTGCTTTTTTGACCGATGCTGGATCATTTATGTCAGTATATTTCTCGCAGGAACTCGTGACAAAGCTAGTCAACGCGATCAGTATGTAGGTGAGCTTTTTCATGGCAATGTTTAGCTGTGGCATAACCGGAGTGGAACCTTAAATCCGAAAAGGGACATTATAGCCAGTTGCATTATACTCTTGAAACAAATAAACCTCAATTTTTCAGTATAGGAATTACTCTCATTATTTTCATTCAACCGCCATTTGGGATAAATTCAATAGTGGTTCTGATGGTAGTCTGGTTAGCTTTGGTAGGTACTCGCTGGGTAGCGGTAGCGTAACCTTCCCTTTTTGTTGTGCACCAACAAAGTATAGTTCCTTCTATTTCGTATTCTACCTCGTAATCAACATAAACCACCGTCGAACCCAATGTTATGACTCCTCCAGCGGTACTTATGAACGTAATTAAATTACCTATCCTTGAATAGCGTACAGCAACTCGACTTTTTCTTATTTCAGTTCTTTTCGTTAACGAGATATTAGAAACCTTCCAATTTTCTCCTAAAGATTCACAGCCTGATGGATCCCACGCCACGTCATCTAAGCTTTGATCTTCCCATATTAATCCCAACAAATCCGACTTGTTCACTCCGTCATTCTCGACGAATCCGTAGAGGCTGATTCCACCCTCTTCCCCTATCGGATCTCTGCTCGGCCATCTTCCGGTCACCGGGTCGTAATACCTGTAGCCGTAGTAATAGAGGGTGGTGTTTGTGACTTCCGCATCGACTGGTTTGGTGCTGAAGCGGTATTTGTTTTCCTGGGCGTAGGGGCCGGTGGCTACGAGCGTGTTGCCGAAGGCATCGTAGCGGTAGGTGGCGGCTGTCGCGCCGGTGTGGTCGGTGACTTCGGTGACGTTGCCGTTGCCGTCGTATTGGAAGTGGTATGCTTCCGTGGTGGTGCCGGTGATTTCTTCGGTGAGAAGGAGAGCTCCTACTCCGCCGGCTCCTTGGAGGGTGCCGCTTAGGTCTGTGCCCCAGGTGTGGGTTTTGGACAGGGTGGAAGAGGCGGACTGAAGATCCGCGTTCCATTCTTCAATGACGTTCCAGCCATCGTAGATGTAGCTTACCCTCGAGGTGACGTTTCCGCTGATGGCTGTGCGTTTGGTGACGCGGCGGTGGTGGCCGTCGTAGGTGAAGGTGTTGGTGGTGGTGCCGTCTGTTACGCTGTGGAGGCGGTTCTCGCTGTCCCAGGTGTAGGTGGCACCGTTCTGCTGGAGGAGATTGCCGTTGGCATCGTGGGTGACGGGGGCGAAGCCGGTGATGCTGGTGTATTGGTTGGCGGTGTTGGCTACGTAGGTCTGGCTGGGCGGTTGCAAACCGCCGCCACGGGTCGCGGATAGACGGTTGCCCATGGGGTCGTAGTCGTACGCGTCAGTTAGGGAGTTGCCGTAGTCGGCGCTGGTGACCTGGTCGGCCAGATCGTAGCCGTAGGTGCGGGGGGCGGTGAGGTTGTCCGCGAAGGTTTCCGCAGTGCGGCGACCGGTTGTGTCATACGAATAACCGTGACCGCCCTGCTGGTGGAGGGTGCTTAGCAACTCGCTGGCGGCGTTGTAGGTTTTCGCCTCGGTGATGCCGTTCTCGTGGGCGATTGCGGTGAGGCGGGCGGCTTTGTCGTAGGTGTAGCTGACGAGGGGTGGCGGGCCGTCGCGGGAGATTCCGGCGAGCTGGGCTTTGGCGGTCCAGGTGTAATCAACCGGGCTTCCGCTGGGGGAGTTCATCTGCTGGCGGAGGCCGTCGGCATCGTAGATATAGGAGACGGTGGAGGTTGGCGGCGACTGAAAGTCACCGCTCCGTTCGCTCAGAAGTTCGTTTCTCACGCTGTAGGTATATTCGCTTTTCGAGACGGAGTTGTCGATGGATTTCAGCAGGCCGTTGGCGAAGTAGGTTTTCACGGTGTCCGGGGTGGCGGTGTTCCAGTCGGATTTGGATTCTTAAAACGTCAGCCCCCTCTGATTCGCCCCCTTTCTTTTTCCAGGCAAACCGCTTTCTCACAAAACATCTGACACCCTGTGATTCCACTATTTGTCTGGGAACATGTAATTGTGATGCGTCAGGGTGCGGTTGCTGGGGATGTGTGATGGTGTTATTTGTGGAGATTTGACAAACTATATTCTTCCAATTTCCCAAATCGGTCAGTTCGCATCAGAAGATACCATCCCACGAACGGGGCTCCCATTGAGTCTCCCTGGGATTTGGGCTGTTTTTCAAAATGCACAAACCACACAGAATTCTCGGCATCCTTGCCACTTGCTCGAAATAAATCACTTCCAAAGATTTCCCGCAATTTTTCCACCAAAGTCCCGCGCACTACAAGCCCAGAATCAATGAGCACCAAACACGCATCTCTCTTTTCTTTCCATGTGATGGCTTGTTGATAAGAATCGATGATATTTTTCACGTTTCCATTTTCCTCCGACGCTTCAGTTTTTGCACTCGCGACAAAACAGATAAACGTCATGAGAACAATTAATTTTTTCGCTGCGTTCATTTCTTGGAACAGGGCTTGCAAGTCACACACCACATCTTGTCTGGATAGTGAGGATCATTAGCTGGTCCATCTGCAAAAGTAAAGGTTTGATTTCCATATTGTTTTGCATGATTCATCCATGCATACCGAGTCGATCCATCCGCACCGGCAAATTTTGTCACGTAATTGTAAGCCCCGGGGTTTCCATTGCCTTCAACAGAATCATTAGGAATCGTGCCGTCATCAGCCGTATCTGGCTCTTTCTCTTTCCATTTCCCCTGCTTCGACCACACCTGAGGTCTCGTTTTTTCAGGGCAATCTTTCCCCGCCGCATCTGCCTCCGGTTCTGTTTTGAAACATTTTGTTCCCGAATGATCTTCTGGCATTGGCGCGTACTTTCCCGTTTTGGGGTCCGGACCTAGCTGTGCATTGCACAATCCAACGCATCCTCTATCCAACTGCTGAGACTGCGCAGGTGAAGGCTTCATAGATTTATCCACTTGTTCACGCGGGATATCCTGCCTTCCGGGCTGCCACCAAGGGGGAACTAAACCCAAATAATCAACCCAATTCACCCCATCATTCCCAACAAACCCGTACAGGTTTAGGCCCCCTTCTTCCTCGATCGGATCTCTGGATGGCCACCTGCCGGTCTGAGGGTCGTAGTATCTGTACCCGTAGTAAGCTACCACCCCCTTTTCAAGGCCGGCATCAGGACAGCTTAATCCATTAGAGGGCAACGCGTTGGACGCATTGCCGGAAGGAGGCAAGACCGGAGGTGGTTCGGGCTGCTTTGCCACCGGGGGCGCGTCCGGTCCATCTTCCTCGCGATCTTGAGGAGGGATGGATGGCTTGACCGGATCGGCTTTCGGTTGGGGGAGTGCCGTGATCATCGTCTGAGGGGCGGATACCGTTTCGATGGTGGGAGGGGAAGCGAAAAGTTCGTTGCTGGCGGATTCGATGGCCGGGTTGGGTGGCTTGTCGATCCCGGGATCGGACATAAGTATTCTTCCGTGGGGATGGCAGCGGGCATGTACTTCGGTCAAGGCGGCGATGTGAACGTGGGTGTAGATTTGGGTGGTTTCCAACCGGGCGTGCCCGAGCATTTCCTGTACATAGCGGATGTCAGCTCCGCCGGCGTGCATGGCGGTCGCGCAGGAATGGCGGAAGAGGTGGCAGGAACCTTTGGCGGTGACGCCCGCTTGTTTCATCTGACCGGCCACCCAGTTGCCGAGGTAGGCAGGGGTGATGCGGGTGCCATATCCGCTCAGGAACATTGCGGTTTCTTGCGGAAGGTGGCTGAAGAGCGGGCGGGCGTCGGTTAGGAAGCGGTCGAGCCAGGCGGAGGCGCGCTCGCCCACGGGGAGGAGGCGGCTCTTTCCGCCTTTCCCTTGCCGGATGAGCAGGGTGCGGGCGGCTGGGTCATAATCGCCGCTGTCAAGATTGGTCAATTCGGTGCGGCGAATGCCGGTGGCATAGAACAGTTCGAGGATG
>JBBSUD010000037.1:0-41203 GCA_038235225.1 Verrucomicrobiales bacterium
ACGGTGGATTCCATCGTGGATGCAAACGCGCATAATTTCCCCACTCTCACCTATTCGCTACCCACGGTCCAGGGAGTCACGTTCCAACAAGACGGGGTGACGACTTACAAGGGCTGGCAGTATGCCACCTATTACCAGGGGAACTCCGCTAGCAGCAGCGGCAAAGTGGCCGTTGCCAGGCGTCCGCTGCCGAACGGATCGTGGGAGAGGCTGGTTCTTGGCGATTATGTTTTCACTACCGTGGATTCCCATAATGATGTCGTCATCGGCATCTGCCCGGGAGACGGCAGCATTCATTTGTCATTCGATCACCATGGTTCGGTCCTGAAATACCGGGTATCGATTCCAGGAGCCGCCGACGACCCGGCTTCGGTCCCGTGGACACCCGCACTTTTCGGTGCCGTGAGCAATCATCTCCTGACAGGTGGCTCCGCGGTGACGGCGGTGACTTACCCGCGCTTCATTCCGACTCCTGCCGGCAAATTGCTCTTCACCTATCGATTTGGCGGATCGGGTGGCGGCGACGAAATTCTCTACGAATACAGCGGAATCAATCATGCCTGGTCGCTCATCGGCCAATATGTCTCCCGCAGCGGAACCTATACCGGCCCGGCAGGCACCAGCAACGAACGCAACGCCTATTTCGACAACACCACCTTCGACGCGAACGGCCGCCTTCACGCCACTTGGTGCTGGCGCGAAACCGCCGGAGGCAGCAGCAACCATGACATTCTCTATGCCTATAGTGACGACATCGGCCGCACTTGGAAAAACCAGCTCGGAGCCACCATCGCAGTCACCGGTTCCAGCTCGATCGCACTGAACTCGCCCGGAATCGTCGGATGGAGCATTCCCCAAAATCGCAACTACATCAACAACAGCGCGATGATCACCGATGGCGAGGGCCGGATTCATGTTGTCGCATGGCACTTGCCGGACGCATTCCCGGACGATTCCAGCTTCGATGCCACCATTGCCTCCAAGGCCACGTTCCATCACTACTGGCGCGGCACGGATGGAATATGGAGAAGAAATCCGACCGCAATCACAGGGACGCGCGCGAAGCTCGCCGCCGATGACGACGGCCGCCTTTTTCTCATCTATGGCGACACGGCCAACATCCGGATCGCTGCGGCGAACCCTACCGCCAACCCGGAGGCCACACCTGCTAACAGTTGGATCGACTGGGCGCCGCTCACCCTCTCCGGCGCTCTTCCCGCCGGCAAGGCCGACACGGTCAATATCATTACCGATCCGGTGCGCTGGGAAAGGGACCGCATCATTTCCGTCTATGCGCAGGAAACCAATCCTTCGGGAACGGCGCCCACACCGCTGCATGTTCTGGACTATCATGTTTCACGCGCCGCGGTCCTTCCCTCGCCCGCACCCGGGGCGGTGGTTGAGAATCTGACTCCGAACCTCTCGTGGACCGCCGGTCAGAAATCAATCACGCAGGATGTTTATTTCGGCACCGACAAGGCGGCAGTGGCAAGCGCCGCGCCCGGTGCGCCGGAGTATTTGGGACGACTCTCCGGAACTACTCGTGCAGTCGGGCCGCTTACCGCCATGACGACTTATCATTGGCGCGTGGATTCCGTGGATGCGACCGGCATCATCACCACGGGCCGGATTTGGTCGTTCACCGTCGGCAATTTCATGCCGGAAATCGTTCAGCAAGGGGCGTCCCGCAACTATGGAGGAAGTGCGACCTTTCTCGCTGAACTTGACATCAATGACGACCAGCTCACTTCGGGCGATGTGACTTTGTATTATGGCACGAGCGACGGTGGAACCGATACCGCCGCGTGGCAGCAGGCCGTGGGTCCGTATCCACGCAACGCCGGCAAATTCGACATCACCATTGACGCGATTCCCGATCAAATCATCTATTATCGTTTCAAAGCCACCACCATCCATGGCAGTGCTTGGGCGGCGGGCAGCGGAGTTCTCGCTAACACCGGCGACCTCTCGCGATGGCAACACAACGCCTTGATCAATATCGCCGGATATGATGGCGCCGAAACTCTGATCGATTTTCCTGTTCTGGTAAAGCTTTCGCCCGCGACGCTTTCCGGATTCACCTATCAGCAGATGCTGTCCCCGCCGTATGGTGATCTCCGGTTCTCCACTGAGGAAGGGACCATTTTGCCCTATGAAATCGAATCGTGGAATCCCTCCGGCACCTCGTTGATTTGGGTGAAACTCCCACGGCTTTCAACCGCCACCCGCTTCCGCATCTGGTGGGGTAAATCGGGGGAATCCGCGCCGGTTAGCAGCACCGATGTCTGGTCCGGCGGTTTCGGCGGCGTTTGGCATCTCGATCCGGCGTTGGGTTTCAACAAGGACTCCTCCGGCACCACACCCGCTGGCACGGCGACCGGGATCACCGCTGCCGGGACCGGCGTGATCGCCGGCGCGGCGGCGTTGGACGGCACAACCTCGAATATCGCGATTCCCGATGGATCTGCGCTCAATCCGTCTCTCATCTCCGTCGAGGCATGGGTGAAAACCAGCTCCGCGGCCCTCATGTCGGTTTTCAGCAAGGATCAAACCGGTGCCGCGCTCAACCGGGTTTGGCAATTCCGCATCAACGCGGGAAAACCCGAGTTTATTGTTTTTTCCAGCGACACGGCGAACGCTTCCTCCGTCTCCCCGAACGCCGTGAACGACGGGCTATTCCATCATCTCTGCGGCACTTGGGACGGAACCACGGTCCGCATGCATGTCGATGGCGTTCTGAAATCCTCTGTCGCATTTGCCGGGAGCCTCAGCCCCGGTCAGAACAACCCGGCTTACATCGGCCGGATGCAAACGGCCGCCCCAAATTATTTCAACGGCACCCTGGATGAAATCCGGCTGTCCTCCACCGCGAGATCCAGCGATTGGATCAAGGCCACATGGGCGAACCAAATGCCCGGTAATTCCTTCCTAACACTTAATCCCGCCTCCGCTCCGGACCTCGACCGGGATCATTTGCCCGACGCGTGGGAGATGGCCTATTTTCAGACGATCCGAAACTCATCTTCCGATCCCGATCACGATGGAGCGGTCAATCTGTTGGAATATGCGTTAGGCACCGATCCCACATCCTCCGTCGGATCTTCTCCGGTGGGAATGATCGCAGCCACGGCTGATTCCCCGCCGGACTTCGTCTATCAGCAACGCGCGGGCGGTACGGGTGAGATTGGAACCAGCTACACGGCGGGAGGACTTCGGTATTCCGTCGAGTCTTCGTCCGGTCTCGACAACTGGGAAAGCGGACCAACGCGGGTCATATGGAGCAACCGGCGGGAACCACTGGCAGACGGAATGGAGCGTGTCGGTGTTTACCTGCTGCCGGCTTCCGACCAGGTGTTCGCGCGGGTCAAGGTCGTCGCCACCGATTGAATCTCCATTTCTCACTCAGTAGCGGCTGTGCCGCAATTTCCGAATTTTCACATATCTTTTGAAATCCAGCGACTGCCTTCCTGCTAGCACATGACAAACCCATTCATTTCACGATCCCGGGCGGCATTTCATTCACTATGCGGAATCGCGATTGCGGCGGCGGCGATTTCCGCTTTCGCACTTGGTCCCGTTCATGCGGCCACTCTCACGTGGGACTCGGACCCCGCGACAGCAGGAGTCCAGGAAGGCGATGGAAATTGGACACCGGGCGGTGCCACGTTCTGGAACGGCTCGACCAATGTGGCGACGGCGAATGACCTTGCCACGGACATCGCCCGCTTCGGCAACGGCGGGACCCTCGCGGACGTGGCAACGATCGATACCGACACCCGGAGCATCAACGGACTCGTTTTCGGCGCCACCAACACGAACGGCTATCTCCTTTCCAGCGTCACCACATCCGTCCTCACCGTGGGCGCAGGGGGAATCATGATCAACAGCGGCGCCCAGGCCACTACTGTGGGAAGTGGAAATCTAACGCTCGCGCTCGGTGCCAACCAGACTTGGACGAATAGCTCCGCCAACCCGCTCACGCTCGACGCGCCATTGAACGGCGGAGGCAAACTCCTGACCTTGAGCGGGACCGGGCCCGTGTATTTCGCCGCCGGTTTTTCCAACCTCGGACTCAACTCGATTTTCAACACGGGAACGAACGTCACCATTACGGACGACTCGACCGTGAACACGCCTCTTTTCGCCAATGGCAACACCACCATTTCCGCCGGCACAACTCTGTCTCTGAACCAGATTGTTGTCATCAACAGCACCGGCGTACTGACGGTAACGGACACGGGACTTCTGACCGGAGTCCAGTTCCGGATCGGCAGCACCAGCGGTCAGGCGGCGAACCTAACCGTCCGCGACGGCGGTCAGGTGACGGCGGCCACCAGCATGGAATTCAGCCATGCGGGCGGCAGCGTCGCCAGCAATCTCAATGTGAATCCGGGCGGCACCTTCACCACCCCGGTTGGCTTCACCATGACGGGCGTTGGAGCGATCAATTTCAACGGTGGCACGCTGAAATTCACCGGAACTCTCGCGGACCTCCGGGCGGGCGGTGCCGCGGTGCTAACGCTCAATGTGATCGAGCCGGCGATCATTGATGTTGCCGCCACCAAAACGGTGGGTGTGTCGCAGATACTCGCCCATGCCGGTGCCGATCCCGCCGACGGCGGACTCATCAAAACCGGCGCGGGAATCTTGGAACTCAAGGCAACCAACACCTACAACGGCGACACCGACGTGGAGGGCGGCACGCTGGCTCTAACAACCGCATACCTGAACAACTTCTCCACCGTCACCATCGCCGCCGGAGCGGTTCTGAAGTTAAACCACTCCACGACCGATGCTGTGGCCGGATTGGTTCTGGACGGAGTGGTGAAAGCGGACGGAGTGTACAATGCCGCGAACTCCGGCGGGCTTATCACCGGCACCGGCAGTATTCTGGTCGATTCCACGCCGTCCGCGGACGATCCGCTTTCGCTGGCGCTCGCCGCGCTGCGCAACCACATCAACGGCGCTGTCATACTAACCGCCGCGCAGATCAATACGCACGCCGCCACCATCCGCAGCAACGCCGCCAAGCTTGGCACGAATCCCGCCATCATCGCCGACGCGCTCAGCCTGGTGACACTTTATGAAACCAAAAAGGGGGCCCTTTTTGTGGCCGCGCCGACCCGTGGCGGCTATCTGCGCGCCGCCACTGGTTTCGATCTCCCCAACGCCATCCTCACCTTGGAGCAGCGGATTCTGGACAACACTTACACAGCCACCAGCCTTGCGGCGAACGAGAGTCTCCTCAGGAACTGGAAAATCGGCAGCTCCGCCCATTTCCCCGGCTCCGTCGCCCCGCCTGCGGACGCCACCGCCAGCCGCAGCGTGCCGATCAACGCCTCGCAACCGAAGGTATGGGGCGCGCCGGTGATGTTTTATGATTACGACGCGCGGCGCCCCACCGGATCCTACCTCGCGCCCGGCTCGATCGGTATCGTCACCGTGCCAGCCGCCTTGGTGAACAAGGGTTTCAAGGTGCGGGTGGGCGCTCATTCGTGGGATCTCACCGCCAAAGACCGCATCGAGCGCATCGATAGGATTTCGCGGGTTTATAATATCACCAGCACCACCACCAAGGTTGCCAATCCGTTCGGCGGGGGCATCTATATCGAGGTTCCCTACCTCGCGAATGCCGGCCTCGTGTCGGTGCAAATCACAAACGCGGTCCGCTCGCCGTTTTTCTCCTCCACGAGTTTTCACCGGACCACGCTCAGCGAGTGGCAGGACACCGAGCGCACCCAGCCCGGTCCTTGGGCGGACTTCGAGTCCGACCGTTTCATGATGCAGGTGCCGCGTTCCTGGATCTACAACTTCGCCGATCCCGTGACGCTGATGGCCGACTGGGACATGGCCATGGATGCCGTTTCCGATCTGATGGGCCTGCCACTGATCCGCCCCAAAACCGTCATGTATGCCCAGGTGGATGTGATCCTCCGGGCCAATGTGAACGCGCCCGGCTACCCGTTCGTCAATGACGCCTACGATCCCTACACCGCCACCAACGGCAACAAAAGTCACTACTTGCTAACGGGTCCGCAGAACTCCCCGTGGGCGACTCTGCACGAGCTCGGCCACGCCCATTTGTTCACCAAGTTCACCGGCGAGGTGGAATCCGCGGTCAACCTGCTTTATGTAGCAGCGCTCAACCGGAAGTTCGGCAAATCGCTTGACCAGGCATTCGGTGCCTCAATCGGCGCTCCCGGCGACACCTCCACCATCAATCTCCGTTATGTCTCGCTGGAGTGGACCTTGAAAAACGTTTTCCGCACCGGCAACAAGACCATGCTCACCGCCGACATGAGCTATGAGCACAAGGGTTATGCGAAGTATGTCGAGATCGCCAACCTCTTCGGCTGGGACGCCGTCGGGGATTTCTGGAGATCCGTGAACATGGACTTCGAAAACGGGATCACGTATCCGCGCACCAATTCCGACCCCACCGACAGCCGCATCGTCCGGATGTCCAAGGCCGCAAGGGTGGACCTGCGGCCGCTGCTCCACTTCTGGGGCGCGCCTCCGCTCAATGCCACCAATGTCCGCAATGCAATCAACGCCGCCGCGCTTCCACCCTCCGGGGCCATCTACCGAAGGTTGAAATACTATCAGGCGGTCGTCCCCACCAGCCAGTCGGGGTACAATACCTTCTACTATGCCATTGATGGATCGGGCGCCGACACGGAAATCAAGGCGTTGTTCACCAACAAGACCTACACAACAGCCATAGCCGATAGTGCGAAAGCCGCCATTCAGGGCATCATCGACCTGTATTTCCCCAACGGCGACCCCGACCTCATCGTTCCCCCCAGCACAATGTGGGATGTCGCCCCCGGCACGGTCGGCGTTGGAGACGGCACCATCACGACCGCCGCGGGCATCTGGAACACCACCACCGCCAACTGGACCAACAACGCCGGAGCAAACAACGCCCTCTGGGTCAACGATTCCAACGCCAGCTTCGGTTCCGGAACCTACACCGTCACACTCGCGAGCGGCGTTAGCGTCCGCAGCCTCACCGTCGCCCCAGGAGCGGGCAACCTCACCCTGAAAGCCGCCGCCGACAACGGTAGCATGACCGTCGCCGCCAACGCACTCTGGAATATTAATGACAACGTTCTCAACATCAACGCCGACGCCATCACCGACACCAAACTCACCATGGCGAGCGGGCATGTCCTAACGGTCACCGGCTCCGGCACCTTCAACACCGGCGAGAAACCCGCGGGAGCCGATTGGTCCGTCGCCGGAGCCCTGCTCAGTGCCCAGGGCACGCTCACCCTCAGGGGCAACGCGCTGGGCGTCGGGAAATTCGGCACGATTTCCCTCGCTCCTAACACCAGCTACTTCCACGAAAAGAATCTCGCCGAGACCTATGCCAACAAATGGCTCATCGACGGCACCGGTCAGGCCACGTTCAACAGCCGCTACGCCGTCACCCCCACCTACAGTGGCGAGATTCTAGGCACCGGCGGCATCACCTTCAATGGCACTGCGGTGCTCAGCGCCGCCAACAGCTATGCCGGGGCGACCATCGTCGCCACCGGAACCCTGAGCCTGACCGGCAACCGGGTGGCCGCGGCGGCTGGCGGAATCACCGTCGGCAACGTTAACAATAGCACGGGCACGCTCAACATCTCCAACGGCAACTACACTGTCGGCACGACCTCCGTGGGCTATGGAAATGGAACCTCCGCCGGCATCCTCAACCAGACCGGCGGATCGCTTACCTTGAGCGCCACCCAACTCATTATCGGCAACAGCGTGACCAGCACCACCGCACCCGGAACCGGCGCAACCGGCACCTATAGCCTGAGCGGAGGAACCCTAACCGGAGCTCCGGCCGGAACCCGCGGCATCATCATCGGAACCAATAACGGCACCACCGGCACCTTCAATCTCAGCGGCACCGGTAATCTCGTGATGGACTCTTCCATCGTTATGGTAGGCGGCCGCACCGACGCAGTCATCAGCGGCGTCTCCGGCACCTTCAACCAAAGCGCCGGAAGCGCCAACATTGGGACGCTTGCCGTCGCCGGCGGCGCAGGTGCGAACGCAACGGGCGATCTCACATTAACTGGCGGAGTCTTCGCGGTATCCGCCTTCCCGTCACTCGCCACCGCCAACGGAAGCACTGCCACGATCACCTTCGGCGGCACTTCGGTCGCGACCTTGCCCGCTTTCCCCACCAACCGCGGCTCGGGTTCCACTGCCACCGTCTATTTTAATGGCGGCACGCTCGTTCCCGCCGCCGCGAGCACCACCTACTTCGGCGGACTGACAAATGCCTTCGTCAAATCCGGCGGAGCCAAATTCAACATTCCCGCCGGCCGGGACATTACCGTTTCCCAGTCTCTCCTAACCGACAGCATCTCCACCGGCGGCGGCCTCACGAAGTCCGGCACCGGGAAACTGACCCTCTCCGGCGCGAGCACCTACACCGGCAATACCACGGTCTCCGCCGGCACATTGGAACTCGCCCTCGGCGGACGTTTGAAATTCGTTCCCAAGGCCAACGGCATCGCCAACAAAATCACCGGCTCCGGCACCCTCTCGCTAAAAGGCGCGTTCGCCATCGACCTCAGCGGTGCCGCCGCCGCCAACGGCAACTCGTGGACCCTCGTCGATGCCGGCACCCTCGCGGAAACCTACGACGTCTCGTTCTCGGTTCCCGGTTTCACCCAAAGTTCCAACATCTGGACCAAAACCGATGCCAGCGGCAAGTGGACATTTACCGAGGCCACGGGCGTCCTTTCCTATACCGCGACCACCGGCTACCTGTCATGGATCGCGGGATTTTCCGTCGGCACAAATAATCTTCCTGCCGACGATTTCGACAACGACGGCCTGAGCAACTTGCTCGAATACGCCCTCAACGGCGATCCTTCGGTTTCCGGCACCTCCATCCTGCCACAGCTCACGGTCACGGCCACCGACTTCGAATTCACCTACTCCCGCCTCGACCTGTCCTTGGCAGACACCACTCAAAATTTTCAGTACGGCAGTTTTTTCACTGACTGGACGTCTATCTTTGTTCCCGCCGCTCCAGGCGTCTCCAGCGCCGGAATCACCACCATCACTGTCACCGATACCGGCACCATCGATTCGATCAAAATCAGCGTTCCAAAATCCGCTGCCGTCAGCGGCATCCTTTTCGGACGGCTCCAAGTCATTAAATAAACCGCCGGACCCACCTTTCGGCATCCTTCTCTCCCAACACTCAAAAACCCAACTCATTAGATATCCAACATTATGAAAACCCGCCCCTTCACCGCTCTCCAAAACTCGCTTGGACTCACCCGCCGTTCGGCCCTCTCAGTGGCTGCGCTGATTATTTTTTCCAGTCACTCCGCGCACGCGGTCGATTATTATTGGGATGCCGATGGTGACACCACTCTTGGGACTGGTGGCACCGGAAGCTGGACGAAAACGACGGCGCTGTGGAGGAATGGCAGCGCGGTAGGCCCACTGGAAAACTGGGTCAACGCCAATGCCGCCGTCCTCGGCGGAACCGCCGGCACGCTGACCACCAACGAGGCAATCGTTGCGACTAAAGTCAGCGTGGACAACACTTCCACCGGGACCTTCACGGTCGTAAATGGAGTGGGCGGCACCTTCTCGATCTCGGCCGGAGTCCTCGATGTGGCCAGTGGCAAAGCGTTAACCTTCAACTCAGTGGTTGCGGGGACCGGTTTGACGACGGTGCAAGGCGGCGGCACCGTCACATTTCTTGCCGTCAACCGAGCCTACGGCGGGAATCTTCTCTCCACAGGTGCCGGGACCAATCTGGTTTTCAGCGGCACGAACGGACTGGATAGCGGCACGGCCACCATCGGACTGACCGCGCGGGATGGCGGGACGATCCAAGTGAATGGCACCAACAACTATCGCGCGGGGCTTGTCCTCGGTGGCGCGGGTTTCGGGGGCGGCACCCTGAAGTTGGGAAATGCGGGTTCGTTGGTACGTCAGAATACCCTCTCAGTGACCGTTTCCGGCACCTCGCAGTCCACAATCTTGAGCACGCTGGCCAATACCGGGACCACCTTTGGGGGGTTCAATCTCGGTGGAACGGCGCTAGGTGCGAACTTCACGGTGGCAGCCACGGGTGACCCCTCCGGAGTCGATCTGGAATTTTCGGCGGGAGCGAAAAACGGCATTTTGACCAAGGCGGGCGCCGGAGTTTTGCGTCTCAACGCCGGCTTTATCTTGAACAATGCCAACGATTACACGACCTTCAACAGCGCCGCGAATGCTGTGAATATCACGGCGGGGACCTTCCTCAACGAGGGAACGATCAAAAGCATCACCGCCATCAGCGGCGGCATCCTCCAGACGGGGGCGACCGGTATCTTCGATCAGGTGAATCTTAACGGCGGCACCTTCGAAGTCTCCCGCGCCTCGGGCCTGTTCACCACCGGCCTGACTTATGCCGTTGGTAAAAACGCCATCAACTTCAATGGCGGCACACTTAAATATGTGGGCGTCAACACCGACTACTCCTCGCAATTCACCTTTGGCGCCAGTGGCGGAACGGTCGATACGAATACCCAGAACGTCACGTTCGCCACCGCGCTGACCGATAGCGGTCCCTTCACGAAAGCAGGGGCGGGTATCTTGACTCTCACGGCACCCAATGCCCTTTCGGGAGCCATTGCGGTGACCGGAGGGACACTTGATCTGGGTGGTTTCCCCACTTCGGTAGGTTCCTTGGCGAGCGGAACGACCGCCGGCGATTTGAACCTGGGCTCGTCCGTTCTGACTACCGGCAGTGGAAACAACAGCACCGTTTATGCGGGTAACATTTCCGGAGTCGGAGCGATCCTCGTTAAGAACGGCACCGGTATCCAAAGCCTCAGCGGGACCAATACCTACACGGGCGGGAACAACGTGAATGCCGGCGTCCTGGTATTCCGCACCACTGCAGCCAAGCCTGCTTCGGGATTGGTGAGTGTCGCCGCGGGCGCGTCACTCGGTTTGGGCGTCGGTGGCGCCGGTTTCTTCAGCTCGGCCAACGTGGACAGCCTGTATGCGAACACTTTGGCCAATGTGAGCATGGATCCGGCAGCGGGTGTGGGCATCGATACCTCCGCTGGAGATTTCACCTATGCGACCAGTCAATCCACTCGGTTTCTGTACAAATTGGGTGCCAATGTGCTCACCCTTTCGGGAACCAACACTTACTCCGGCACCACGAACATCATGGGTGGGACTCTGAAGTATGCCAAACCCGCATCGCTCTATAACAGCGATGTGGCCCAGTGGACCCCGGTAAATCTTCCTGTCAACAGTGGTGCGACTTTGGCGGTCACGATCGGTGGCGCGAACGATTTTTCCGACACGCAAGTCGATACCTTGATCACGCAGCTCTCGGCAGTGAACAGCAACGGCTTGAAGGCGGGGTCGAATTTCGGCTTCGATACGACCAATGCGGCCGGCAATGTCACCTACAGCCATGTGCTCGCAAACTCGACCGGAACCGGCGGCGGCGCGGTGGGTTACTCCAAGCTCGGCGCAGGGACCCTCATCCTCGACCAGGCTAACACTTATACAGGGACCACAACTGTTGCGGCTGGAGCATTGACCCTCTCGGGAGCGCGGACGGCTGCGTCTGGCGTGTATAGCGTCGGCAACCTCGCTGGCAACACCGGCACCCTCAATATTCTGACTGGCACTTACGCCTTGGCTGCCAATTCGTTCTTTGTCGGCACCGGCGATACCGCAGTGGGTGTGGTGAATCAGACTGGCGGCGACGTTTCCTTCACCGGTGGCAACAGGCTCCTCATCGGCAATGGCGGCAATAGCACCGGCACCTATAACTTGAGTGGCGGCACTTTGAGCTCGACGGGAACCGGAGCCTTCATCCGATTGGGGGTGAATACGGGCACGGGCAATCCCACCAGCATATTCAACCTCAGCGGCACCGGTACACTCAACAGCGGCACTGCCTCGGTGCAGATCGGGCGCTCGGATTCCGCCAACGTGAGCAACACCATCAATTTCTTCAACCAGAGCGGCACCTTGTCCACGGCCACCATCGCCACGCTCACCATGGGCGGTGGCGCGAGCGTTGCCGCGACGGCCGCCAACATCCAGGCCACGCTCGACCTTTCCGCCGGGACGTTCACGGCCACTACGTTTGGTTCGCTCTCCGCCGGCGACGCCAATACTTCAACAATTATCATCAGAGGCACGGCCATGGTGAACCTGCCGAAGTTCGGGAATAACACGGCTTTGGGCGCTGGCTCGACGGCGGTGGTCAAATTCAATGGCGGCACCCTTCTTCCCACAGCGGCCAGTACCAACTACCTCAGCGTGGTGAGCAGCGCGCTCGTCCAAGCCGGAGGCGCGAAATTCGACGTGGCGACCGGAATGGATATCGCCATCACCCAAGCGCTGCAACAGGACCCGGCTTCGACCGGCGGCGGACTGACCAAGCTGGGTGTTGGCACTTTGACTCTCACCGGTGCTAATACTTACACGGGCAGCACGACCGTATCCGGAGGCATCCTGAGCTTGGCTTCTCCGTCGCTCGCGGATGCTTCCAGCGTTACCATCGCCATTGGAGCAACCCTCGACCTCACCCATTCCCAGACAGACATCGTCAATTCACTGACGCTCGGAGGCACCACCTATACAAGTGGCACCTTCAGCTCCAGCACTCCGGCGGCCGCCGGCTTCATCACGGGAACCGGCAGCATTCAGGTCAATTCCGGAGCTCCCAGCGGTTTTGCCACATATATCAATGGTTTCGGATCCATCCCCGCGAACATGAAGGGTCCAAGTGATGATCCGGATTCGGATGGCATCAACAACCTGTTGGAATACGCCCTCAACGGCAATGCGTCGGTTTCCAACACCTCCATCCTGCCCAAGCTCGTCGTCACCGCCACCGACTTCGAGTTCACCTATTCCAGACTCGATCTTTCTCTGTCGGACACCGTGCAGTCCTTCCAATACGGCAGCACCCTCACCGGATGGACATCCATCCTGATCCCCGCCGGACCTGGCGTCTCCAGCGTCGGAATCGCCACCGTCACCATCACGGATATCGGCACTACCGATACCGTCAAAGTTAGCATCCCCAAGAGCGCCGCGGTAGGTGGCAAACTCTTCGGCCGTCTCCAGGTCATCAAATAAACCTTCCAACTCAACTTCACCCCAAAACCCAATATTGTGAAATCCCGATCCGCCCTTCAAAAAGCATTCCGTTCCTCCGGTCTCTTCGCCAGTTCCGTCACCATCATGCTCACCTGCGCCCCGGCGCGGGCCGCGACCCTGACATGGGACTCTAACACAGTGACCGCCGGCGCGCAGGACGGCGGCGGCACATGGTCGGCGGGAGGAGCAACCTTCTGGAACGGCGCTGCCGACGTGGCTACCACCGACGACCTCGTCACGGACATCGCTCGGTTTGGAAATGGCGGCACGCTCGCTTCGCCCGCCACCGTCAACGTCGGTACTCAGAGCATCGCCGGTTTGATTTTCGACGCCACCACCACCAGCGGCTACAAGCTGGCTAATAGCACCGCCTCGGTGCTAACCGTGGGAGCGAACGGGATTGTTCTCAACCCTGCGGCGCAAGCCACTGCGGTCGGTGGCGTCAATCTCTCACTCGCCTTGGGCTCCCCACAGTCTTGGATCAACGATTCGGGCAACGCTCTTACCGTGGCCGGAAATATCGACAATGGTGCCAACCTGCTCACCGTCGGTGGTGCGGGGAACACGAGCATCGGCGGCATCATCGGCTCCGGTGCTACGGCTACCGGCGGACTCGCCAAGTCCGGCGACGGCACGCTGACACTATCAGGAGCGAACCTTCAGACCGGCGCCACCACGGTGTCCGCCGGCACTTTGCGGCTGAGCGGCGGGGGCACTCCCGGATTGCCCGGCTCGCTGGTGACCGTGAGTCCCGGCGGCGTTCTGGATTTGAATGGCACCAACCAATCGGTCACATTCGGCGTGGGGGCCGGCACCGTGGCTAACAACGCCGGCAGCGGAACCTCAACCCTAACCATCTCCGGAGCGACGTCCGCCATCAGCACGGTGATTCAGGACAATACCATAACTCCCGGGGGAATCGGCGCTTTGGTCATCGCAAGCACCCCCAACATCACCAGCACCAACACATTCAGCGGCGGAACTACCGTCAATGCCGGGAAGTTCGCCCAGCTCAGTGCCGCGACCGCCAGCCTTGGCACCGGTCTGATCAATCTGGTGGCCACCAACAGCCACCTGCTGGGAGGGCCTGCTGTGAATAGCACCCTGACCATTCCCAACAGTATCACCGGTGCCGGAAACGTCAGCATCAACACCAATGGCACCGCTACGATCAAGCTCACCGGCAACTTGACAAACACGGGAAGTTATACCTTCCGCAATGTGGGCAATACCTATGAATTCTCCTCGAACGCGGACAATACCCTCAACGCCGTCATCGCCGGACCGGGCGGTATCAACAACGTGACGGCCGCTGGAAAGGTCGTCAAATCCGGCACGGGGAAACTCACGCTCACGCAAGCAAACCTCCACTCCGGGACCACCACGGTCTCCGGCGGGGTGCTGGAAATCACCAACAACGACGCCTTGGGCACTGCTGCGGCGGGGACGACCGTCAACTCCAATTCCGCGCTTCATCTCAGGGGCGGCGTCACGATCGCTTCGGAAGCACTAACCATTTCAGGCGGTGGCGAGGGCGCGATCGCCAACTCCGGCGCGTTGCGCAACATCTCCGGCGACAACTCGTACAACGGAACCATAACTTTGGGGGCTTCCACCCGTTTCACCTCGGACAGCGGAACGCTGACACTGGGTAATATCGTCGCAGGCATTAGAACTGTCGTCTTGAATGGCGGGGGCCAGATCGTGGTGGCCGGCACGATCAGCGGATCCGGAGGGATTAACAAGGACGCGTTCATCGCAGCTAATGGACAAATCAACTACGGTCTTGGAATCGTAACCCTCACCGCGGCGAACAGCTACACCGGCTCCACGATCGCGAACGGAGGGACCCTCGTGCTTTCCGGCTTCAGTGGTTCCGTGAACGCTTCCAGCAGCGTTACCATCAGCGGCGGCGGAATTCTGAAGCTCGACAATACCTCCCTGGACAAGAACGGCGACCGGCTTCCCGCCGGCAACGTGACCATGCTGGGCGGGACGTTGGTATTTTCCAACGATGCCGGGGCGGGGGACTTTAGCGAACAGACGGGAGCATTGAATATCACCTCGGGTAACAACACCGTCTTGACCAGTCAGGCTGCCACCGGGCAGGTGTCAGCACTGACGTTCTCGTCCTATTCCCGCACCGGCGGCACGATCAATTTCTCCGGCGCGGGACTCGGAACGAACGCCCGCAACAGCGTGTTTTTCAGCTCCCAGCCGGCCGGCAACCTGCCGGGTGCGACGTATAACTCCTCGGATTTCGCCGGCTACGATCCGGTGCTCGGAGTCACCGCCGCGACCTATACCGACATCGCCGCGTTGGGTTCCGTCATCGCCGCGGATACCACCAGCGACGTGCGGATTCAATCCGCGGGCAGTGGCGGAAATATCACTCTCGGCACGGATCCCACGGCGATCAACGCGCTTCTCCAGAACACCGCCACGCCCGTCACTGTGGACCTCGCGGCCGGCGCCCTGCAAACCAGCGCGATCATGATCGCGCCCGGCCGGCAATCGCTGACCATCGGCACCACGCCCGACAGTGGGACCCTGTCCGCGGTCGCCGCGGGGGGCGGCATTTCGCTGATCAACCAGTCAACGAACATCCTTACCATCAACGCTGGTATAATCGATAACACCAGCCCGTCCGGCGTCGTCATTTCCGGCGGCGGCGTGACCACGCTCGCAGGCTCGAACTCATACACTGGCGCGACGGTGGTGGATTCAGGCACACTCAACCTTACAGGAATGAATAACTTCGGCCCAGGCACGGTGGCTGTTGCAAACTCGGTGGGTAACGCCGTGCTGAACCTTCCCGCGGGTGGCAGCGTTTCCTTGGCCGGTAATGGCAGCGGCACCGGACTTTTCCGCGTGGGTATGGTTTCCGGAGCCAACGGCGCACTTAATATCAGCGGCGGATCGCTGACCACCACTGCGACCGTCGACACCGACAACCAACTCCTCATCGGTGCGATCGGCGGCAGCTATGGCGCGCTCAACCTGAGCGCGGGTTCGCTCAGCACCCGGCGTTTGCAAATCGGCGGTGGCAACGGCACCGGCGGACTCGGTGTCGCGACTCTATCGGGCAGCGGTGCCGCGACGGTCACGGGATATGTGTTGATTGGCCGCAGCAATGGCGCAACCGGTGTTCTAACCGTGGGTCCCGGCGCTACCCTGAATCACGCCGCGGCCGCACAGAACATCGGACTTGGCTACAGCGGCGGCCGCGCTGAATTGAATCTTACCGGCGGAACGATCGACAGCACCGGGACGAACCTCAGTTTCCAGCAGGGGGTGGCTTCAGGAAATGTTTCCACAAGCGCCGTCAACCTGAACGCAGGAACGCTTACCGTGAACGCATTCACCAATACCGCAGGGACCGCCAATCTCAATTTCAACGGCGGCACCCTCAAGGCCAGCCTGGATGCCGCCACCCTGATACCTAACACACTGACCGGCGTGTATCTCAACTCCGGCGGTGCGGTCATCGATACCGACACCTTCGCCGTCACCGTCAGCGCCGGCATCAAGGCGCCCACCGGCAGCGGAGTGTCCACCCTTCCTGTCACCGTGCAGGGTTCCGGCTACATTGCCGCACCTTACGTCGCTGTTTCGGGAACCGGCACCGGTGCCACCGCCATCGCCAACATGGTGGACGACGGCACCGGCAAGGGGACCTTCAAGGTGGGAAGCGTCAGCGTCACCAACGCCGGCATCAACTATACCGGAACACCCACATTTGCCTTCACCGGCGGCGGTGCGGTCACTCCCGCCACCCCGGGAGTTGCGACCGTCGCGGGACAATCCAGTGGCGTCCTCACCAAACAGGGAACAGGCACCCTCTCCTTGTCAGGGACCAGCACCTATACCGGCAATACCGTTGTTAGCGCCGGCACGCTTGAACTCGCCCTCGGCAGCACTTTGAAATTCGCCCCCACCACAAACGGCGTTTCCAACAAGATCACCGGAACGGGCACCTTGTTGCTCAAGGGAGCGTTCAACATCGATACCAGCGCGGCCACCACCACCATCGGCAATTCCTGGACCCTGGTGGACGTCGGAACCCTCGCGGAGACCTTCGACCCTTCCTTTTCCGTCATCGGTTTCACCGAAAATTCCGATGTGTGGACCAAGCCCGACGGTGCCAACGTCTTTACCTTCACGGAAGCCACCGGCGTTCTCAGTTATTCCGCGGCGGCCACTGCCGGTGGCTTCGCCTCATACATCGCGGGCTTCCCCGTCGGTGGCCAGAACCAAGCCGGTGACGACTTCGACAAGGACGGCCTGAGCAACCTTCTGGAATACGCCCTCAACGGCAATCCCTCGGTTTCCAACACCTCCATCCTACCCAAGCTCACGGTCACCCCCACCGACTTCGAGTTCACCTACTCAAGGCTCGACCTTTCGCTGGCAGACACCGCGCAGACCTTCCAATACGGCAGCACGCTGACCGGTTGGACATCCATCCTGATCCCCGCCGGACCTGGCGTCTCCAGCGTTGGAATCGCCACCGTAACTATCTCGGATACCGGCTCGACAGATGCGGTCAAGGTCAGTATTCCCAAGAGCGCAGCTTCAGGTGGCAAACTCTTCGGCCGTTTGCAGGTCGTCAAATAGCCTACTTCGGTTACCAGACGATTCATCGAAATCCAAATCTCAACAACCCCGTCTCACAACACGCCTTCCCATGAAAACCCGCTACCTCCCCGGCCTACCCGGTGCATTCCAATCGTCCACCATCTTCGTCGCATCCTTCGCTGCGATGCATTGTTTCTCAATTCAGCCGGCATGCGCGGTCGATTATTATTGGGATGCCAATGGAGTGACGGCGGGCACCGGGGGCACCGGCAACTGGACGACCACGACCGCCCTTTGGAGGGATGGCAGCGCGGCGGGCGCGCTTGGGAATTGGGTGAATGGCGAAGTCGCTGTTCTCGGTGGAACGGCAGGCACGCTAACCACCACGGCAGCGATTACTGCTAGTAAAATCGTCGTCGACAGCACTGCCAGCGGGGCCTACGGAATCACCAACGGCACGGGCGGCACTCTGACCATTGTCGCGGGCACGATCGACGTGGCCAGCGGGAAAGCTCTGACCTTCAACTCAGTGGTGGCAGGATCTGGCACGACGACCGTGCAAGGTGGTGGTACAGTGACCTTTGGTATCAACAATAGGGCCTACGCCGGGAATCTTTTAGCGACGGGTGCCGGGACCAACCTGATTTTCTCCAATACAAATGGACTGGATAATGGCACAACCACCACCGGTTTGACCGCACGGGACGGGGCCACGATTCAGCTTAACAACACGAACAATTACCGCACAGGGCTCGTGCTCGGCGGCGCGGGTTTTGGCGGAGGCACAATTAAACTGGGAAATTCGGGGTCGTTGGTTCGCCAGAACACAATGACAGTGAGTGTATCCGGCACGTCCAAATCTACCATTCTCAGCACGTTGAACAATACCGGTACAGCCGTGGCAAACTTCGGAGCTTTCAATCTCGGGGGTCCAACGTTGGGTGTGACCTTCACGGTGGCGTCAACAGGCGATCCCTCCGGTGTCGACCTGGAATTTTCCGCCGGATCGAAAAATGGCATTCTGACTAAAGCAGGTGCCGGGGTGTTGCGTCTCAATTCCGGCTTTATTTTCAATAACGCCAACGATTACACTACTTTTAGTAATGCTGCGAATGCAGTGAATATAACCGCGGGGACTTTCATCAACGAGGGAACGGTCAAAAGCATCACCGCCATCAGCGGCGGTCTTCTCCAGACGGGAGCGACCGGCATCTTCGACCAAGTCAATCTCAACGGCGGCACCTTCGAAGTCTCCCGCGCCTCGGGCCTGTTCACCACCGGCCTGACCTATGCCGCTGGGAAAAATGCCATCAATTTCAACGGCGGCACGCTCAAATATGTGGGCGTTAACACCGACTACTCCTCGCAATTCACCTTTGGCGCGAGTGGTGGCACGGTCGATACCAACACCCAAAACGTTACGTTTGCAACCGCCCTGACCGACGCCGGTCCCTTCACGAAAAACGGCGCGGGTGCCCTGACCCTCACTGCGCAGAATGCTCTCTCGGGGGCTCTCAACATCAACGGAGGAACGCTCGATCTCGGTGGCTTCAACACCACTGTCACTGCGCTCGCGAGCGGGGCGACTGCCGGAGATTTGATCCTCGGTTCCGCCATCCTCACCGTCGGGAGTGCGAACACGAGCACCAGCTATGCGGGTGTGATCTCCGGCACAGGCGGAAGCATTATCAAAAACGGCACCGGCACCCTCACCCTCAGTGGAAACGCCAACTACACCGGCGGGGGAACTGTCAATGCCGGCACTCTGGTTCTCGCCACCACCGTGGCAAAACCTACCACCGGAACGCTGAATGTAGCCGCAAACGCGTCGCTCGGCTTGGGCGTCGGCGGTCCGGGCACGTTCACCGCCGCGGACTTGAACAGTCTCGCCGCGAACACCTTGTCCAACGTGAATCTTGATCCGGCCGCGGGTGTGGCGATCAATACCGCAGCCGGCGATTTCTCCTATGCACCTGTGCAATCGACCCGCTTTCTAACCAAGTTGGGCGCGAACACGCTCACCCTTTCGGGAACCGGCTCCTTCACCGGCACCACGACAGCTGCCGCGGGCACGCTGAAATACGCCAACCCCGAAGCGCTCTACAACGGGGACACGGCGCAATGGACTCCGGCCAATATTTCCGTCAACAGCGGAGCAACACTCGCAGTGAATATCGGCGGCCCTGCCGATTTCACAGATTCTCAAGTCAATACGTTGAACACGAATCTCACGACCAATGTTACCAACAACGGCCTGAGGGCGGGTTCCAACTTCGGCTTCGATACCACGAACGCGACTGGTGACGTCACCTACAGCCACGTGCTGGCCAACTCGACCGGTACCGGTGGCGGAGCGGTGGGAGTCGTGAAGCTCGGATCAGGGACCCTCATCCTCGACCAGGCGAACACCTACACCGGGACAACCACCGTTTCCGCAGGAACCTTGACACTCTCCGGACCTCGGACAGTTGGCTCCGGCACGATCTCCGTCGGCAACCTCGCCGGCAACACAGGGACCCTCAACATACAGAATGGCACCTACGCTTTGGCTGCGAATTCGTTCTTCGTCGGCTCCGGCGATACCGCTGTCGGTGTGGTGAATCAGACTGGCGGCGACGTTTCCTTTACCGGTGGCAACAGGATCCTGATCGGCAATGGCGGCAATAGCACGGGCACATACAACTTGAGTGGCGGCACTTTGACTTCGACGGGAACTGGAGCCTTCATCCGATTGGGGGTCAATACTGGCACGGGCAATCCCACCAGCACATTCAACCTCAGCGGCACCGGCACACTCAACAGCGGCACTGCCTCGGTGCAGATCGGGCGCTCGGATTCCGCCAACGTGAGCAACACCATCAATTTCTTCAACCAGAGCGGCGACTTGTCCACGGCCACCATCGGCACGCTCACCATGGGCGGTGGCGCGAGCGTTGCCGCGACGGCCGCCAACATCCAGGCCACGCTCGAACTTTCTGGCGGGACGTTCACGGCCAATGCGTTCACTTCGCTCTCCGCCGGTGACGCCAATACCTCAACAATTATCATCGGAGGCACGGCCATCGTGAATCTGCCGAAGTTCGGGAATAACACGGTTATGGGCGCGGGCTCCACGGCGGTGGTGAAATTCAACGGCGGCACCCTACTGCCCACCGCCCCCAGCACCAACTACCTCAACGTCGTCAGCAGCGCGCTCGTCCAAAACGGCGGTGCCAAGCTTGATGTGGGGACCGGTAAGGATATCACCATCACCCAGTCGTTGGCAGAAGACGCGACTTCGACGGGCGGCGGCTTGACCAAACTCGGCCTCGGCACGCTGAGGCTTACCGGCGGCAGCACCTACTCCGGGGCCACGATGGTCAATGATGGCACCCTTTTCGTGAACAACACGGCGGGCAGCGGCACCGGCACCGGAGCGGTCACCGTCAATGGCGGCACGCTTGGTGGCACTGGCGCGATTTCCGGGGCCGTCACCATCAATGTGACCGGCGTCCTCTCACCCGGAGCATCCATAAACACGTTTGCCACGGGTCCGGTGACGCTCAACAACGGCTCCACATTCATCTACGAGTTGAATACCACTTCGGTCGAAGCTGATCTGTTAAACGCCGCTGGCAACCTTGGACTGAACGGCAGCGTCGACCTCACGCTCTCGGATTTGGGATCCGGCGACCTTCTTGCGAACGGCACCAAATTCACCGTGATCAGCTACTCCGGTTCTTGGAATCCGGGAGATATTTTCGCTGGCTATGCCGACGACAGCACCTTCTCGATGTTCAACAATCAGTTCAGGATTAATTACGACGACACTCCGCTTGGATCCGTCAATGGCGGTGCGTTCGCCAATGCCGTCACCCTCACCGCCGTTCCCGAGCCCCGCGCGGCATTGCTTGGTATCATCGGCCTGCTGGCGCTGATACGTCGCAGACGTTGAATGGATGGCGGTTGCCGCGGATTTCTCTCAAGTAACTCCTCTAGGGCGCGGACTTCGGTAACGAGTCCGCGCCTTTTGCTACTCCACGCGGAGGTCGGTTAGGACTTCGGCGGGTCGAGCCGGGTCAGGGAGGCAGGGGTGAAATCCGCATCTTCGTAGGAAACACCACGCTTGAGTTTCGATCCTTCCAGCTCGGTGACGGCACCGGTTTTCGAGTTGGTGACGGTGAGGTTGGCGGGGAGGTTGCGGCCTTTTTCGTCGGTCAGGACGCGGGTGGTGTCGATGCGGACGAGCTTCTTGCCGGAGGCATCATATTTCTCGACGCGCATCGGGATCATGCGGTTGGTGTCGATCCAGCTCCGCACGCCGGCTGCGGCAGCGGACTGCCCGCGGGAGGGGCGGGAATCGAGAACTTGGCATTCGATGCGATCAATTTTTTCAGTGCCTGAGATTTTCTGGTCCGACCACGAAAAGAAGTCCTCGAGGACGTCGGCACGGGAGAGCGCTGTGCCGAGCAGCGGCTCATCCATGGCTGAAGAACCGAGCGTGGTGGTCTTGTTAGGCGGGGTGAGGGCGGTGCCGGAGGATGAATTTCCCGAGCGCTTCAGCAGCACCGCCTCGCCAGCGCGATTCTTAGGCCAGAGGATTTGATAGACGAGTTCGGTCGAGCTTCCGTTCCTGCGCTGCTTGACCTGGACTTGGATGGTGCCCTGTCCGCCGGCTCCCTTGGTATCCATTTTCAAGCGGAAATAGGTCGAGCCATCCTGTTGTTGGGCGCTCATTTTTGCGGCCAGATCTTTGGCGGAGAGCGCGGGATCGGCGGTGGCGGTGGCCACCAACAAGGCGGAGAGGATGAAGGGGTGATGGAATTTCATGGGTCTTTTGAGGTGGATCAGCCGTTCATGGCGAGGCTCGGATTGAGCCGTGAACTGCGCCAGGCGGGGTAAATCCCGCTAAGGACGCCGACGATGACCGAGATCGCAACCGAAATGAGCATCAGCCGGAGGCTCAGGTCCGGCTCGAGGAGGCCGTGGATGGCGGGCATGCGCTCTAAAATTTTCACCCCGGCGCTGCCGATCGCGACCCCGGCGATGCCGCCGAGAAGGCCGAGCAGGGCGGATTCCAGCAGGATCATGCGGATGACGCGGCCGCGCTTCCAGCCGATGGCGAGCAGGATGCAGATCTCCTGTTTCCTCTCAAAAACGGTCATCAGCATCGTGTTCATCACGCCGAGCACGCCGACGATGACGGCCAGCAGCGAAGTGCCCCAGCTCATGGCGCTGATGAACTTATAAGCCTGGCTGTTGCCGACATTCTCGCTAGCCGGCATGGCCCGGGCTTCCGGGGCGGCGTCGTCGATGGCCTTGCAGATGGCGGCCAGGCGCGCCTCGTCGGCACCGGTTGGCACGCGTATGTCGATGATGTTGATCTTGCCCTCGTTTCCCGAGATTTCCTGATAGAGGGCGAGCGGCAGGATGACCGAGCCATCCTCGACGAGCGCGCCGCCATCCACGATACCCGCGACGGTCAGCTCGCGGGTCTCGATCTGGATGGGATCACCGACTTTTTTCTTCAGCACTTCGGCGGCGTTTTTGCCGAGGACGACCACCGGATCGTCCGGGCCGGTCGGCATGCGGCCTGAGATGAGCTTGAGGTTCTTCCATGAGAACCCGCCCCACTGGCGGGCGGAGACGATCATCATGGAGGAGGCCTCCACGCTCGTCAGATCCACGAAAATCGCACAGGTATCCGCGACCCCGGGCACCGCCGCGACGCGGTCCAGGACGGACTGGTCGAAGGGCTTGGGCGCGAGATCGCTGCCCATGTTGCTATAAACGATGTCCGTGCCGCGGGCCTCCATGCCCTTGGTCCAGCTCTGCTCGAAGCCGCGGGAAATGCCGACCAGCGCGACCACCGCGGCGATGCCGATGGAGATGCCGAGGAGTGTGAGGCCGGTGCGGACGGGGCGGCGCTGCAACCCGCGGATGACGATGGTGAGGAAATTCATGTCAGGAAACAGCCCCGTCGTTAGAGTCCGTTAGGATTTTCCCGTCCATCATGGCGATGGTGCGGGAGGCGCGCGCGGCGATGGTGGGATCGTGGGTCACGAGGACGAGCGTCATGGAATTTTCCCGATGGAGGCGGATGATGAGGTCGAGAATGACGTGGGCGTTTTCGCTATCGAGATTCCCGGTCGGCTCGTCAGCGAGCAGGACGGAGGGGCCGTTGGCGAGGCTGCGGGCGATGGCGACCCGCTGGCGCTCGCCGCCGGAGAGCTTGTTCGGGAAATGGTGGATGCGGTGTTCCAGGCCGACGGATTTCAAGAGTTCCATGGCGTACTGCCGCCGTTCGGAAGCTGGCCGGTCGGTCTCGAACATCGGGAGCTGCACGTTTTCCAAGGCGGTGAAGGTCGGCAGCAGGTGGAACGCTTGGAAAATGATGCCGATTTCCCGCGCCCGGTAGCCGGCGGGGTCTGCCATGGCGGGGAGCGATTTCCCACGATATTCCAAAGAGCCTGCGGCCGGCGAGTCAAGCGCGCCGAGCATCTGGAGCAGGGTGGATTTGCCACAACCGCTGGGACCGGTGATGGCGACGAAATCGCCTTGATTCACAATGAGATCCACGCCGCGGAGGGCCTTGACCTTGCCTTCGTCGTAGTCCTTCAACAAACCCTTGAGCTGATAGACCGGCGGGGCGGAGGATTTTTCTGATGGAGCCGGAGTCATGAGCGGTTGGCGGGCGTGTTCCACTGGGCGCCCACCCGCGGGTCGGCGAGGCTGCGGATGAGGTGCAGCATGGCGTGCCGGTAGCTGGGGAAGGGGCGGATCTCGTCCGGGTGGCGCGGTTCCAACTCGGGCGCGAGCCGCGGCAACTCGGCATGCGGCAGCCCGACGTGGAGGTGGTGGAGGCCGTGGTATGGCTCGTGTAGTAGCGAGAACGCCATCAGCCTGCCGGACCAACCGCGGGCGACGATGCTGCGCGTGCCGCTGTTCACGGTGCTGCCGGTCAGGCCAACGTGTTCGATGTATTTCCGCCAGCTCTGGAGATTTCCGGCGATGAAGGTGGGGATGAAATACAGCCACAGAAAATATTCCCAGAGCTGGAAGCGGGCGACGGCGGAGAGGACGGCGACCCAGATGAACACCATCAGCGCGAATTCCTTCCAAATCCGCCGGCGGACCTTTTTGCTGCGGATCGGGCTGCCCTTGCGGAGAAAGGTCCGCAGGAAAAGGAAAGGCGTGAAAAACAACCCACAGGTTAGTTCCAGAGCCGCCGCCATCACCCGCGCCCAGCGGGGCGTGCTGGTGAAAACGAACGGCCATAACTCCTCATCCTTTTCCGTGGTGAAATGGGCGTGATGCGACTGGTGGGCCGCCCGATAGAGGCTGAAACTCATAAAACTCATCACGCCGATCATCACGCCGTCGAACTCGTTAAAACGCCGGTTCCTCCGCAACAGGCCGTGCGATGCTTCGTGGAAACCCACGGCGGCCCCGTGCATCAGGTGGCTCACCACGAGGACGAGCGGCACGGCGAACCAGAGCGAAAGGTGGTTTGCTAACACAAGAAACAGCGCCAGTTCGGTCAGCGCGAAGGCGATGATGACGATCTGAAAGGCCGAGCGGCTCACCCAGTGTGGTTCGTCGATCGCGGTGGCGGTCAGGGTGTTCATGTCAGGCTGGAAAGCAAATAGGACGCTGGCTTTTCGGGTGAATCGCAGACTCCGGCGAGTGTGGCTGAAAACATTTGGGACAGGTTGCGGACGTCTGCGAGGGGTATCAAATCCTCGCGGAACAACCACTCGATCGCCAGTTCCTCGCCGCGTTCGGAGATTTCACAAGCGAGATTGAAGCGGGCCGTGCCGGTGGACCGCATGCGGAGCTGGAGCGAGAGGCCGGCCATGGAAATGTCCGGCACCGGGTGGTTCTGCAGGGCGAAGCGCACGTCGAACACCGGGTTGTGGCCCGGTGTCGCGGTGTCGCCGAGCGCTTTCGCCAGCTCGACGAAGGGCATGGCGTTGGCGAAGGCGTCCAGCGTGGAGCGATGCGTTTCCTGGAGGGTTGTGGAGAATTTCCGGGACGGATCGACCCGGCCTCGGACCGGCACGATGCCCGAACAATAGCCCATCGTTTCGCGCACCGCCTGCTTGTTGCGGTTCGCCACCGGAGTGCCGACGACGATGTCATTTTCCCCGCTCCACTCGGCCATGGTGATTTGAAATGCGGCTAACAGCGTGCTGTAGAGCGTCGCTCCCTGCCGCCGGGCCAGGTCGCGAACCGCTTTCCCGAGGTCCGCCGGAATGGTGGAAAGACAACGGTCCAGCACGCCGGGCGCGGAAGGGGCGGGCCACAAGCGGCGGCTGTCTGCCACGGTCGATTTCCAGAATCCGGCGCGTTTTTCAAGTTCCGCCGGCTGCCAGTAGGCGCGCTCGGCGGCGCCCCAGTCGGAGTAGGAGAGCGGCACCGGTGGAAGCGGTCCGCCGCCGCCGCGCACCGCCGCAAGGTAGGCGGTGAACAGATCCTGCACGAACACGCCCAGCGTCCAGCCATCGGCGATGGAGTGATGGATCGCGAGGACGAGCACGTGATCGTCCGCCGAGAGCTTGAGCACTTCAGCCCGATAGAGCGGGCCTTTTACCAGGTCGAACGGGCGGCTGAAAATCTCTTCCGCCGCTTCGTCGATGGCTTCTGGAGACTGTTGCGAGGCAGGCAGATCGCGGAAAATCATCCGCGGTTTCCCGCTCCGGCGGATCATCTGCAACGGGCCAGCCTTGCCCGGCAGGAACGACAAACGGAAGACTTCCTGGCGATCGACGACGCGCTGCATGGCCGCCTCGCTGCCCGCCGGCGTGATCGGCCCGCGGATGTGGATCATCGCGCAGATGTTGTTCGACCGATGATCCGGCGGCACGGGCGAGGCTTCCCATAACTCGCGCTGGGGGAATGTCAGCGGTTGCAAGCGGATTTCCCCGCTTGCCAGCCATTGCTTCAATCGTTCCCGGTTGTCGTCTGCCACGTGCGGATCAGGCTTTGGTTTCCAGCAGCAGCTCGTCGCTGTCCGCATCGCCCAGGAGGTTGTCAATGTCGCTGTCCGACAGCGCGTCGAGATCGACAGCGTCCGTGGATTCGGAGCCGGCAATTGCCGCCGGAGCGACCGCCGCGCCGCCGTCGCCACCGCCCAGGTGCTCGGAAATGAGCACCGCGATCTGGCCGATCGTGCGGGCCCGCATCAAGCTGGCGGGCGGCAGCGCGACGCCAATGGAACTCTCGATGGAGTTCTCGATTTCGACCGCCATCAGCGAGTCGAGGCCGAGATCGGTGAGCGGTTGGTCGAGGCGCAAGCCGTCGGGCTTGACCCGCAGCACGCCGCCGACGACGTCGCGCACGGCATGGCCGATGACGTCCAGGCGGTCGGCCGGCGCGGCGCTTTCGATGCGGACGCGCCAGTCGCTTTTGGCCCCGCCGGTTTCCGGGCCTTCGACGCCGGCGGCGAAAATGTGCTCCAGCAGCGGGCTTTCCTGACGGAACGATTGCCGCCATTTCGACCAGTCCGCGCGCAGAGCGAGGGCTTGGGAAGTGCCGGAATTCAGGAAGGTTTCCATCAATACGATCACCTCGGCCGGCGTCAGCGGGGTGGTCCCTTGGCGGGCGAGGAACTCGGCGACCCGCTCGTTGCGGGCGACGTAGCCTTCGCCGCCGAGCGCACCCCAGTTGATGACCAGCGCAGGGAGTCCGTTCGCTTTGCGGTGATGGGCGAGCGAATCGAGGAAGGCATTGGCCGCCGCGTAGTTCGCCTGCGCCGCATTTCCGAAAATGCTGGAAATGGAGGAGAACATTACAAAGCAGTCGAGGTCCATGCCGCGCGTGCCTTCGTGCAGAAGCCATGCGCCGTAAGCTTTCGGGCCGAGCACGCGGTGCATCCGGTCGCGGTCCAACGCTGAGATCGGTGCGTCGTCGATGGCCATGGCGAGGTGGAAAACGCCCTTGAGCGCATGCCCGGATCGGGAAATCCCGGTCAGCACGCGGGTCACGTCCTCCGGCGAACCAGCGTCCGCTTTGATGACGTTCACGGCAACACCGCGAGCGCGGATGGCGGTGAGAAACGCCTCCGCCTCCGGTGTGGAGGCGCCGGTGCGGCCGGTGAGGACGAGATGCTTGGCTCCGCAATCCGCCAGCCAGTTGGCGACCACCCGGCCGAAGCCGCCGAAGGCTCCGGTAATAAGGTAGCAGCCGGCGGGGTCCACTTGGAACGGCTTGGTCAATGGCTCGCCCTGCCGCGGGACGAATGGCTCCGAGAAGGACACGACGACTTTTCCGGTGTGCTTGCCCTGCGCCATCGTGCGGAAGGCGGCGTCGAGCCGGCACGCCGGAAACGAACGGAACGGCAGCGCGTGGAGCGATCCGGCCGCCACGAGATCGGCGACTTTTTCCAATAGGCCGGCCGTTTGGTCCTCGTCGCCGCTGAAGATCGCGTCCATCGCGACCACATGGAACGAGCAGTTCTTGCGCAGGTGCCAGAGCGGAATCCGCGAGTTTTGGTAGATGTCGCGCTTGCCGATTTCCACGAAGCGCCCGGAAACGGCGAGGCAGGAAAGCCCCATCGGGATGGCCTCGCCGGAGAGGGCGTTGAGGACGACATCCACGCCTTTTCCGGCAGTGATTTCCATGACTTCCTCCGCGAAATCGCCGCGGCGGGAATCAATGACGTGCTCCACGCCGAGCACGCCTAACAACGCGCGCTTGGCCGGGCTGCCGGCGCTCGCGATCACCTTGGCACCGAGATGGTGGGCGATCTGAATGGCCGCCATGCCGACCCCGCCGGCACCGGCATGGATGAGGATCGTGTCGCCGGCGCGCATCCGGGCGACGTGGTCGAGCGCATACCAGGAGGTCATGAAAACGACTGGCAAGGTCGCCGCTTCCTCGAAGGACATGCCGTCGGGCATGCGCCGGACATCGCCGCCGCGGGCCATCGAATGGGTGGCAAGACCGAAGACTGCGAGGCCGAAAACCCGGTCCCCGGGACGCACGTGGGTCACGCCTTCGCCGACAGTGCGGATGATACCGGCCACTTCGTCGCCGAAGACGCGCGCGTCCGGAGTTTCCGCCGGATAAAGCGCGAGCGCCTTGAGCACATCGCGGAAATTCATGCCCGCAGCCATCACCTCGATGAGCACCTCGCCCTTGCCACAGGGCGGCAGCGTGAAGGGCACCAATTTCAACGAATCCAGCAACCCGCGCTCGCGGGATTCCAGGCGGAGCGGCACTTCGCGGGCAAGTTTGGACTCACGCGGAGCAAATCCGCGCTGAATGCGGCGGACGTGGCGGGCCTCGCCGCGGAAGGCGATTTCGCGCTCGGCATCCTTTGCTTGAAGTTCGTCCCACAGCAGCGCCGCGTCGCTCGCGGAGCTTGCCGCGGGCAGGTCGATGCTGCGGCAGGTGAAACCGGGAAATTCATTGGCGATGACCCGCATGATGCCGAGCGCGGCGCCTTGGGCGACCGAGACATCGGCGTGGCTGACGACCGCCTGCGCGCCGCGCGTGACCAGGTCGAGCCGCAATTTCGCCGCGGGGTTCCGTGCCTGAATTGCTTTTGCCAAATGGAACAAGGCGTCCGTGCCCAAGCCGACCTCATCGGCGGATCCGTCCGGTTCCTGTTCATCGAGCGTCCAGAGGTAAACAAAGCGTTCCGGAGAATCGTCCGCGCAGGCTTCCAGCAATTTCTGCCAATCCTCCAGGATCCCGGCGCGCAGCGTCAGCTCGTCGCCGTCCGCCTTGAAGGAATCTCCCTGACGCGCGATCCGGCAACGGACGCCGGTGGACGCGAGTTGTTCTGCGAGGCGCTCGGCCATGCCGGTTTCGTCCGCGAAAAGGATCCAGGATTTTTCCTCGGGGGCGGCAAGCTCGGCGGGTGCCGTCCCCGCGATTTCCTGCCACTCCTTGCGCGCCATCAGACCAATCAGGCTTTCCCCGCCACCTTCGCGGCGGAAGAGTCCGGAGAGCGAGGAGGTTTCCGCAAATCCAGCCGATTTGAGGACCGTCTCCCATTGCGAGCGCTCCAGCAGCGGGTGGTGCGGGCGGAGTTCGCGGTCGGTGAAGCGCCACCAGCCGCCGGTCAGGCCGAAGACCGCGTTGAGCCACAAATGCGGGGTCGCCACATCGACGAAAAGCAGGCTGCCGCCAGGAGCCAACAGCTCATGGATGTGGCCAAGCGTGGCGGTCACGTCGCTGACGGCGTGGACGACATTGGTGCCGAGAATGATGTCGAAACCGCCCGCTTCCAGCTCCTGTTCGGTGCCCGAACGCTCCAAATCGAAAGGCTTGAAATCGACCTCGGGAAATGCCGTCAGCTTCTGCCGCGCACCCGGGAAGAACGCCGCCGAGACGTCGCTGAAGATATAGGAATGCCTGCCGCGCTCGAGCAGCGGCAAGACCTGCGAGGCCAGTCCGCCGGTGCCCGCGCCGATTTCCAGAATGCGCAAGCCGCGGCCTGCCGGGAGATTTCCCGCAGCCTCGGCGACCGCCCGGGCGATGCCGGCAAGCCACGGGCTGGTGATGAGTCCGTCGCCATAAAACTGGTCGAGCAACTCCGCCCCGCCGCCGGTGAAAAGCACCTGCACGGCCTCCTTTTCGCCGCGCATGATGGCTCCAAGCTCGGCGCAGGTCGCACCGCAAAGCAGCGCTTCCGGCAGGTGGCCCGGGTGGAGGTTCACGCAGTCGGCGAGCAGCCTTTCGGAGGCATCCGCTGCGCGGTCGAACGCGGCGGTCGGTCGGTAGGATTGGCCGGTTTTCTCCAACAGATTCTCGTGGACCAGATTGTCCACGAGCTGGTGGAAGGAATCGCGCATCGCGGTGGAAACTCCGAGCGAGTCCGCGGTGAAATCCCCGGTAACGCCCATTTCCCGCAGTCCGTGAGCGATTTGGGAGGCGGTCAGCTCGTCGCCGGCCGCGCTGGCGGCTTGCAAATGATCGCGACCGCGCATGTCCAAGACCTCGTCGAGGGCGGACTGCGCCACCTCGCGAAGGCGTTCGAGCGGGACTGGCGATTGGACGCCCGGGACCACGCCGGTGGTCGATTTCTCCCACGCGACATGATAGGTGACATCGCGCCCTTTGCCGCTGCGACCGGTGCGCTTGCCGCCTTCCACGCTGATGGCGCGGAAGCCGTCGATGCGCACGCAAGGGCGGCCGGATTCGTCGTAAAGGTCGATTCCGCCTTCGACAAATTCGTCATTTGCCTCGCGCACCCCGGCCTTCACCCGGCAGGACGCGCCGGGTGAGCGCAGGAAGAGGATGCGGGAAAAACGGACCGGCAGGCGCAGCCCGGCGGTGCGGTTTTCCACGGTGGCGGCTCCGGCGGAGAAGGTTTGCAGCGAGCCGTCGAAAAGCACCGGGTGCAGCGGGTATTCCGCGGCGCGTCCGGCGATCGCTTCCGACAGAGTGACGTGCCCGGTGGACTTTCCGCCGCTTGCGGAAAGCTCGCGGATGGACCGGAATTCCTCGCCATAGCGCAGGCCGAGGTCGCTCATGTGGCCGTAGAAATGGTCCACCTCGACGATGTCGAGATCCGGCGATTTCGCCGTTTCCCAAGTGCTGTGGGAAAACGCCGATTCGGTCCGTTCCGCGCGCATCGATCCGACGACATGCACCGACCACGAAGCGCCGCTTTCGAAACGGCTCTGGATCGAAAACGTCCGCGCGTCCGGGTCGTAGGAAATTTCCAACAACAGTCCCGACGGAGGATCGGGCAGGATGAGCGGCTTGCGGATTTCGAAATCCTCCACTGCGAACGGCCGTCCCTCGAACAACTGGATGCCCGCCTCCAAGGCGATGTCCACAAAGCCGGCCGCCGGGAAAACGATCAGATTTTCGACCCGGTGATCCTTGAGGAAAGCCATATGGCGCGAATCGAGACGACAAATCCAAGTCGGCGTGGCACGTGGCAGGCGCACGTCGAGCAGGCCCTTGCCGCCCGCGGCTAGGCGGCCGTCGCGGACCTCCGAGGACTCGTGCCACCAGCGTTTTTTGTCCCAGGAATAGGCGGGCAGATCGAGATGGCGGCGGGAAGGCGTCATCGCCGCGAAATCGATTTCCACCCCGGCGAGATGCAGGTCCAGCGCGGTATCGATCGCGGATTCCTGCTCGCGCTCGCGGCGGACCGACGCCAAAACAACCGGCTTCGCGGATTGGTCGGCAAGGCAATCCTGAATCGAGCGGACCAGCGCGGGATGCGCGCCGATTTCGAGCCAGACATCCGCGCCCATTTCCGCGACCGCGCCGATTGCTTTGGCGAACTCGACGGGCTGGCGCACGCCGCCGGACCAATGGCTTGCGACGCACTCGGTCCCTGCCAGCCGGGTGCCGGTGACGGTGCTGAAAAATGGCAGAATCTCCGCTTTCGGCGTCAGATCTGCGAGGGCGTCCCGCAAAGCGTCCGCAGCGGGCTGCATAATCGCATGATGGAACGGATGGCTCACTTGCAAGAAGCGCGCGAAAATCTCCTTCGCCTCCAGCTCCGCGGCGATCGGTTCAAGCGAGCTTCGCAGGCCGGAAAGTGTCAGCGAGCGCGGGCCGTTGAATGCGGCGATGCTCACCGCCGGATCGTGTCGGGCAATGATTTCCCGCGCTTCGTCCGGACTCATGCCGACTGCCAGCATGGTGCCGCCCGGCGCCGCGCATTCGTCCATGAAACGGCCGCGCAGAACGATGATTTTCGCCGCTTCCTCCAGCGTCAGGATGCCCGCCACGCAGGCCGCTGCGACTTCCCCAACGCTGTGCCCGACCACGGCCGCCGGCTGCACTCCCCAAGATTTCCATAACTCGGCGAGGCCCATCTGCATGGCGAAAATCGCCGGCTGCGAGACCTCGGTCTGCTGCATCCGCGAGGTCTCCTCGGTGCGGCCGAGTTCTTCCAAGAGCGAGAATTTCGCCCACGGCTTCATCGCCTTTTCGCAGGCCTCGACGGTGTCGCGGAAGACCGGCTCGTCGCGCATCAGCTCGCGGCCCATGCCATACCATTGCGGACCTTGCCCGCTCATCACGAAGACCACGTCCAGTGGCTTTTCCGGTCGGGGCGTGAATGCGGTCCGCAGCTTCGGACCGGGATTTTCCGTGGAAAATGCGGCGAGTTCGGCGGCCATCTCCGTCATGCTGGGCGATGCCAAGACGAGGCGGTGCGAGTGGTGGTTCCGGCGCGCGCCGAGCATGTAGGTGAGATCCGCGAGCGAGGGCGAATTGCCATTCAGCTTCGAGTGATCTTCCAGCCAAGCGGACAATTTCCAGGCAGCCGCCATCAAGGATTCCTCGGACCGTGCGGAAAGCATCAGCGGCCAAGCCCGGCCAGTGTCTTGCAGAACGGCGTGGCGGGCGGCCGCGGCCGGTGCCTCGGTGAGAATGACATGCGAGTTCGCGCCGCCGAAGCCGAACGAATTGACCCCGGCGGTGCGGGGACCGGCGGTTGCGGGAAATCCCTCGTTTTCCACCGCCACGCGCATTTTCAAGCCTTCGAAATCGATGTTCGGATTCGGAGTTTCGAAATGCAGGCTCGGCGGAATGCGGCCGTGCTTCAGAACCAGCGCGGCCTTCACCAGGCCGGCGACTCCGGAGGCGGTTTCCAAGTGGCCAAGATTGGTTTTCACCGACCCGATGACCAGCGGCGCGGCCCGATTTCCGCAAAGCGCTTCCGCCAGGGCGTGGGCCTCGATGGGATCTCCCACCGCGGTGCCGGTGCCGTGCGCCTCGACGTAGCCGATGCTGGCCGGATCGATGCCCGCATCCGCGCACGCATCGCTCACCAACCGGGCCTGTGCCTCGGGACTGGGCAGCGAAATCCCGTTAGTGTGGCCGTCTTGATTGACCGCGGAGCCGATAACCACCGCATGAATCGGATCGCCGTCGGCGATGGCGTCGGAGAGCCGCTTGAGCAAGACCATCCCGGCTCCCTCGCCGCGGACAAAGCCATTGGCGGAGGCGTCGAAGGCTTTGCATTTCCCTTCCGGCGAAAGCATTCCGGCTTGGGAAAATCCGATGAAGCCGTCCGGATTGATCATCACCGTGACGCCGCCGGCGAGGGCGACGTTGCAATGCCCGGAAAGGATGTGCTCGCAAGCGAGATGCACCGCCGTCAGCGCCGACGAGCAGGCGGTATCCATGGCGATGCTGGGTCCGGTGAGATTGAGGCAGTAGGAAATCCGGTTCGCCGCGATGCTATGGGCGCTGCCGGTCGGCGTGTGCGAGCTGATGCCGGCGCGGTCGCTGGCGGTGTGCTGCAAGCCTTGGTAATCATTATGGGAAATGCCGACGAAAACGCCGATGTCCGTGCCTTTTTCGAAATCCAGCACCAAGCCCGCGTCCTCGATGGATTCCCAAGCCGTTTCCAAAAGCAACCGCTGCTGCGGGTCAATATAAGGTGCCTCGCGGGGCGAAATCCCGAAGAACTGCGGATCGAACTGGTCAATGCCGTCGATAAATCCGCCGCGTTTCGCCACGCTTTTCCCGACGATGCCCGGCTCCGGATCGTAAAAGCGTTCCACATTCCAACGGTCCGCCGGCACGTCGCAAACGCCTTCCCGGCCGTCCACGAGCAACTTCCAGAACGACTCGGCGTCATTCACTCCGCCCGGAAACCGGCAGCCGATGCCGATGATGGCGACGCCTTCCCGCTTGGCTTCAGGGTTCTCGTAACGGGAAACGGGGGACTCGGAAGGCTGGGGAATTCGGGGACGTGACATGTGGCTGCGCTGGATCTGGTTCCGTAAGGTGCGCGGGACGATAGGCAAGCAATTTGACCGGCGCGAAAAAAAAAGCGCCCGGGTCAGGTGATCGACTACTTCCCCAAATACTTTTTGCCTATTGTCCCCATCCCTTTATTAATGAACCAGCATGTGCGGAATAGCGGGGGTTATCGATTTGGCGGGACGGCGGGAGGTGCCTCAGAATGTTATCGCGGCGATGTCGCGGGCGCTGACTCATCGCGGCCCGGATGAGGAAGGATTTTTCCGCCGGCCGGGCCTCGCCTTCGCCTCGCGGCGGCTCAGCGTGGTGGGGCTGGAGGACGGCCAGCAGCCGATGGCGAACGAAGACGCCAGCGTCCATGTGGTGTACAACGGAGAGCTCTTCGACTACGTGGAAAAGCGCGCCGAGCTGCGGTCCCGCGGGCACATTCTGAAAACCCACTGCGACACGGAAATCATTCCGCACCTGTGGGAGGAGAGCGAGGAGGAGATGTTTGTAAGGATGCGCGGGCAGTTCGCGGTCGCGCTCTACGACGAGCGACGACACCGGATCACGCTGGCCAGGGACCGCTTCGGGATCAGCCCGCTGTATTGGACGCGGCAGGGGGATTGGCTTCTTTTCGCCTCGGAAATCAAGGGTCTGCTCGCTTCCGGGATGTTCACCCCGGCCGCCGATCCGCGCGGCATCGACCACATTTTCAGCTTCGCCGCCCTGCCGGGGCCAATCACGTGCTTCGAGGGGGTTCAGCTCCTCCAAGCCGGCCATTTCCTGCAAATCACTCCGGAAAATGACGGCGTCCCGGCCGCGATCGTCCGCGATCAAGCCTACTGGACGATGGATTTCCCCGATGCCGGGGACGAGAATCCCGAGCAGGACGCCCGCAAGCTGACCGACCAGTTCGAGGAAATCTTGCTGGCCGCCGTCGAGCGCCGCCTGCGGGCGGACGTGCCGGTCGGCGCGTATTTGTCCGGCGGACTCGATTCCAGCATGATCGTGGCAATGGCCTGCAAGCTGAAAGGTCCGGCGATCAACACCTACACGGTGCGCGTTGATGATCCCGGGTTGGATGAACTAAGCGGTGCCCAACAATCCGCCCGGCACATCGGGACCAAGCCGCCGATCGTCCAGGATTTCAAACCGGAGGACGCGCTGGCGATGTATCCTCAGCTCATCCGCGCGGCGGAGTGCCCGGTCGTCGATACCTCGTGCGCCGCCCTGCTTCAACTCGCCCGGAAGGTTCATGAAAACGGCCAGAAAGTCGTCCTTACCGGCGAAGGAGCCGACGAGTGGCTTGCCGGCTATCCTTGGTACAAGATCGCCAAAATCCTCGGCGGTTTGGACGCCATTCCCGGCCTCAAGCTCAGCGAACTCGCCCGCCGCGGTTACCTCCGCGCGACCAAGGTGCCGCAGTATCCGGCAGACTACCGCCACCGCTTGGAAGACGCCGTGGCAGGGCCGAACGCATGGATCGATTCCTACGGCGTGCTCGCCCTTTCAAAGCTCCGGCTCTACGGCGGCGGCCTGCGCGAGCTGATGGGCAAACCAACTCCGTGGCTCGACCTCGGAATGAACCTCGACCGCGCCCGGAAATGGCATCCGCTCAACCGCAGTTTGTGGGTCGGCGCGCGTGTCACCCTCGCCGGCCATCTGCTCCAAGCGAAGGGCGACCGGGTGGCGATGCATTCGTCGGTGGAAGTGCGCTACCCCTTTCTCGACGAGGAGGTTTTCGATTTCACCTCCCGCCTCCACCCGGATTGGAAACTCCGCGGTCTGCGCGACAAGCACCTGCTCCGCCTCGTCGCGGAACGCTGGTTGCCACCGGAAATCGCGCGTCGCCAGAAGGTGATTTTCCGCGCTCCGCTGGACAGTTTCCATCTCGATCCGGAACCGAAATTCGTCCGCGACCTGCTCAGCGAGGAATCCCTGAAGCGCACCGGCTACTTCGATGTGGCAGCGGTGCGGCACTGGCGCACCGCCTTCCGCCAGCTCCGCCGGACTTCGGTCGGCCGGCTGTCCATGGAAATGGGCCTCGCCGCGGTGGTCGCCACCCAGCTTTGGCACCACACATTTATCGACGGCTCGCTGGCCGAACTGCCGATGTGGGACGCTCCGGGCCAGCCGGTTTGAGGAAATCCGGCCGGTTTACGGCAGATCCGCGAGCGTCTCGCGACCAAGCGCCTTGACCTCGGGGTCGTCCTTCTCCGTGTCCGGCATCGCCAGCCCCTTCTGCAGGAACTTGCGCGCCGCAGCGGTTTCGCCGGCCAGCGCGTAGGTGCGGCCCAGCTGGATGTAGTGGCGCGCGCGGTGCGGATTGATCGCGATGGCCTTGTTGAAACATTTCACAGACTCTTCATAACTCCCCGTCGGGAGCTTGCCGTAGAGCATGCCACCGAGCGCGCGCTTCAGGCCCGAGACGTTCGCCAGCGTCTGGTGCCACCGGCCCAGAACGTGCCAAGCGTTGTCATTGCGGGAATCCAGCTTCAGCGCCTTGTCCGCCGCCGCCTTGATGACCGGCGAGGCCGCGACCTGCTCCTTTTTCCCGAGATAGGGCATCATTTTTCCATAAGTGATCGCCTGCGAGAGTTGGGCGTCCGAGTCGCGCGTTCCGAGCTTCGCCAACCGCATGTCGTAGGCCAGCGCGATCCGTCCGTACTCCAGCTTCTTGTTTTGATTCGCCGTGTCTGTCATCAGATGCCGGTATTGGCGGGAAATCCGCAGCAACAGCGGGACGTTGTTTGGCTCCATTTTCTCGGCCGGCAGGTAGCTAGTCAGCGCTTTCCCCGGATTGAAGGAGCGGTCGGCGACGTCGCCCTTGGCCATCAAATCGGATACCGGGCTCGCGAGGATGGGAGAGCAAAGCCCCGCCATGGCGAGCAGGGGAACAAGGAGGCGCCGAAGGGGCGGATTGGAAGATTTCATAAGTTTTGTTGGCTAGGATGGGTTGGGAGAAATTCTGAATTCAGCGGGCGCTGGCGAGGATCCGCCCGGCATTCAGCAACTGCGCCTCGCTGCGGTTAGGCCCGACGAGTTGCAGGCTGGTGCGCGGCGTGTAGTGCTTTTCCGGCGGCATCGCGATGGGTATGGCGATCGCAGGATTTCCCGCGAAGTTAACGCCCACCGTGTTCTGCGCGTTGAAAATCAGCTTTTCCGAAATCGCGGACGAGCCGAACCACTGCCACCGCGGCGGCAGGGTCCGGACGGTCGGTGTCGCGATGAGATCGACCTTGCGGAAGACATTCGTCAAATCCCGCTGCCAAGCCTTGCGGCGGCCCACTGCGGTGTCAAAAGCGAGCGCCTTGCTCAGGCTTCCCGTGCGGATGATCGTCCCAGTGGTCCAGCCGACTCCGGGCTTGGAGAGATACTGCTTGTCGTGGTTCCAAGCCTCCGAGACCACGACCGTCTCGCCGTCCGCGTCCGCCTGCTGCCATTTCGCGAGGAAGGCGTCGTCCAGTCGCACCACTTTGAATCCCTTGGCGCGCAACGCCTCGTCGATCGCCCGATCAATCTCCGTCGCGGTGCCGGGGACATACAGCCGGCCGATGCGGATCTGCCTCCCGCTTGGCTTCGCGGCCACGGCGGCCCGGTATTTCGAGCGGAACCCGCGCTCCAGCAGGTCCATTCCATCGACGAGATGCGGGATGTCCGCAGCCATCGGCCCCACCGTGTCCAAATACTTTTCGGAAATCGGAAACACGCCCCGCGTCGAGACCAGTCCGAAAGTGGTTTTCAGTCCGTAGATTCCGCAGAACGCCGCCGGCACGCGGATCGAGCCGGCGGTATCGGTGCCGAACGCCACATCCGCGCTGCCGTTGGCGACGGCTACCGCGGAACCGCTCGACGACCCGCCGGGCATGAAGCGATGCTTCCCGTCCCAGCGATTGATCGGCGTGCCGAAGTAGTCGTTGTTGCCGGACACGCTCAGGGCGAACTCGGTGAGATTGGTTTTTCCCACGATCTGGACCTTGCGCTCGCGGGCGATCGCCATGCAAACCGCGTCACGATCCGCCGGACTGCCATACCGGGCGAAATATTTGCTTCCCGCCGAAGTGACCTGCCCCTGCATGTCGATATTATCCTTCACCGCCAGCCGCAGCCCGCCGCCCTCCGTGGATCCCCGATAGGAAACAAACGCATGATCCCGCACCGCCCGCCCTCCATAATGGGCAAATCCGCAACCGCTCAAGAGCGCCGCAAAAGTGAAGCCGTGAATGACTCGGATGGAGGAGACGAGGGTGCGCGTTTGTGACATAAAGCTGGCGTGAAATCCCGGGAACACCGGAATGACTGGCGACCGTGCCACCACATGCGCCCCACCGCAACAGGGGAAAATTCATCGGAAAATCCCCGCCCGCCGGTCCGGTCGGCCCTCCACCGCCCGACTCCCTGGCAGGCGCGGGCCGCACCGGGCGAATCCGGAAAGAGCGACTCAACCAGCCCGTCTAACTACCGACCGGCCCGTTTTCATCCCTGCCGCGATCCAAGCCAGAAGACCAGTGGAACAAAAAAGCCACAGCTCGCCAACGACGAACCGATCCCTCTCTACCTCGCCAGCAAATCCGTCCAATCTACCGGGACTGCGCCACAAGCCGATGTCCCCAATCATGGAAGAACATCTCACCGACGTCCCGAAAGGAGCATAAGCTCGCACCTCGATGCCGGTTTCCAGGCAATCCCCCAAAAACCCGCCGCGCCGCGTAGCGACAATCGATTCCGGCTAGCACGAGCCGACAGGGCTGCTGGCAGATGAGACAGAAAAAACCTTGAGCGCTTGGACGACGGCACATAGTCAACGCCGTGAGCAAGGTGGTGTGGGAAATGGGAGCCAATCACTCCCGACGACCCGATTCTGCCTGTACTTCGGGTGGCGGCAGTGATCTTTGGATGGCTCAGGCCGTGAGACGTTCTGCGATATTGCCTAATCAACCAATATCGAGAGTCCACGTCTCCATGGAACTCAATCGGGAATCGGCCACCGTTGCTGAATCTTCGAGGTCATGGGTCTAGGGATGCCCAACAGCTCTTCCACCACACTCTCATCCAGTCGACATAACTCTGCACTGATTTTGGATCCTCGAATGCATTCATCATGATCACATCCGGCTTGTCCGTATCGAACTGGACGTACATATAGTTTCCGCCAAATCCGCCATATCGGATGCCATGCTCCTGCTCGGATGCCTCCAATAGCTTTTCTCGCTCCGCAGGCTGCAAGAGGAGGAAATGCTCACCCGGATCGGTCTCGCTCTTTGCAATTCCATAAAAAGTCTCGAGCGTCCTCGTGATCTCGTCGAACTCATTCTTGCCCAAAGGCCGCTCAGGAATATTCGCGAACCTGCCATATGCCATGCACTCCCTTCCGCAGATCGTCATCCCGTTGTCACTTCGCGAGATAACCAATTCATGTTTCGGATGTAGCCCGGTGCATCCATCATCCGTCGACAATGCAACTAGGATTCTCGTCCATGGCGTCTTAAACCCCTCTTTCAACGGCCCCGACCTTGGCCGCTGAGGGCGAACTGGTGGTGGGTTGACCGCCTTTGGCGAGAATACGGCGACCGCCGACGAGGGGGCGACCGCATTTGCAATCAGTGGATGGGGCCCGGGTCGTCCTTGTGCTTGTTGGGGGCGGGCCTCCATTCTCTGGCGAACTACCGCGTCAAATGTAATGCAGGAAATTACTGCTGCCAGAAGGGCTCCGATGAGTATTCTCATATCAAATTGTTGTGCCCGGATATTTGAGCGCATGCACACCCATCAGCGAGGGCGGGCGTCAATCACGGGTTGGTGTTGTAGCTACGGCAGATCATTGGAACAGTGCGGTTGGTAGGCGTTGCATGGCGCGCCTCGTCTGTGCCTAGCATGGGCGCGATGTAAATGGGGTGCAAGTCCCCTGTTGAGGGCTATTGGCGGATGAGCCGGAATGAGATTGTGCGATTCGCGCTGAACAACCGTTGGCTGGAGGAACAAGGAGTTCCGGACATGAACGCAGGTGCCGCGAAAGCGGCACTGAAAATCCCGCGAAGCCTGGTCGCTTGGACGGAGGCACGGAGTCAAAGCCATCTGGATCGTTCTTCACTTCGGACCCCAAGGCCCGAGTCTGATTGGAACCGCCCTCTACGGAGCCGTACGCAGGGTGGTGTGGGACTGGGGAGCTAATTACTTCCCGGGACCCGATTAAGCTTCTTGTTTTATTTGGATTGGGATCAGGCATAGATCTACTTGCGCGTCTTTGAGTAACAAATCACCGCTTGGCTGACGAGACCGAAATTCGATACTCGCCAGAAAGGTTGATGTCTATCCGGCTTCGTCTGCTTAAATCCGTCGGGAGATCTGCCACACAAGTCGGTCATGAACTTGAGCATCTGCTTCTCTAGCGATCTGCCTGAAAGCGAGATATCGTATCCATCTGATGCAGGTTGCACGTAGATTCGTCCGTCGCCTCCGCTAAAGCTCATATTCGCCTTGGTCACAACCTGTTGATGCAATTTAAGCTTACTCGCGCCGGATGCGATTATCTCGGATTCAAGCTGATGCAGCTTGTTCTTGAGAATGTCTGTCCTGTTCGGTCTCATCTCTTCTTTTCCTGCCTAACGTCTAGCTTATCCACGGCGGGGATGGAAGCCCGAATTCAAACTGGAGCGTTACCCGCCGTTGGATGGAGCGTCTTGTGTGTGCCCAGCATGGGCGCGATGTAAATGGGGTGCAAGTCCCCTGTAGGAAATCCAGACATGAAAATGAAGAGACTACCATCTGAAGCCAACTCGGAGCAGGGCGACCTGTCCGGGGAAGGAAGGCTAGGAGAATG
>JBBSUD010000038.1:0-40920 GCA_038235225.1 Verrucomicrobiales bacterium
CTTCAAACCCGAGTTCCTGAACCGCCTCGATAGCCTGGTGGTCTTCCACATGCTCGAAAAGCCGGCGCTGAATCACATCGTCCAATTGGAAGTGAGCAAGCTGGTCAAGCGCCTCAAGGAAAAGGAAATCGCGCTGACCCTCACCGACGAATCGCGCGACCTCCTTGCCACCAAGGGCTTCGATCCCGACTATGGCGCGCGTCCGATGCGCCGGGCCGTCGAGCGCTACTTGGAGGATCCGCTCGCCGAGGCATTGCTGCGCGGCGACGTGAAAACCGGGGACGCGGTCAATGTCGTAAAGAAAGACGGAGTCGAAGAACTCGATTTTGTCTCCACCCGGCCGGCCGCGAGCGAAGAGGAAGTCAGCGTGCCCTGAATCCGGCGGTGAGCTTTGGCTTGCCGTGCCGGCGAAATTCCGGCAACACGGGGCCGGGTGGCTTCACGAGGCGGCCGCCCGGAACCCATGACATGATCCGTTTCCCCGCCGCGTCCTTCCTGATTTCCCGCCTTGCTCCGGTATTCATCGCCGGGGCGGGCGTCGCGGGTGCTGACATGACTTCGCCATACGCGGGCACCGCCAGGAAGACCGTGACGCCGCAGGTGGCGGCCCCATCGAAGCGAGCTTCTTCGCCGGTGGTTCGGCAGCAGGTGAGCTTTGCGGGAGCCGCGCAGGGTCCGGCGTCCCGGATTCTCTATCCGTGGAAGCTCTATGTGACCTCGACGATTTTCTGGATTGGCGAGCTGCCGACGTCGCGGAATCCCACGCCGAACTGCAAATCTTCCTGGGACCAGCAGTGGTCCGCGAATTTCGGCGGCTACGACGATCCCGATCCGACCAACCGCATCGCCGACTTCGCCAACAACGATTTCCGCCCCAAGTCATTCACACCCAAGCTGAACCCGTTTTACATCGCGCTGCCGTACAACGATGTTCTTGGCTACGGTCGGCACAAGCCCGAGGCGGCGCGGGTGATTCCCTGGTTCGCGCGATTGCAGCCGGCGCCGGGAAAAACCGTCTGCAAAGGCCGCTGGGTGCAGATCTACAACGGCCGCCGCAGTTGCTACGCCCAGTGGGAAGACTGCGGCCCGTGGGTGACCGACGATTGGGAATTCGTCTTCGGCACCAAGCCACCGAAGACCACGCAGAATGGCAAGGCCGGCATCGATATCTCACCTTCCGTCCGTGATTACCTAAGCATTCGCTCCGGCCAGAAAGTCCACTGGCGCTTCGTCGAAGCATCCCAAGTTCCCTACGGCCCATGGAAAAAATACGGCCAGGATCAGCCGGTTGCGGACTCCGCCGTCCGGCCGGGGACGGATCCCGAATCCGAGCGGCGCTACCTCGAATACCTGCGCAAACTCCGCGACGAGGAGTTCCAGAAGCGTCCCGTCGGGCAGCCGTTGAACTGACCCGCCGGTCATCGCCATGGGGCAAATCCGCAAGTTCGCGCGCTTCTTGGCGGAGGATCGCCTCCGCTGCATTGCCGCCTTCGGAATCCCGATTGGCGCGGCCGCCGCCATCATGGCGGACGGACCGCTGCCGGTGCTCGGCGTCCTGCTCGTCTCCTCGGCCTGCGAGCGATTGTCCTTTTGGCGGCACCTGCGGCTCTGCGCCGGCGCGGGAAATCCGCAGCGCGCGGCGGTCGTCTTTTCGGCCGCCACCCAGGTTCTGCGGTTGGCGATGCTGACGGCGCTCGCGGGAAATCGATTTCCTGCCGGGATCGCCGTATTGCTGGCTCCGCTAGCCTTCCTGATCGCGCCGTTGCCGCTGGCCGGGCTTTTCCTCCAGCAGCGGCGGATGTGCGAAATCGTCTATCCAGCCACCCGCCGCGAGCTGGATTCGGGGTTTCTGGCGCTGCTGCGACCGCAAATCCTGGCGAGCCCGCTGGCCGAGTGGTTTTGCATCGGCGCGGTGGTTAGCACGGCCAGCCTGTCGCTCGCTCTTTCCGGCATCGTCGCGGCTTCCCTGACGATTGGGATTTCCCTGCGATTTCTCCGCTCGCCCGCGGTCGCCCGCCTCCGGAAATCCCATTTGGAGGAAGTCGCCGGGCGGTTGGTGGAAATCGCGCCCGACCTGCTGTTCTATCACAGCGGCCCGCCGGATTCGCTTTACCAATACCGGATGTGGGCGCCGGTGCTGGAGCGCGTCCCGCCGGTCACCCTCGTCGTTTTCCGCGAAACCGGCTACCTCGCGGACATCCCGCCGACCGCGCTGCCGACAATTTTTATTCGCCATGTCCACCACCTTTACCGGCTCCTGCCGGAATCGGCCAAAGTCGTGCTCTACGCCGCCAACGGCACCTCGAACATCAACATGCTGCGCTGGCACCAGCCCGCCGAGCATGTCTTCATCAATCACGGCGAATCCGACAAGTCGGTGAACGCCAGCTATTTCCTCACCGTTTACAGCCGCCTCTTTGTCGCCGGTCGCCAGGCGATCGACCGTCTTGCCGCCGCGTTTTTCGAAATCCCGGCGGACCGCTTCGTCATCGTTGGCCGCCCGCAGGTCGACTGCCTGGCGGAACGCACACCGGGCCCGCGGACCTTGCTCTACGCGCCGACTTGGGAGGGCTGGAATCCGCGCGAGAACTACTGCTCGTTGGAAACGACCGGGATCGCCCTGATTTCCGCGCTGCTGGAGCGGCATCCGGATTGGAAAATCGTCTTCAAGCCGCATCCCTTCACCGGCAAGCATCGGCCCGCGGCCGCCGCAGCGGCCCGGCGGATCGAGGCAATGCTGCGGGAGCGCGGCGGCCATGCCGTCGCTGGCGGCAATGAGGAAATCCTGCCCCTGCTGGCCGCCGCCGATGTGCTGGTCACCGACGTTTCCTCGGTGGCAAACGATTTCCTCGCTACCGGCCGGCCGCTCGTCATGGCGGACCCTCACGCGCTCGGCGAGGCGGAATTTCGCTCCCGGTTTCCCACCGCCAAGGCCGCCTGGGTGCTCACACAGGCTGCCGGGAATCTCGATGAAACCTTGGCGGACGCGCTTGGCGAGGATTCCCTGAAATCGGCGCGGCTGGCTGCGTTTGACCATTCGCTAGGCGGATTTCGCGGCGATTCCACCCGCACCTTCGCCGCCGCGCTCGAGGAGTTGTGCGCAGCGGTGGCCGCGTCCCGCGCTTCGCGCACCTGAGATTTTGCCCGGGTGCGATCGGCCGCTTGCTGCTTGCGGTGCTGGCGTGGCGTCCGCCAGCCTTCCGGCAGGAAATGAAGGATCCCTTGCCCAAGCAAGTTTACCAGGTGCTGCGCGAACGATTGCTGAATGGCAGCATCAGCCCGGGGAGCCGGCTGGATTACAAGCGGCTCTGCGCCGACCTTGGCGTCTCGAACACGCCCGTCCGCGAGGCCGTCGCCCGGCTCGCGACCGAGGGCTTCGTGGACTTGATCCCGCGGCTGGGCGCGGTGGTGCGCTCGCTTGATCGCGGCAGCGCGGTGCATTTCTACGAAGTGCGCGAGGCTGTGGAAACGTTTGCCGCGGCCAAGGCCGCGGAACGCCATTCGCAGCGCCATCTCGACCTGATGCACCGGCATCTCGACACGATGATCCGTCTCCACCAAGGCGTGCTCGATCGCGGCGAAAGCCATCTGGAAACCCCCGCTTTGCATGATTTTCTCGATGCGGATCTTGCCTTCCACCAGACGATCCTCTCCGCCTGCCGGAATCCCGAGCTGGCCAATACCGTCCGGCAAAGCCACATCCAGGCGCGGATTCTCTACGTTTTCCGCGGCCCACATGACACGCCGCGGCTGTCCCGCGCCTGTTCGCAGCACGCGGCGATTTTGTCGGCCTTGGAAAATCGCGATGGACCGGCGGCGGCGGAGGCGATGCGCCTGCATATCCAGGCGTCGCTGGAATTCACCTTCGCCCACCTCGACGAGATGGAAGAGCGGGGGCTCTGAGCCGCTCAGCAGATCGTCGCCAGCTTCGCCGCCGGACCGTGGCCCATCACCTCTTCGCCGACCCATCGCGGGTCGATCGGTTCGCTGGCGAGTTGGTAGCGCGTGTCCACCGAGAGGCGGATGCGGTCGGTCTGGTTGTCCAAGCTTCCGTGGACCATCGCCATGCCGAAGATCAGCGCGTCGCCCATTTCAAACTTCGGCGCGGTCAGCCATCGGCTGGCGAAGCGCTGGCGCATCGCCTCCGGATTGCGGGAAAGCGAGCCGTTCCAGCCGGTTTCCCCTTCGCGATTCGTGCAGATGCGGTCCACGTCCCGGTCCAGATAGCCTTTGAGCAATTCGGATTTCCGGTGGGAGTTTTCCAAGATTGAGAGGCCGCCCATCATCGGATCAATTTCGCCTAGCGGAGTCCACATCGTCAGCAGGTTGCGGGTGCCGCGGCCCATGTAAACGATGTCGCAGTGGATGTCGCTCCCCGGGCCGGTGCCTTTGGTGCGGAACCAGGTAAAATCGAAATGTGCCGCCTCGCCGCCGAAGAACCCGGAGTAGAACTCCATCGTCCGGCGGCCGAATAGCAGTTCCAGCATTGCCGGGTCCCGCTGGTTGAGCGGATGCGTCCGCGCCAGCGAGGGCGGGGGATTTCCCGGGTCGAAGCGGCCCTCCGCCACTGCCGCGCCCGGTTTGAGGAAGCCCATTTGATCGAGCTGGCCGAGCACGCTCTCGCGCGCCGCCGCCACTGATTCCGCGGTATGGAATCCCGGTAAATACAGATAGCCATCCGTTTCCAGCCGCTGCCGCAGCGCCGGGAAATCGCCCGCCTCATCGTCCGAACGCCGCAGCCAGCCGAAGGCCTTCGGACCTCGATCGAGCTTTTGGCCAAGCGAGCGCATTTCGCGCGCCGGGGCGGGAGGGGCAGGGGACAGGGTCGCTTTCATCGCATCAAGTGTTTTCGTGAGGCTCCCCATCGGCGGGGCTATCGTCAATGGGAAATTATAGCCGGATATGTTTGGAATGTTTCGCCGCGTCGGATCATGCACACGAATATATTTGACACCAGCTCCTCCGGCCGCAGGCTCCCTTTCAACCTCCGAAAATTCCCATCATGAAACCCGTAACGAGAATCCTCCTTTTCCTGGCCGCCACGGCCCCGCTGGCGACTCCGCTGGAAGCCACACTGGTTCACCAGTATAAGTTCGACGAAACCTCGGGCACCGTCGCCTTGGATTCCGTCGGCACGCAGAACGGCGACATCGGCAGCGGCGTGACCCTCAACCAGCCGGGCCGGCTGGGTAAATCCTTTCAGTTCCCCGCCACGGCGGCAGGCGCTTCATCGCGTGTGCAGCTACCTGTTGAAGGGGTCCCCGGCACGGCCTTCTCGATGCCGGCCTTTTACAATCGCGCCGCACCGCTGGGCAATGGACAGCAGATGCACATCATTTCCGGGAACACGGGAGGCACCGGTCGATGGAGCATCGGTCTGAACGACAATGACAATCCCGGTCCTGGGATCGATCCGCGGCTCTTTTGGTTTCACAGCGGTGGCGCGGGATATCAGGTGTTTTCAACGCCGATCGCAAATGTCGCGGGTGAGTGGGTTCACGTGGGAATCACTCGTGATGACACCGGCGTTACCCGTCTCTATCTCAACGGCGTTGGCATGGACATCGGCTCAAGCACGGAGCCGCTGGCAAGCACGCCGATCGGCATCGGCGAGCGCCCGAATGCGTCGCAGTTCCAATTCAACGGCCGCATCGACGCGGTCCGATTCTACGATACGGCACTGACCGACGCGCAAATGGCTGCCGCGGCGGCCGAGAATGAAGACACCGATATGGATGGGCTGGCGGACTCTTGGGAGATCCAGTATTTCGGCAACCTATCCCAAAATGGCGACAACGACCCGGATAGCGATGGATTCAACAACCGCATTGAATTCGCCGCCGGGACGGATCCCACCTTGGCCAGCAGCTTTCCTACGGGAGACAGCGACAACGACGGACTCGACGACGGCTATGAATACCTGAATTTCGGCAGCCTCGAACAAACCGGATCCGGCGATTTCGATGGAGACGGATCGCTAAACAGCGAGGAGTTCGAAGCTACGGCGGGCATCTTGATCGCGAGAAACGCGAATGGTTCGGTCTCCGGCACGACGGCTTTCACCGGCTCCAGCAGCTCGAAGGATCCCAACTCTCAGCCGAACTCCGATGGGGACACGCTGCCAGACGGCTACGAGTACAAATACTTCTTCAGCCTCGCCGAAACCGCCGCTGGCGACTTCGATGCGGACGGCTTCACCAACGGCGCCGAATTTCTGGCGAACTCGCTGCCAACCCGCAAGGCCAGCACGCCGGACAACGTTCATGCGACTACCCGCGTGGCGGTCTCGGACAATCTCGGCATCGAGGAATTCTCCGTGACCGACCGGGTTTGGACCTACGTGAGGCGGATCGCACCAATCACCGGCGGCGTTTACGGCGTCACCAGCAGCTCGGACGGATTTCTCTACGCCGCGACGTTGGAAACCGCGCCGAGAATCATCCGCGTTGACCCGGCCTCCGGGGCCGTAACGACCCTCGCTACCAGAAATACCGGCGCCGCGGTCGCGGCAGGTTGGATTGCCAGCAATCCCCAAGGCATCCGCGTCGGTCCCGATGGGAAAATCTACTTCTCCACCGCATTCGGGAGTCCGGCCGGCGAGGGGGTCTTCAGGGTCAACAAGGACGGCACGGGTTTCCAGAATTTCATCGCCCGCACCGGCGGCACCGCCCCGGACGACTGGGCGCTGAACAACGCCCGTGATTTGCAGTTTATCGGCAACGACCTTTACGTCTCCGCGCGGAACGCGAACGCGATCTATCATTTCAACTCCGCCGGCGGATTTGTTTCGCTTCTGAGCAATGTCGCGGGCGCCCAAGGCCTGGCTCTGGAGGAAGACGGGCTTCTCGCCGCGGGCAATTCGGTGGGGGTCAACTCCTTGGTGCTGGTGGATCCCAACGGGGTGCCGCCCGTGGTCTCCGCCTCGCGGGCAATTGGCGGGACGCCGGTGATTCTGAACGTGATCGATCTGAATGGTGATACCTACTCGATCACTTTCGGCTCGGGTCCTGGTGGCACAGTCGGGCAAATCCTCCGCCACCAAGTCACTTCGCCCTATCCGTTCACGGTCGTTGTGAACGCCCTGCCCGACCGTGGCAACGATCTGACGATCTTCACCTCTTCCGGCGGCGGCGATCCCTACATCGCCTTCGCTACCGCCAACGGCCTCGATCCGAACAGCCCGAACGGCAGCCGCACCGGCGATTTCGACGGAGATGGCACCCGCAATGAAGTGGAATTCGCGCTCGGTCTGAATCCGAAAGATGGCACCTCGCGTTTCGCTGTCACTACCAGCGGCACTCCTGCGACTGGAATCACGCTGACGTGGCCGAGCCAACCTGGCGTGGTCTTCGAGGTCCGCTCCAGCACGGACTTGGTGGATTTCTCCACCGTGGAGGCGACTGTCACCGGCCAGCCATCCATGACGACCGCCTCATTCACCGTCCCTGCCGCTTCCGGACCGCGCCGTTTCTACCGGGTCCAGTTCAAGCCCTAAGAATCCGTTCATTCCACCGGCCCCGCGGCGACGCGGGGCCGGTTTTTCTGCAAATCCCACCCGCTTTAACCCATCACGATGTTTCTGCCCATTTTCTGGAAAATCCGCGCCGCGGCCATCGCCGCCGTGCTCGGCACGACTGCTTTTCTCTTGGCCACACCCGCGGATCCCTACGTTTCAATCCCCGGCACGATCGTCGCGAAATCGCCCAACCCGGCCACCCAGTTCGTCGGTTCGCCCTCCATCGTCATCCTGCCGGACGGCTCCTATGTCGCCAGCCATGATCTCTTTGGCGGCGGCGCACAGCAGAAGACCGCGGTTTACCGGTCCACGGATCAGGGCGTCACTTGGTCGCTCCGTGCCGAATTTCCCGCTTACTGGTCGAATCTTTTCGTCCACGCCGGCGCGCTCTACTGCATGGGAACCTCCGGCGAGTATGGAAGTCTCGTCATCCGCCGCTCGAACGATTCCGGCCTCACCTGGACTTCGCCGGCCAGCGCAAGCACCGGCCTGATCCGCAGCGGCCAGTATCACACCGCACCGATGCCCATGGTGATCCACGACGGCCGCATTTGGCGCGCCTTCGAGGACATCGGCGCCGGCAATGGCTGGCCCCGCCATTTCCGGGCGTTCCTCATGTCCGCCGCCCTCGGCGATGACCTGCTGGTGGCCGCCAACTGGATTACCACCAGTCCCGTGACCTCCTCCAACACCTGGCTCGGCGGCGATTTCAATGGCTGGCTCGAGGGCAACGTCGTGGAAACCCCCGACGGCCGTCTCGTCGATATCCTCCGCGCCGATATGGACGCCGGGAAATCCGAACGGGCCGCCATCATCGACTTCGGCACGGCCGGAGCCGCCGGCACGTTCAATCCGCTCGGCTTGCCCGGTCAGAACGCCGCGGACCTTTCCGGCTTCATCGATTTCCCCGGTGGTGCCAAGAAATTCAGCATTCGCCGCGATTCCGTCACCGGCGATTACTGGTCTTTGGTCAATCCGGTCCTTCCCGCCTGGTCCACCGCCGTTCCCGGAGTGATTCGCAACACCGTCGCCCTCGTCCATTCCGCGGACCTCGTTCACTGGGACACCCGCGCCTACCTGCTCTATCATCCGGACACCGCCAAGCACGCCTTCCAATACCTCGACTGGCAGTTCGACGGCAACGACCTGATCGCCGTGTCCCGCACCTCGTGGGATGGGGCGGATTACCACAATGCGAATTTCCTCACCTTCCACCGTTTCGAGAATTTCCGCACCCTGACGATGGCTGATTCCGTGGCAACCGGCGGCGTGGAGTGGAAGTTCCCCGGCGTTACCGCCACCGGGAACGCCTTCCAGCCCGGACTGCTTGAGAACGGCCGCGTGGCTTACCCAAACCGCGTTTACACCTGGGGCGAAGTGCCCGCGGAGTTCGCAGAATCGCTCATCACCCGCGTCGGCGGCGGGGTGAAGGCGGACATGAAAATCCGCGCCATCGAAGCCGGCCGGATTTACATCGCCGCGTCGCTCCTCGCACCCGCCCCCGCGCTCACCGGATGGACGGCCACCGGGACGTCAATGTATTACTCGGACACCGGCAAGACCCGCATTTACTTCTACTACCGGGATTTCGCCGCCGGGGAGGAATACCAAGTCCCGCAGACGAACTTCAACGGCACCCTCCTCGTCGTCCCGCCGGCCCCCGGCGCCGTCGGCGAATGGCGCTTCGAATCGACCGGCGACGGCACCGTCATCGCGGATGAGAACTATACCTTCCACGGTCTTCCATCATCCCCGCCGCCCGTCTCCGTGGCGAATGGCCCGCGTGGCAACGCGCTGCAATTCGCGCTCGGCCAGCATGTTGATCTCGGCAATGAATTCCCCCTCACCCGCACGCCGTTCACCATCGCGTTCTGGGTGAAGACGGCCCCCGGCGACACGGCCTACCGCGTGCCCCTCTCGAAGCTCCAGACCGGCGGTTACCTCGGGTATGCCTTCACGCTCAACTCGCCTGCGGGCAAGGCCGCGTTCGTCGCCACCACCGGCGCCGACCGCGTCGTCTCCACCACTTCCGTCAATGACGGCGTCTGGCATCACCTCGCCGTCACCCTCGTCCCCGGCGGGGACATGGTGCTTTTCGTCGATGGCCGGGAGGAAGGCCGCCGGGTCGCCCCGGTCATTGCGACCGCCACGACCGCGCTTCGTTTCGGCGCGCAGACCGTCGCCGGGAATCCCGATCCCAAGTTCGTCGGCTCGCTCGATGAAATCCAAATCCACCACACTGCCCTCAGCGCCGGAGAAATCGAGGCCATGGTGCTCGACCCGGACCGGAGCATTTCGGCCGGGCGGGATTACACCACCGGCGTCACGATGAAATCGCCGACCGCCGGTCCCGGCGTTGTCTGGCGCTCCATCCCCGGACGCGATTACGATATCGATCGCAGCACGAACCTGCTGCCCAGCTCATGGGAATTCCAGACCACCGTCACACCCGCCGGCCAATCCGGCGAATACCTCGAAACAACCCCGCTCGACCGCGCGTTCTTCCGTGTCCGCCTCAAATAATCTCTCACTCCACGAAAACCAAACCATGAAATCCAAAGCAATCATCCCCGCGTCGCTGGGCGTCCTCGCCTTCGCCACCCTTTGCCCCGCGACCATGTCCGCCGCTCTCATCCACCACTGGGCACTCGATGAAACGACGCTGCCCGACAACATCTCGAACTCCCCTGGCACGGTGGTGGACTCCACCGGCAACTCTACCGCCGGTCGGCTCTTCGGCTACGCTCCAGGCACCGACCTGGCCGCTGCCGGAGTGATCGGTGTCGCAGGCCCACCGGGATTTGGAACCGCCTATAACTTTACCGAGTCAACCGGCATCTCCGGCGTCTTTACCAACAGCAACGACGCCATTCCCACCGTAGGCGATTTCTCGCTGTTCCTCCAAGTTGCCACCACCAACCAGCAAACCGTCCAAGGCCATCTCTTCTCCAACAACACCGGGCAGTTAAGACGCTCCAACCTCTATATTCAAAGCGGTCAGTTGGGTTTCTTCCTGGATGGCGGTGCTTTCGATACGAACAATGACGGCCTTTCGGATGGAAACGCATTTAGTGTGCCGGTGAATTCGACGGTCCCCGGTGGAATTAACATCTTCGATGGACAGTATCATCAGATCGGCGTCGCCCGCGAAGGCACGCGCTTCGATCTGGTTGTCGATGGTGGCGTAATCACTTCCGGGGTGACAACCACAAACGGCACTTTCGATACCTTGACATCATGGATGATCGGCCGCGCACGCAACAGTAGCGGCGACCTCGATGCTACCATTGCCGATGTGAAAATCTTCGACGTCTATTCCGTCCCCGAGCCTTCGAGCCTTGCGCTCCTTGGTCTGGGCGGACTGCTTCTCGTGCGCCGTCGCCGGTAACTTTGAAAATTCGGAAGGGGCCGCGGATTTCGCTCCGCCGGCCCCTTTTTTTGTGAATTCTTCCGCAATGAAAGCCTCGCTCGGACTCGATTTCGGCACCGAATCGGTGCGCTGCATTGTCGTCGGCATGGATGGTCGCCAACACGCGCTTGCCAGCCACGCGTACGCCCACGGGCAGATCACCGGCGCGTTGCCGGGATCCTCGGAAAAGCTCCCGCCCAGCCATGCTCACCAGCATCCGGACGATTGGCTGGAATCCGCCGCCGCCGCCACCCGCGCCGCACTGGCCGAGGCTGGCGTGGTGGACATTGTCGGCATCGGCGTGGATTTCACCAGTTGCACCATGCTGCCAACCCGCCGCGACGGTACGCCGCTCTGTCTGGGTGACGATTTCCGCGGCCGTTCCCAAGCATGGCCGAAACTCTGGAAACACCACGGCGCCAGCGAACAGGCCGAGCGCATGACCCGTCTCGCCCGCGAGCGCGACGAGCCGTTTCTCGCCCGCTACGGCGGCATCATCGGCGAGGAATGGTTGTTTCCCAAAATCCTCGAAACTCTCGAAACCGCGCCCGCCGTCGCCGCGGCCGCCGAAGTCTGGCTCGAAGCGGGCGATTGGTTCGTTTGGCAACTCGTGGGCGGCGATGCGGAAAATCTTCCGCGCTCGACCTGCCAAGCCGGCTACAAAGGTCTTTGGTCCGCCCAATCCGGCTATCCGTCGGACGCCTACCTCGCCGCCGTCCATCCCGGATTGCCGGAAATCGCGGCCCGCAAGCTTCCCGGCCGATTTGTCGCCCCCGGCCGCTCCGCCGGAAATCTGACTGAGGAAATGGCAGCAAAGCTCGGCCTGGCAGCCGGGATTCCGGTCAGCGCCGCCATCATCGACGCCCACGCCGGCGTCCCCGGGTCCGCCGCCGCCGAGCCGGATACCCTCGTCATGGTCATGGGCACCAGCTCGTGCCACATGCTCAACAGCGCGATCTCCGCCGAGGTTCCCGGCGTGGCCGGCATCGTCCGGGACGGCATTCTGCCCGGCTATTTCGGCTACGAAACCGGCCAGACTGCCGTCGGCGACGCGTTCGACTGGCTCCGCCGCCTCACCGACCAAACCGATTTCCAACAAATCTCCGCCCAAGCCGCCGCCCTCCCGCCCGGTGCCGATGGCGTCCGCTGCCTCGACTGGTTCAACGGCTGCCGCACCCCGCTCATGAACGCGAACCTCACCGGCGCGTTCACAGGATTGTCCCTCCATCACGGCCCCGCCCACCTGCACCGCGCCCTCATCGAGGCCACCGCCTGTGGCGTCCGCTGGATCGTGGAAATCCTCCGCGATGCCGGCGTCCCCGTTCGCCAATTCGTCGCAACCGGCGGACTGCCCCACCACGATCCTTTCCTCGTCCAAGTCTATGCCGACATCCTCGGCGAATCGATTTCGGTGCCATCGAATACCCAAGGCCCCGCTCTCGGCGCCGCGATTCTCGGCGCACTCGCCGCCGGCGCGTTCGATGGTGCACCCGCCGCCATCCGCGCGATGACCAGCGGCATTTCCACCCGGATTTTCCATCCAGACCCTGCAACCGCCTCCGCTAGCCGGGAAATCTACGCGGACTACCGAAAACTCGCCGCCGGATCGTAAATTTCGTCTGATCCGCAGCGGCCGGAATTCATTTGCGCTCCTTCGCCAGCCGTTCCGCCAGCCGCTTGAGATAGGCCCCGGCATTTTTGTCGCGCCGGGTGCGCTTCACCCAGGAATCGGGAATCTCATCGATCGCGCCGATGCGGGTCAAAGCGTTGGTGACGGTTTGCTGATCGTATTCGCTGCCGGATTTTTCCAGCTCGGCCAGCAACGCCGCCTTGCCCCGCGGATTTTCCATAACCGCCAAGGCGTGGGCCGCGGCAACACGCACCGCGGCTTGCGGATCGTCCAGCAATGCAATCAGCCCGTCAGTGGCGGGAGCGGCAGATTTTCCGAGAATCAGGCAACCCTGCGCCGCCCAGTAACGGGTGAGCGGGTCTTCGGACGAGAACTTGGAAATCAATTCCGGCAGGTTCTCCTTGTTCCCGGAAGATGCGAGGAACGCCAGCGAAACGAGTTCCGGGAAATCGGCCTTTCGCGTCGCCACATAGCTGGCGATCGGCCGGTCCGGGGCCAGCGTGGCGAACATCGGCTCCGGCACGATGCCGGTATCGGCTGCATCGATCATTTTGGATTTCAGCCGGGCGCGCATCGCCTCAAGCCGCTCCGCATGGGCCGGATCGGCGGCGAGATTGGCAACTTCCATCGGATCGGCCGAGGTATCGAAAAGACGCTCGACCGGCTGCGGCGTCTCCCAGATCGCATTGTATGGCGATTTCAACTTGCCGTCCTCCCATGCCTTCCGCCACGCCGCCCAGCCGGGTTGCTCGAATTGATAGTAACTATAGGGCGCAGCCGGCAGATGCGGGGTGAAGCAGCGGATGTATTTCCAACGCCCGTCGGTAATGCCGCGCCGCATGCCATAGATTTCATCGAATCGGTCGGCATAGAGAAAAGCGATGTTGTCTGCGGGAGGAGCGGCGCGCTTCTCGCCGAGAAACGCCCGGCCCTGCATTTGCGGGGGCTTTTCCAAACCGGCCAGTGATAGCAGCGTCGGCGCGAAATCCACGAAGGAAACGACCTCGTCCACGGTTGCGCCCGCCAGTGCCGGAGCCAGCGTCCGCCATTTCTCGGGGATGCGGACCAGCAGCGGCACGCGGACGCCGGTGTCTTCCAGATAGCGCTTCCCGCGCGGAATGATGCCGCCGTGGTCGCCATAATAAAAGACGATGGTGTCGTCCGCGAGTCCGGCTTGCTTCAAGTCGTCCAGCGCCTTGCCGACCTGTGCGTCCATCGCGGTGATGACATCCTGATAGATCGCGATGTCGCTGCGGATTTCCGGCAGGTCCGGCAGATAGGGCGGCAGCATGATTTCCCCAGGTGCCATCCGCGTCGTCTCCGGGATGATGCCTTTCCGCCGGTTGGCGGCGACGACTTTGGGAAACAGCGAGCTTTCGTGGGAAACCCCCAAATTGAATACTGCCAGAAACGGCTTGCCGTCGGGGCGGTTCTTGTAGGTCGCCTTACCCGAGCAGGCGTTCCACAGCTTCTTGTCGTTGCCTTCGAAGTTGTAATCAGTCTTCGAGTTATTGGTGCAGTAGTAGCCGAGTTCGCGGAAATAGCTGACATACGGTTTGTAGATTTCCGGAATCGGATGGCGGCTGCGCATGTGCTGCGTGCCCTGAGTTACCGCATAAGCGCCATTCAAAATTGTCGAGCGGGCCACGGCGCAAACCGGCGCGTTCGAATAAGCGTGGGTGTAGCGCAGGCTTTCCTTCGCCAGCGCGTCGAGCTGCGGCGTCACGGCATCCTTGTTTCCGTAGCAGCCAAGCCAGTTCCATGCATTGTCCTCGGTGACGATCCACAGGATGTTGGGCCGGTCCGCGGCGCGGGCGTGAATGCAGAGCGCCGCGGCGATCAGGATCAGGAAGCGTTTCATAGGGCGGCCATTACCCAGGGCGCTCCGTGGATTTTGCAGGAGAAATCCCGCCATTCCTCAGCGCGCGCCGGACTGCAACAACTCAAACAGCTCGCCCCGCCGGATTTTCCCCAGCTCGCTGCGGGGGAAACGGGGGACGAATACGGCAGCACCGAGGCGGCGGAAGCCGGGGCAGCGGGAGTTGTAAGCTTCAATGGCGGCGATCGCGGTCGCCGGTTCCACGGAGCTTTCGAAAACCGGGACGAGCGAGTGCTCGGAGCGCTCGTGAGGAAAGGCGATCACGGCGAAATTCGAACCGAGCCGCCCGCAGCATTCCATCAGCTCGCGCTCGATCGCGGCGGTGTCCGCCAGTTCTCCCAGAATCTTTACAAAAGTATCCGCCCGGCCGAGCGGCGTTAGATATCCACCTTCGAGTTCCACCCGGTCCTCCGTGAGATGCCATTCGGATTCGCGGGGATGATATTTCCCAGCGATGACATACCCGGAAAACAGCGCGGGACCGGAGATTTCCAAGCGCGAATCCGGCGTGGTCCGCGCGTCCCAAATGGGCAGCAGGAGAATCGGCGCGGGGTTGTATGGCTGGGCGAGTTCCGCAAGCGATTGGGTTGCGATCTGGGAACCTGCCTCGGTCATTCCATAACTCGCAAGCACCGGCCAGCCGAGATCGCGGGCGCGCCGGCCCAACCCGCTTTCCAAGCGACCGCCGCCCACGACGATGGCGATGAGCGACGGCGGGGAGGGGAGATTCAATGCCACCAGATCATGCACCTGGGCCGGTACGAGCGAAGTATGGGTGACATTTTGATCGTGCAGCCAATCGCGAAAACGGGTTGCATTCCATTTGCCTTGGTAGATGCAAAGTTTCGCGCCGCTCTGGTAGCACCGCGCCGCCACGCCGAAGCCGCCGACGTGATGGGCGGGCAATGCCAGGCCCCAGCGGGAGTTCGGGGAAACCTGCAAGTGCCGGTTCACCGCGGCGGCGGAGGCGAGCAGTGCGGATTTCGACAATGCCACCGATTTCGGCGTGCCAGAACTGCCCGAAGTCTCGAACAGAACATGACCCGCAAGCTCGCGATCGCCGGCGATGATTGGCGCGGGATCGTGCCAGAACGCATCGGTTGTTAGTACAAGCGGGTCCATGGCAGCGCCTCCAACAGATCCCCGAAGCCGATGCCGAATCCCTCCGGCGCGCGGAACTCGGGCGACCATGGGCCAAGCGTTTCCGTAAACTCGTCCGGCTCGAACAAATGATGGGTTTGCAATCCGCAGACATCGCCCAAGCCGGGAAATTGTAACTCCAGCCGCGCCGCCTCCCACGCGGCGAACGCCTGCCCGACGGGATGGTCCATATAACTCGTGAGGACGACTCGCTGTTGGTTCTGCAAGGCCGCTTCACCGAGCAGGAACGGTTCGTCGAGCGCGGGTTTGATGATCATAACCTGCGCCGCGGTGCTCAGCGGCGCGGATTCGCGATCCACGGCAAGGCGCAGCCGGGTTTTGCCGCGGATTTCCTTCCAGGATATTTCCGAATACGGGCAGGGGTCTTCCACGAAATCGATGGCGTTCCGCACCCGCTGGCTGAGGCCGGTTAGAAACTCCGCCGCTTCTTCCGGCGTGGGGACTTCATTGAAGTCCAACCGCCATTTCAGATTGGGAAACTCGGCTGCGGCCTCTTCGAGAAAGATGGATTCCTTGGGTAAATCGCGACCCATTTTCAACTTAACGACTGCAAACCCCGCGGCGATGGCTTCCTCGAGAGTTTTGAAATCCGCCGTCGCGATGGTGGCGTGGCTTTTCGGGATTTCCATTTCCTCGAAGAGCGAATTCTCGAACTCGCGCGCCACCCGGTCCATTTCCGCAAGGCGCACCGCCCGCCGCACGATCGCCCGGCGACGCGGTCCGGCGAGGTCTTCCAGACATTTCGCCAGCGGCGGATCGCCAAGTTCGGGCCATGGGTGGATGCAGCCGAAGCCGCCATCGATGTTGATGAGCGCGCCTTCGAATTCGCGGCGTTTCGATAAAGAATTTAAAAAGCCGCGCGCTTTGAGACGATAGCGGGAGATCAATGGTTTGCTCTCGATGAAATGCATGGGTCAATGGGCAAGCACGGCGGCGATATGGAATGCCGCGGCGAAAAAAATGAGCTGCACGCCGCCGAGCGCCAGCAGTTTGTTATACTCCGGGCCGGGCGGAATGGTCATGACACCCCACAGGATTCGCAGCCCAAGGAGATAACAGGGCGCCCCGGCGATGGCCAGCGGCGGCAGCCCCGAGAAGATCCATAACAGCCCGATGAACACCGCGATTTTCACCTCCAGCCAGATTACGGCGATCGCGACTTTCGGGCCGAAGCGCACGGCCAGCGTGCGCTTGCCGGTGGTGGCGTCCTCCTCGCGGTCGCGCAGGTTGTTGATGGAAATCAGCACCGCGGAGAGCAGGCCGATTTGCAATCCGAGCAACGCCGCCTCGCGCGGCCACGCGCCGGTCTGCACGAAAACCGTGCCCATCACCGCCACGAAGCCGAAGAAAAGGATTACAAAGATTTCCCCCATGCCGCGGTAGGCGAGGGGGAACGGTCCGCCGGTGTAGCCGTAAGCGAGAAACATCGAGGGGATGCCGATTGCGAGGATCGGCCAGCCACGGGCGAGGAAAAGCACGGCTCCGCAAGCCGCCGCGAGTGCGAGAAATACGGCGGCCAGGCGCATGACGGTGCCGCGCGACATGAGGCCGGTGGCGGTAACGCGGCGCGGGCCGAGGCGGGCGGCGGTATCGGCGCCTTTATGGAAATCGATGGCGTCGTTGAAGAAGTTCGTGGCGATCTGGATGAAGATCGCGCCGCCGAGCGTGCAGAGCGCGAGGGTGAGATCGAACGCGCCGGTGAGCTTCCAAGCAAGGACACACCCGACCCAGACGGGAACGATGGCGGCCGGCAGCGTCTTTGGCCGGGCGGCGAGAATGCAGGATTTCAACATAAGGATTCAGACGAGCGCGATGCGGTGGGTGTCGAGAAACCCGCCGCTTTCGTCAAGGTCCGGCAGCAAACCCAGCGCTTCCACGACGAGCTTCGCGGCGATTCCCGGCCGCTCGAACAGCGCGAGGCACGGCCGGCTGGTGAACCGGCTGGAGTAGCGCAGGCCGTCCGGCTGCTGCGGGTGCGTCTGGATTGCCAAGCCCCAAGCGTGGGGAATATCGAAATTCGTGTGGCCGAGAGCGCTCATGTCGAGGCCCAGTTCGCGGCGGACGTTCAGATCGGTGAGGTCACAGATTTGCAGCGGCGCTTGAATGACGATGCGGGAAAGCATGCGCAGATTCCATGTACTGCGGGCGATCCCAGCCCCGTCTTCGAGGATTTTGTCACCGAAGCATTCCCAGACGCAGGTATCGAAATCCTCTCCCAAGTAGAGCAACCCGCCCGGAGCATTCGGGTGGGAAAAGCGGTGGGAAGGGTTCAGCCGGAAATCAGCCGCCCGGCGTTTCGCGCCGTGCAGTCGTTGGAATTGCCGGGAGGGCAGGTCGGTGGTCGGCAAGGGCAAGGCGGCGAAACTCGCTCTCGGCAGCCGAATCGGTCGGGAATCGGCCATAGGGCGGGAAGATCACTCGATTTCGGCCTCGGCCAGATCGCAAATCCGCTGGATTTCACCGTCCCGCAAAAGGTCCAGCGGCCGACGCTTGTCCAAGCTGTGGCGGACGCTGAGGAAGAAAAGAATGCGCGTCCAATCGTCCACGACATCGTCCTTGGCGAATACCTCCAGCACCTCGGGCAGTCCGGGCAAAACGTCACCATCCTTAAATTGCCAGACCGGGAAACGCACCGCGCTTTGGGAGGCCTCGCGCCATCCGACAAGCTGGCCCTTGTCGTAGCGCTTGAGCACGGCGGTCTTGGAAATCCCGAGTATTTTCCGGGTCTCCTCGGACGAGTAGCTGCCGCCCTCCGCGAGCTTGAGTTCCTCCCGCGCCGCGAGGCCGCGCATGAGGGCGGCCGCGTAGGGCGTTTGGGTTTTCTTTTTCTTGGCAAGCTGGCGCTCCACCGCAGCGGTCAGGTAGCGCACGCCTTTTACGGGTTCGTAGCGCTCGAAGATTTCCCCGAGCATGGAAGTGAGGCTGGCGGGATAGACCGCGGCGGCCTCGTTCAACATGGAGCTTTCGCTCCAATTGTCGGTGGATGCGTTGTCGGTATGCATGCGGGCAGCTTTCCCCTGTCTCTCCCGAGTGTCAACTTCGTAAACCAATTCCCGCCCGGATTTGACGGGAGATACTACCCCGCCGATGGCTGGCAATGGGAAAGATTACCGACAATCCGGCCGCAAGCCGTTACGAGCTGGTCGAAGACAAGAAACTGGCGTTCGCCGACTACCGATTGGAGGGAGGTGTCTTAATCCTGCCGCACATCGAGACAGATCCCGACCTGCGCGGGAAAGGCGCGGCGGGGCGGCTGATGATCGGCGTGCTGGAGCTGGCGCGCGAGAACGGCTGGAAAGTCCGGCCGATCTGCAGCTACGCTTCCTCGTATATCCAGCGGCATGGGGAGTACCGCGACTTGCTGGAGTAGCGAATCGACGATTTCCAATATGCTTGCGCCGCGGGGGATGGGTTCCTAGTCATCGGACCGTGGAAAATCCCGATGAACTTGCTGACAACGCCACGCATACCCACGACGGATTTTTCAAGGCCGTTTTCTCCCAGCCGGAGCACGCCGTAGCCTTTTTCAAATCGCACCTTCCGCCCGGACTCGTCCAGCGGATCGACTGGAGCACGCTCGTGCCGCTGCCAGGATCCTTCGTGAAATCGAGCCTGCGGCAGGCCCATTCGGATCTCCTTTTCTCCGTCCGTATCGGAGGGCGGGAGTCGCTGCTCTACCTGCTCTTCGAGCACCAGAGCACGCCGGATCCGGTCATGCCTCTCCGGCTGCTGGCGTATATCGTGGAAATTCTCACGGAGCACTACGAGAGCCACGGCCTGCCGCTCCCGGCGGTGCTGCCGTTCGTGTTTTTCCAAGGCCCGGGGACATGGAAGATTTCTCAGGATTTTGAGGATCTGTTCGACCTATCGGCGGATGTGAGGGAATCGCTGCTGCCCTATCTGCCGAAGTTCAAACATGCGCTGCTCGATCTGACCAAATTCGATCCGGCAGGACAAGGGTCTGATCTCCGGATCCGGGCGGTCCTCCAGCTCATGAAGCTCGCCCGCGAGAAGAAATTGCTGCGGTTTTTCGAATGGCTCGCAGGTCTGCCGGCCGAAGCGTTTCCCGACAATCTGCTCAGGTTGATGCTGCTTTACGCGATGCGCTCGGACAGCGAGATTGACGTGGAAACGATCTACCATAGTCTCTCGACGAATCCCGAACTGAAGAAATCAGCCATGTCCGTAGCAGAGAAATTGGAAGCGAGAGGAAGGAAAGAAGGCCGGAATGAGGGTCGTGAGGAAGGTCTCAAGGCAGGCGAGCGTCGGGGCGCGCTAAAAGGTGCGATCGGAGTGTTAGAGGAGTTTTTACGGATTCCTCCCAGCACAATGGATTCTTTGGACGCGCTTACGACCGAGGAACTTGAACTCCGGCAACGCAAATTGCGGCGGAAACTGGAAGCGCGCTCCTAGCCGGGCCGCGCGTAGTTTCGCGGAAGAATGTTCAACGCTCAAGGAACCCGGGGAAATTTGCCGAAATCCGGCTTTCTCTTTTCGAGGAACGCCTGTTTTCCTTCGCGGCCTTCCTCGCTCATATAATAGAGCAGCGTCGCGTTGCCGGCGAGGTCGAGCAGGCCGATTTGGCCATCGCAATCGGCATTCAGCGCCGATTTCAAGCAGCGCAGGGCGAGCGGTGAATGGGCGAGCATTTCGCGGCACCACTGGAGGGTTTCCTTTTCAAGCTCGGCCAACGGGACGACGGTGTTGACGAGCCCCATGTCGAGCGCCTGCTGCGCGTCATACTGCCGGCAGAGAAACCAGATTTCCCGCGCCTTCTTCTGGCCGACGATGCGGGCCAGGTAGCTGGAGCCAAGGCCGCCGTCGAACGATCCCACCTTCGGTCCGGTCTGGCCGAAACGCGCGTTATCCGCGGCGATGGTGAGGTCGCACACAATGTGCAGCACATGCCCGCCTCCGATGGCGAAACCGGCCACCATCGCGACGACCGGTTTCGGCAGCGAGCGGATTTTCTTCTGCAAATCCAGCACGTTTAGTCGAGGCACGCCGTCTTCGCCGATGTAGCCGGCGTGGCCGCGGACTTTTTGGTCGCCGCCGGAGCAAAACGCCAGATCGCCCGCACCGGTCAGGATGATGACGCCGACCTTCGGGTCCTCGTGGGCCAGATCGAAGGCGGCGAGCATCTCGGAAACGGTCTTGGGCCGGAAGGCGTTGCGCACGTCGGGCCGGTTGATCGTGATCTTGGCAATGCTTCCCTCATCCGTCGTTTCGTATCGGATGTCCTCAAATTCGCGCGCGCTTGTCCACATGGCCGCACTTTGCCTGCCGGAAGTCCGCCGGGCAACCCGTGGCATTGGGAAATTCCTTCAGAGAAATCCCGCCGGGTGCAGCGTGTCCGCAAGGTATTGCTGGCGGGAAATGAGGTCTTGGTAGAGCTCGTGGGCGCGCGGTTCGGGATCGCAGCGGGCCTCAGCATCGCCGACGACGAGGTAGCTGGCGATTTCCTCGAATCCGAGCGGTTCGCCGCTCTGGTGGAAAAACGCGACGGCGGCTTGCATGGCGGCGCCGACGGCCGCGCCCTGGCGGCTGGACACTGGGACAACGGGCGTGCCGAAGACATCGGCGAGGAGCTGGCGGTTCATCGGGCTGGCGGCGCCGGGGCCGGTAAGGCGGATTTCCGGCGGGTCGAATCCCAGATCGCGCAGGCAGCCCATGGCATATCCCAGGCCGAGCGCGACGCCCTCCGCGGTGGCGCGGGCGAGGTGGGCGGGGGTGAAATTCGCGGGCGTCATGCCATGGAGAACGCCGGTGGCCTCGGGCAGGCGCGGCATGATTTCCCCGGAGAAATAGGGCAGCAGCAGCAGGCCGTCCGCGCCGGGGGCGATGCTTTTGGCCAGCTCTTCATATTGCTCGGTGCTCCAGCCGTAGTGGCGGCGCATCACCTCGGGAGCGATGGCGGCGTTGCTGATCGTGGCCAGCCCCAGCCAAGCTCCGGTCGAATTGCAGAGCGGGGAGATCTCGCCGCGGAAATCGATAACCGGTTCGCGTCCAACGCCCGCCACCACGCCGCGCGACCCCAGCTCCACCGCGACGGTGCCGTGGGAGACGCAGCCTGCGGCCAGCGCGGCCAGCATGGGTGAGGCGCCGCCGGCTCCGACCTGGACGTGTTCCGGCACGCCCCATTCCTTGGCGAGGGCCGGGCGGAGCAGACCGCGCGGCTGGTCGGCGGGACCGATCTTCGGCAGCAAGCCGGCAAGATTCGGATCGATGAAATCAAGCAATTCGCGCGACCACTCGCGCGTCCGCACGTCGAGCAAGCCGGTGCCCGAGGCGCTGCCGGCTTCGGTCAGGCTTTCGCCGGTGAGCCAATAGGCGATGAAATCTTGAGCAGTGAGAATGCTCGCGGCGCGTTGGAAATGATACGGTTCGTGCTGCTTGATCCAGAGGCATTCCGCCGCGGCGGATTCCACGCCCGGCGCCTGCCCGGCCAGCTCGACAAGGCCGGGCACGCCGCCAAATGCCCGCGCGATCTCATCAGCCTGACGGCGGACCGAGGTATCGCCGGCCAGCTTCGCCGGGCGGACAATCCGGTTTTCCTTGTCCAAGAGGACCAATCCGCGGCGCGGTCCGGCCACGCCGATCCCTGCCACCTGCCCGTTTTCGCCCGACAGCCCGGCGAGACACTGGCGGACGGCGCGGTCCGTGGCATCGATCCATTGCGCGGGATTTTGCTCACGATAGCCGGCGGGCAGGCCCTCGATCCAGTCGTGGGGCGCCCAGCCTTCGGTGCGGATGCCGGCGGTTTCCAAGTCCAGAGCTACGGCGCGCGTGCCGCCATGGCCGATTTCGATGCCGATGAAATGCATGGGTGGGGTGGATTTCCAGCCCGCCAATCCCAAAGCCGGGCAATCGGCGGGGAGTTTCGATACAAGCGCCCGTTTGACAAGCCCCGGGGGCGGGGAACGCGCGTTTGACAGGAAATCCGCTCGGCCCTACTTCACGCGGCATGGATGAAGCGTCATACCAAGCGTGGTTCTACACCCGCAACGGAGAGCGGACCGGCCCCATTGCCTTCGCCGATTTGCAAGACGTGGCGGCGGCGGGCGCGCTCAACCCGCGGCTGGACATGATTTGGACGCAGGGCATGGAAAGCTGGCGGCCGGCCGGGGAAATCGAGGGGTTGTTCGAGCGCCGCGCGGCGGAGGAGCCGGAAATCGTCGCGGTCGCCGCCAGCCAGCCGCAGCCGGAAATCGTTGAGGAACATCAGGCGGAATGGCCGGGCGTCCGGCGGGCCGGTTATATCCTGGTGACGCTCGTCCTGCCGATCGTCCTGGGTGGCGGGTCCGGCTTCGCCGCGGCGGCATTTCGAAACGATCCGAACTCCGGGGCGGTCGGGCTGGGAATTGTCATCGGCGCGCTGGTGCTGTTGATTTTGGTGATCTGGACCTCGCTGCAGCGCCTTGCAAATTTGGCGATGAGCCGCTGGTGGTTTCTGGGAAATCTGGTCCCGCTGCTGCAATTGTGGGTCGGCTACCGCTGCTTTGCCTGCCCGCCTGGCTATGCGGAGCATAAGAAATTGGACGGTGCCGGGAAATTCCTCGCGCTTCTCTACTGGCTTGTGGTGGCGATCGGCGTCATTGCCGTAATCGCTGGAGTCGCAGCGATGACCGGGCTGATCGGCAGTCCGGAAATCCAGCAAAAAATCCGCGAAGCCTACGCGCAGGCGCAGCATTCCCGGCCGCCCCTGCCATGATGCGTTTCTCGAAAGAAACGGACGAGCGCCGCGAGGCGGGTCCGCTGGAGTGCTGGTGCCTGCACGGTTCCGTCGGCATGGCGGCGGATTGGCGGGGCTTTGCCAAGAGCGCCGCAGCCCGCGGCATTGGCACGCGGGCGGTGGATTTGTGGCGATTTCTCGAAGCCGGAGCACTGCCGATGCCGGAGTTTGCCTCCGCGCTGAAGGACGACGCGCTCGGACAGGTTTTCCGCGGGAATTGCCGGGCGCTGCTTGGCTATTCGATGGGCGGGCGGCTGGCATTGCGGACGCTTTTGGAACCCGGCCACCCGTGGCAGGCCGCGGTGATCGTTTCGGCGAATCCCGGTTTGGAGGACGCCGCCGAACGCGCCGAACGTCGCGCCGCCGATGCCGCATGGGCGACGCGCGCGCTCACTGGCGATTGGGCGGATTTCCTTGTCGCTTGGGATTCGCAGCCGGTGCTCGGGAAGGGGCAAAACCGCGATCCACAGCTCAGCCGCAGCCTGATCATGCGCCGCAGGGAAATCGCCCGTAGCTTTGTCGATTGGTCGCTCGGCGCGCAGGAATCGCTGTGGGACCCGTTGGCGGAAATCGAAATTCCGGTCCTTTGGATCGTCGGGGAAAATGACGTGAAATACCGCACCCTGGCCGAACGCGCGGCCGCACTGATGCCGCGCGCCACCGTTGCGATCGCCCCGGGAGCCGGCCACCGCGTGCCGTGGGAAGCGGACGCTTGGTTCGCCGAAACCGTGGCGCATTTCCTCAAGACCGGGGGCTGAATCACCGCGCCTCGCTCCACCCATCTGCGCCGCGGGCGAAGGCGGAGCGAGTGGTCTCGGCGAATTTCCCGTCGCGAAAAACGTGATGAATCGCCTCGATGCGCCCGGGCGTGGCGTGGAATTCGTGGAAACCTGGCGGCTCGCCCTGAAGCCGGGTCGAGCAGACGGTGGGGGCTTGCGAAACGATGGATTTCCACCGGTCGGTCAGTCCGGTAGCGTGGATTTGCGAGCGGTGGAAATGGCCGCACATCACAAGATCGACGCGGCAGGATTCCATGGCCGCCATCAGCGCGGCCAGCGGCCGGACGACGGCGCGACCGGGGAGTTGGAGTTCGAGCAGCGGATGATGGAGAACCAAAATCCGCAGGCGGTCGGCGGGGCCGGCGGAGAACTTTTCCTGCATTTCCCCGAGCTGGCGGCGGGATAGCCGGCCCTCGGACCAATCGAGCCGCATGCCGAACGCGCGCGAACTGTTCAGCGCGACAACGTGGGCGCCCGGGGTGATCAGTTCCGGTTCGATTTCGCAACAAAAAGTCCGTCGGAATCGCTCGAAAGGCCGGAAAATGCGGGAGGAAATCTGGTTGGTGGCGGGGATGTCGTGATTTCCCGGAATGAGCAGCCGCGGCTCGGGCAGCCGCCGGACAAAGGCCAGCGCGTCGGCCAGTTCGCTGCGGCGGGCGCGCATCGTGAGATCGCCGCTGAGGATGGTGACGTCGGGCGCGAGCTCGCTGGCGCGAGCGAGAAACGCCTCGGCGGCGGCGGGATCGAGCGCTCCGAAATGGGGATCGGAGAGGTGGAGGATGCGGGTCATTTCAATCGGCGACGGCCTCGGGAGTGGTGAGAACGCGCAGATTCCGGGGCCGGATTTCCAGCTCGATGGGGAAGGGAAGACGGATGGTTTCGCCATCGACCATCACCCGGCAGTTCTTGCGGCGGGCGTCCCGCAGCGTGACGCGGCGGGAATGCAGGATCATAAGATCCGGGTCGGCCTCCTGGCGGCCGAGCGTGTAATCGACAATTCCGCGAAGCGCGGAGGCGGCGTCCCGGTGCGTCGCGATGTAGCTGGTAAGCCTGCCGCTGCGGAACTCGGTGCGGCCGGGAATGATGCCGGCGCTCTGCTTGTAGCGGCCCGGCACGAAGGCGGAAAACTTGGTGCGCGCTGCTCCGGATTTGCCATCCGCATTCCACGAGAGCTGGAGCGGTCGGGAAATCGCGAAGGTGGTGCGGAGGTTCTTGATGACGCGCCACGTCTTGCGCCACCAGCGTCCGCCGTGGTCGCGCTTTTCGAAAATATCGGAGAATTCCGGGTAAAACCCGAAGATGGCGGTGCACAGACAAGCGCGGCCGGACACCGAGAGGACGTCGATTTCCTGCGGCTGGGCGGCAGCCAGGAAGCGCGCCGCCGCCTCGATTTCCAAGGGAATCCCCAAGTCGCGCGCGGCGAGGTTGAAGGTGCCAAGCGGTAGAATCCCCAGCGCGATCCCGCTGCCGCCGAGCGCTCCGGCCGCGGCGGAAACGGTGCCGTCCCCGCCGCCGACGACGATGGCATCGGGCTTGCCCGCGACGGCTTCGGCGAGGGCGGCGTCGAGTTTTCCGGGCTGGACGAGCTGGATTTCCACCTCATGCCCGGCGCTGCGGAAAATCTCCGCGGCGATGCGGGCGGTTTCCCCGGCGTCGAGCCCGCGCTCGCTGCTGCCGGACCCGCGGTTGAGCAATAGGGAGATCCGGCTCATGGCGCGACGGTGGAATTGAACGCCAGCGTGGAGATGCTGCGCCGCGCTTGTTCCTCAAGCGCGGATGTGTTGCCCAGCCCATCAGCATCCCGGATGGCGGTGAGCAGCCTGTGCCAGCAGCGCATTTTCCCGTCCACCGCGCCTTTATCTTCCAAAATCCGGATGGCGTCCTGGATGCGCCCGTCGCGCGCGGCTTGGAGACCGGCAGGAAGCGGCTCCGTCTCCGGCACAGTGACGAAGCGAACCATGTCCCGCAAATCGACTGGGCGGACCGGCTTGAGCAGGAAATCCACCACGCAGTTGCGGATCGCGCGGATGGCCGCGCCGGGCGAGAGCGCCGCGCTGCAAAGCACCACCGGGATCTTATTGCCCCGCCCGCGCAGCTCCTCGATGACTCCGATGCCGTCCAGATCCGGCATGCGCAGATCGAGCACCACGATGTCGAACGAGCCGGCCGCGATTTTCTCAAGCGCCTCGCGACCGGTCGAAGCGGTTTCAACGGTCGTTGACCGGCTGGTTAGCGCGTAGGCAAAGCCTAGCCGCAGCGTCGGCTCATCGTCCACGACGAGGATCCGTAGTTTGCCGTCCCCGGCCGGGGCGGCGTTGTCATGCAATGGGAACATCGATAAAAAATTCGGTTCGGTCGTCGGCGCGCTCGCGCAGTCCGATGCGGCCCTCGTGGGCGCGCATGATTTCACGGGAAATGAAAAGCCCCAGTCCGACGCCGATGTCGGTCTGTCCGGGGGCCCGGTAGAAGCGCTCGAAAATCCGGCTCTGGCTCGCCTCCGGCACGCCGGGGCCGCTGTCGATCACGGACACGCGCAGGTGCTCGGCATCGGGCTTTGCCAGCCGCAGGACGATGTTCGAGCCTTCGGGGCTATGCTGGATCGCATTGGAAATCAGATTGTTGAGCACCTCATCCAAGCGCACGGGATCTGCCATGATTTCCGGGAATTCGTTCGGCGCCGGCTCCAGCTCGATGCTGACGTGCTTGGATTCCGCTTCCTTGCGGTGCAGGCGGGCGACGCGCTTGACGCTGTCTTCCAAGCGCATCGGCTTGCACGAAAGATGGGTCGCGCCGCTCTCGGCGCGGGAAAGGTCGAGCAGGCTGTTGAGCGTGGTGAGCAAACGCTCGCAATCATCACAGGCGGAGCCGATCATGGTCTGCTGCATTTCGTTCAAGGCGCTGGATTTGTCCTCCACGAGCAGGTGGAGAATCATGCGGATGCCGGTGAGCGGCGTTTTGATTTCGTGGCTAACTGTGGAAAGCAGGTTGGTCTTCATGTCGTCCAGCCAGCGGATGCGGGTCACGTTGTGAAGCATGACCGCCCAGCCGGACTGATCGGAATCCTCCGACAAAAAGCGGAAAATCCGCGGCAGGAAGAAGAATTCCTGCTCCTCGATTCGGAAAAGAAGCGCCTCGCGGGGGTCCTCCGGCAGGAAATGAGCGCCCGTCTTCCGACAACCATCGAGGATGTTTTGGATTTTCAATGGCAGCCTGCCGGTCACGCCGAGCTTCTCGGTAAGCCGCTCGGCCGATGGATTGATCTGGACAATCCCGCTATCATCCCCGAGCACGAAAACGGGCGATGGAATGGATTCCAGAATGGCGCGGTTGACCAAGTTGGCGCGCATCAGGTGCTCGCTGTCCTCATGCCGGCGCAGCTTCAGCTCGGCGGCCATGGCATTGAATGCGCTAACGACCTTGGAAAACTCGCTGCCGGGTGCGGGTTCCGGAATCGTAAGTTCGAAATTCCCGTGGCGGACTTGCTGCATCGACCGATGGAGGGTGGCCACGGGATCGACGACGTGCCGGACGAGCTGGAAATACACCAGCGCCGCCACCGATGTGCCCAGCAACACCAGTGTGATGACGAACAGTGAGTTCTTGCCGCTTTCCTCCCCGATGCGGGCCGCGCCGGAGAACAATTTCTCCTCGCCGAGCGTGATCACGGTTTCGGAAAGATCGGTGAATCGCTGGGTTTGTTGGCTGATCTGCTGAAGGAGCTTGCCTCGCACTTGGTCGTCGAGCGCCCCGCCTGCGAAATAGCGTTCGTACACCTCGTCATACGATTGCATGACACCATCCAGTCGGTTCACCACCTTTCCCCAGCGCTCGTCGGGCAAGGAATTCCGGCGGATGATGGCGAGCTTGTCGAACAGCTGCCTGCGGTTAGAATCGTAGAGCGCCCGTCCCGGAATTTCATCGGCCGCGGGTCCTGCAAGTATAGGCGCGTAGTGAGTGTTCACTGTCGCCGTCAGCGTCCTGATGTCCTGCCCGGCATCGATCACGCGGTAGTCGATCCGCAGTTGCTTGTCGTAGCGCGACGACGAATCCCGCATCAGCAAAAGCGCCGCCGCACCTACGCCCCAAAGCAGGAGAATGATGGTAAGGAGACCGTAGAATAGGCGGAGGCGGAGCATAGAAGGCAGTAAGGGCGGGGGGAGGGGACAGGTGTTTTAGTCGATTCCGAACCGCTTGCGCTTGCGGTAGAGGGTGGCTTTGTCGATGCCTAGTACGGCGGCGGCGTCGTGCAGCGAAGGCGCCCACTCGAGCACCTTGATGAGATGGGCGTGCTCGATTTCGTCGAGGCTGTGTTCGCCGCCGATGCCGAGCGCTCCTTCTTCCGTGCGGCCGTTCGCGCTGGGTGCGGGCCCCGGGCGGGGAAGATCCTCGGCATTCACAGTGTTTCCGCGGGTGAGGATCGCGGCCCGCTCGATCGCGTTGCGCAGTTCACGCAAATTTCCCGGCCATGGGTGGCGCATCAGCGCGCTGCGGCCGGTATCGCTGAAGCCCTCGATCTTCCGGCCTAGCTGGGAGGAGAAGAAATCGAGGTAATCCTTGGCGAATTTCGACAAGTCCGCCGGGCGGTCGCGCAGGCACGGCACCGTGACGCTGATGACGTTGAGCCGATAGTAGAGGTCCTCGCGGAATTCGTTGGCCGCGATGCTCGCTTTCAAATCCCGATTGGTGGCAGCGATTACCCGGACGTCGGCTTGGCGGACCTTGTTTTCGCCGAGGCGCTCGTATTCGCGCTCTTGGAGCAGGCGCAGCAGCTTCGGCTGGATTTCCAAGGGTAATTCGCCGATTTCGTCGAGGAAGAGCGTGCCGCCGTCCGCTGCGTGGACCTTGCCCCAAGTGTCCTTGATCGCGCCGGTGAACGATCCCTTCATGTGGCCGAAGAGCACGCTTTCCAGCAATTCTTTGGAAAGGCTGGGGCAGCTTACCGTCACGAACGGCTTGTCCTTCAGGTGGCTGCGGTCGTGGATTTCCTTGGCAATCACGCTTTTGCCGGTCCCGCTCTCGCCTAAAATCAGGATCGAGGCCGACGTGGCGGCGGCACGGAACAGAATGTCGAACTCGTCGCGGGTGCGGGAATCCTCCGAGGTGAAGCGCAGCGGCGGCGAGGCATGCTTCACCTCGGTCTTCAGTTCCTTTACGGTTTCCTTGAGCTGCTGGACCTCCCCTTGTGTCTTCAACGCTTTTTGAGCTTTGATCAGGATTGCCCGGAGCTGGTCGGGCGTGAACGGCTTCTCCAAGTAGTCGAACGCCCCAAGCTGGGTCGCCTTCACGGCGGTGGAAATCGAGGCATGCGCCGTGAAGATCGTCACAAGCTGCTGCGGCTTAATTGCGAGAATCTTCTGGAGGATTTCCAGCCCGTCCTCGTCGCCCAGACGGAGATCGAGGAATACGAGATCGAAGTTTTCCTCCTTGCTGCGCTTCACAGCGAGCGTTCCATCTTCCACCGTTTCGACATAGTGCCCCTCGGCTTCCAAGGCTAAAGAAGTGGTAAGGCGAATCGATTTTTCGTCGTCAACGATGAGGATGTCCATGCGGTATTCTGTGAAGCTAAGGAGCTTGTGTTACCATTCCCCGTGCCGCCCACGCCCGCATTCCGCAACTCGCTGGTTTGCACGTTTTTAGTGCCTCCCGCTAGCGTCGTCACCGAAGGCGTGTCGTGCAAATAAACGGGCATGCCGGGCGCGGGTTGCAAAAAGCAATAGATCGAGCAGGCGATGCTGCTCTTGGATTCATCGGAGAACTCTCAAAATCAGCGGATTGCATCGTCGTCTAAGGTTGGCGCGTTGGCTGCGGTGGGTGGCCCACCATGAATCCCATCGTCATCTCCAACTCCAGTTGCCACTCTTCCAAGAACTCTCCGGTCCGGGTCGTCGCTTTGGCTGCCGGTGCCGCGCTGCTTCTCATCGCTGGAACCGCCACTTCATGCTCCACCGCCGCCGGCTTCGGCCGCGATGTGGAAAAGGGCGGCAACAAAATTCAAGAAGCCGCCACCAACTAATCTCCGGAATCCAAGACCGCCGGGAAGTGCAACCAACCACTTCCCGGCGGTCTTCGCGTACTCCGATTCCGCCGCCTTGCCTGCATGATTGTCCACTCCCTCACCCGCGAGCAGCGGCTGCCCATCGATCGGGAAACCGCGTGGGAGTTTTTCTCCTCACCCCGGAATCTCGATTCCATCATGCCGCCGGACATGGGATTTCAGATCACCAACGATCCGTCTCCGGAAATGCATGAAGGACAGATCGTCACCTACAGGGTTGGCGTTTTTCCCGGGGTGAAAATCCGCTGGGTCACCGAGATCAAATCCGTCGAGGAAGGGCGCTCATTCATTGATGAGCAACGTTTCGGCCCCTACAAATTCTGGCACCACCGCCACACCTTCGAGGAAATCCCCGGCGGCACCCTGATCGGAGACAAAGTGAACTACGCCCTCGGCTTCGGCCCGTTCGGTTCGCTCGCGCACGGGATTTTCGTGCGAAAGAAGCTGGAGAGCATCTTTCGCTACCGCCACGAGATGCTGGAGAAGCGATTCGGGAAACTGTGATCAATTCGAAGGCAGCCGCACTTTGGCCGCCGTGTAACCGGGGGATTCCGCGCTGAATTCCCATGCTCCGTCCGGGGTGGCATCCGCCGGGCGCGCCGGTAGATCGATTTTCCCGGCTTTGCCGCTAGCCTCCACCATGCCGTCGGCAAGATGGAGGATGGCGCCGATGATTTTGTCAGCATCCGCATCGGAAACGGCGACTTGCGGCGGCATCGGCAGTTCGCCCCAGACGCCACCGCCGCCGGCCTTGATTTTTGTGTGCAAACGCGCGGCGGCATCCGGTTGCCCACGGTATTTCAGCGCCACGTCGAGATAAGCTGGCCCGGCTGAGGACTTGTCCACCTGATGGCAGGCCAGGCATTGGTTCGCTGTGACCAGCTTCGCGATTTCCTCGGGAAATTGCGGCCCGCCCGCATCGTGACCGGTCGCGGGTATGTAGCGGGCGCGGACGGAAACCTTGGCCAGATCCGGCTGCGGGTTCCCGGTCACCGTAAACTGGACAGGCTTGCCGAAAGAAACCGATTTCAGCTTCTTCGGAAAGCCGAGTTCCAGTTCAGCCATTTGGTCCGCCGTCCCGAGTTCGATGCGGGCGATCGCTGGCGGATTTTTGCCGTCCGAGGCGGCCGCGCGGATTTGAGAGCCTTCACCTGCGGGTACTGTGACGGTCGAGCCTGATCCCACCTTGCGCTCGCTTGTGCCGGTGGTGAGCCACCAAGTTACGGCGATTTTATCTCCATCCGGGTCCGTGGCGGATTTCACAAAAAAGGTTCCAGTCTTGCCGGAAGCGGCCTCGATGGCGATTTCCGGCTGCTGGTTCCTCGTCTCCGGCAGGATTCGGGCGAGATAGCCGTTCTTGTTGAAATACCATTCGGACCCGTAATCGAGCATGAAGATCGAGCCATCCGCGGCCATTTCCATGTCCATCGGGTGGCGCAGGCCTTCGCTCAGGATTTCGAGCTTTTCCAGCTTGTCGCCGCTGCCGAGCTTGGCTTTCCAGATTTTCCCGCGGATCCAGTCATACGTCAGCAGCGTATGGTCGTCCTCGCGCGGCAGGAGATTGTATTTGCGGGAAGCATCGTGGTAGAAAACCGGCCCCGCCATCGCATTGCGGCCGCCCTTTCCAATGACGGGGAATTCCGCGCTCTCGCTGTAGGGATACCAAATGAAAGCGGACTGCGCGGGAGGCAATATCGCCAGGCCGGTGTTGCGCGGACTGTCATTGCGCGGCGCGGCCGGATCGATCATCGGGCCGGGCTTGCCGGTGGTTAAATCGATAACCGGGTAGGGCTTGTTGTCCGCGATGACGAAGGGCCAGCCGAAATTCCCCGCTGCTTTCGCCTGATTCACCTCGTCATGCCCGGCGGGACCCTTGTCCGACGGGGCCGCGGCGTCCGGGCCGACCTCGCCCCAGTAGAGCGTGCTATTTTTCGAATCCAGCGAGACGCGGAACGGATTCCGGCAGCCCATCACAAAGATTTCCGGGCGGGTCTTCGCGGTTCCCTGGGGAAAGAGGTTGCCCGGCGGGATCTCGTAGCCGTCCTCGGTCGGGCGGATTCGGAGGATTTTCCCGCGCAAATCGTTGGTATTGCCTGCACTGCGGGCGGCGTCCCAATAGCCGCGGTCCGGCCGGAAGTCGATCGGCGCGCGGCCGTCGCTTTCGAAGGGGTTCGTGTTGTCGCCGACGCTCAGGTAGAGCAGCCCGTCGGGGCCGAACTGCACCGAGCCGCCGTGGTGACAGACGGTGTTTTCGCGATCAACCGGGATTTCCAGCAGGATTTTCTCGGATGCGAGGTCGAGCGAGCCGTCCTTCAGGGTGAAGCGGGACAGCCGGTCGAGCTTCTGGTCCGGCGCGGAATAGAACAGGAAGACCCGCTGGTTTCTCGCAAAATCAGGATCGAGCGCGATGCCCTGCATGGCGTCCTCGCGGCCGTATTTGCTCTTGGGATCGCTGGCCCGGAGCGCGGAAACCTCGATTTGGCCGACCGGAAAAACGCCGCCCGTGGACGGTCGCACCCGCAAGATGCGGCCTTCGCGCTCGACCAGATAAACGTCACCGTCCGGGGCGATGGCCAGCGCCATGGGATCACGGAAATCCCCGGCGATTTTCTCGATCTGGACAGGGGCGGCGCTGGCGGCGGAGCAGGAGAGGGCGAGGCAGAGCGTGAGATCGGGGCGCATGTTGCGGCGCTTACGCGAGATCCTCGCGATTTTCTTCCGGCGCGGACTCCGGCTCCGGCTCGACCGGCAATTCGGCAAGCTCGGGCGCGGGCACCGGGGTTTCCGGCGCGACAGGCTCGGGATTTTCGCTCGGCACGGCGTGGGTGAAAGCCGGTGCGGGCGGCGTTTCGGGCATCGGCTCCGGCTCGACTACGGCGGCGGCGGGCATGATCGGCAGCGGCGCTTCGTCGGTGACAGCGGGCGCGGCTTGGGCGGAGTGGTCGCGCTTGTTTTTCTCGACGAGCCTCAAAACCTCGGCTTTGGCGGCTGCCACGCGGTTGGAATCACCGACCGGGCCGAGCTTTCTCGCCGGGGCTGCGGGCTGGCCGCGCATGACATCCGCCAACTGGATTTTTAGTTTCTCCAGCTCTTCCTGCGCGGCGCCCTCGCGCTTCCGCAATTCGCCGGCGAAACGCGTGCTGGTGGCCACGGACTCGCGCAGGCGGTTGATTTCCTCCTCCATCTTGGAGCTGTCATCCGGGCGATCGCGCAGGGCGGCAACTTCGTGGCGGGCTTTCGAAAGCTCGTTCTGTAGGGCGAAATCGCGCTCTTTCTGGGATTTGTCGGAATCGTTGGCGCGGGAGTTGTGGCCCTTGAGGGTTTCCTGAACGCGCTTCAATTCGGTCTCCAGCGCGGCGGTGCGCTTGCTCTCGGAGGCGAGCGATTGGTGCGCCGCCTCCAATTCGGCGAGCGCGTTGTCGTGGCTTTCCTTGATGACTGTGGAGGCCTTCAGGCTGTCCAGCTCGGCCTTGATGGCCTTCTTCGAAGCGCGTTCCTTTTCCAGCGTGGTTTCCAGATTTTTGACCCGCTCGTCGCGGCCCTTGTCATTGGCGGGCAGCGGTTTCCCTGGTTTGGTGGCTACTTCGGGCTTGGCGGATAGCCCCCGGATTGACCAGCCGATGAAGCCGAAAACGGCGGCGAGTACGGCGAGCTGCGGGAGGACTTTGGAAAGGTTCGTCAGGGTTTCTTGCATGGCGGATTTCGTGAAATGAAAAGGAATCGCGGGCGAGTATCGCGGCACGCGGTTGACGGTCAACTTCATTGCCACGCCGAATTTCCTCGGCATGGTCGCGCCGTGATTCGGTTCCTCGGCAGCAGCGGCTTGGATTTCCTCAACTACCTTGGCGAGGTCGGCAGGCTCGCCGGGGAGGTGGTGGTCTCGCTCTTCCGGGCGAAAATCCGGCTGCGGATGATGGCGGAGCAGATCGTGGAAACCGGCTTCCGGTCCCAGCCGGTCGTCATCGTCACGGGCGCTTTCACCGGTGCGGTGCTGGCGGCGCAGGCGCTGTTCCAGTTCAAGCCACTAGGCATGGAAACCGGCGGCGGCGCGCTGGTCAGCGTGGCCATGCTCCGCGAACTCGGACCGTCCGTCACCGCGATCATGCTCGCCGGCCGCGTCGGCGCGGCGATGGCGGCGGAAATCGGCACCATGAAAGTCACCGAGCAAATCGATGCCCTGCGCTCGATGGACGTCCACCCGATCGACTACTTGGTGGTGCCGCGATTTCTCGCCATGCTCGTGGCGATGCCGCTGCTCATCGCGGAATCGGCGGCCTTCGGTATCCTCGCCTCGCTCTTCGTCGGCACCGTGACCTTCGGGGTGAATGGCGCCTACTGGATGCACCAGATGAACAAGCACACCGACGGCACGGACGTGTTTATCTCGATGATCAAGGGCCTCGTTTTCGGCATGCTCATCGTCACGATTTCCTGCCACCAAGGGCTGAAAGCCAGCCAAGGCGCGGTGGGCGTCGGCCGCGCGACGACCCGGGCAATGGTCTTTTCGTCACTCGCGATCCTGATTGTGAATTTCTTCCTAACGATGCTTCTGAGCCTGATTTTCCCCGCCGGCGCGGTCGGTTGAGGGATTCGCTCGGGACTTGCCCTTGGCGCGACACCGCTCCATTGAGGGGGCGTGACGCGCGACCTATCAGCCAATCCGGCCTGGCAGGAAGAGGATCTGGGGGCGCCGCTCCCGGATTCGCCGCACGCGTGCTCGGTTTGCCTGCCCACGTGGGACTCGGTGATCGGCTATGAAGAGGGCCGGGAAAAAGTGGTGAAACGGATGCGCACCGGTTACCCGCGCTTCTTCAAACATCCGTCGATCGAGCGCCTGTTCGCGGCCGCCAAGGCGGAAATTGCGCGGGAAGGGGAGGAGGTCATCGTGCTGCCGACCCGCGCCTCGGTCCAAAAAGCGCATCGCTGGGTCGAGCGCCGGGCGGAAACCGCGGTCCGCATCGCCAGCTTCCACGGGCTACAAGTGCTTGTGGTGCCAACGAAAGCAAAGCCGGAAGCGGATCAATACTGGCGCTTCACCGGAGAAATCGTCAGTAGCCGCCAAGCGGTGGATTTCCTCGATGGGGAAATGCGCGAGGGCTCGAAATCCCATCTGCTCGCCCGCTGGCTTTCGAAATGGAACGGCGCGGCGCCGGAGGATAATTTCATTTTCGCCAGCGGTATGGCTGCGTTCACCGCCGTCGTTCGCTCGCTGCCGGGCGTCCGCGAGGGGAGAAAAACCCTCCAGCTAGAGTTTCCTTACGTCGATTGCCTCAAGGTCCAGGAGCTTTTCGGCCACGGCGTCGTCTATCTGAACGACGCCACCGGCGAGTCCTTCGACGAAGCGCTGATGCGCATCCGAGCGGGCGAATTTGCCGGTGTCTTTACCGAAGTGCCGGGGAATCCTCTGCTGCGGACCGCTGATTTGCATCGCATTGCGAAAGCCTGCCAAGACAGCAACACGCCGTTCGTCGTGGACGATTCCTCGGCCGGGCCGTTCAACGTCCGCGCGCTGGATTTCGCGGATGTCGTGATCGGCAGTCTGACGAAATGGGTCTCCGGCCAAGGCGATGTCATGGCCGGCATGGCAGCCGTGCGCGGCGATTCCCGACTCGCGAAACCGCTCCGGGCGGCCCTGCTCGCCGAGTCCGAGGAAACCGCGCCGCTCTACATCGGCGATGCCGAAATCCTGCTTTCCAACGTCCGCAACTACCCGCAACGCATGGAAATCGTCAACGCCAACGGCGAGGGCCTCGCCGCCTGGCTGGCCGGCCACCACGCCGTGGCGGAAGTCTGGCACCCCTCGCTCACCCAGCGCGCGAACTATGCAAAAGCGATGCGCAAGGGCGGCGGATTTGGTGGGCTGATCTCGTTCGTCCTCAAGGTGCAGCGCAAAACGCCGCGGGTCTTCGACGCTCTCCGGCTGAGTAAGGGACCGAGCTTCGGCACCACCTTCACGCTCGTTTGCCCCTACACCATGCTCGCCCATTACCAAGAGCTTGAATGGGCCGACGGCTGCGGGGTTTCGCCGAATCTCCTCCGCGTTTCCTGCGGGCTGGAGCCACTGGAAACGTTGATTTCCACCTTCGCCGAAGCGCTGGAGCAAGCCTGAGAAAATCCCGTCGGCCTCTTCGCTACATCAGCCCGGAAAACGCTGATTCGTCCGGCGGACCGTCGAAGTTCCGTTCGAGGAAATCCCGCCAGACCGCACGGCTTTGGTCGGACAGTTCCATTGTCATTCGGGCGACGCAGCCGCGGCAAATCAGCAGCGGTAACGGGCCGGTGACCAATTCGCCGCTGGAATCGTAAAGCGCGGAAATCCCGAAACCGTCCAGCTCGTCGCGCGGCATTTCGCAGGCGATGCACTTGCCGAAGCGCTCCGCCGGATTGGTCGCCAGCATGAATTCCCGCACGCGCTCCTGCCAATCGATTTCCGTCTCCAGAAACCGCCGTACCGCCGCCTTGGATTCCTCCGAAAGCCGCGCCGTCACGCCATCCCGGCATGGCTGGCAGACGGCGTATTCCAGCACGCACTCGCCGCCGGAGAAATCCTTCGTAACCAGCCATGGCCGCGCGATTTCCACCAATGGCAGCCGGCAGTTCGCGCAATGCGAGAACGCTCTGCCCGTCTCCTCCGAAACCAGCCAGCCGTCGATATCGCGCGCCGGCATCATGCCATCTCGATTTCCGGGTAGTCCCGCAACTGGCGCTCCCAGATGAAGCGGCGGAACAACACTTTCACCGCCGCCGTCAGCGGCACCGCCAACAGCGCCCCGACGAACCCGCCCAAAATCAGGGACCAGAACAGCATCGAGAAAATCACCGTCATCGGGTGCAGTCCCACGGAATCACCCACGATTTTCGGCGCGGTCACCAGCGAGTTGATCTGTTGGACAACGACGAAAATCGCCAGCACGCACCCGACATACGCCCACGGTCCCAGCCCGAAGGGCGCGGATTCCTGAGCGTGCAGGTAGGCGATGATGCAGGCCGGGATCAGGCACAGGATATTCCCGATGTAGGGAATGACGCCGAGGATCGCCATGAACACGCCAATCAGCAGCCCATACGGCAGGCCGAAAATCGTCAATGCGATGCCGACCAGAATCCCGTCGATCGCCGCCACCAGCACCTGCCCGCGGAAGAACGAGACGAGGTAGCCGTTGATTTCCTGCAGCGTGTCCACCAGGCCGGATTTGAAGCGCGAAGCCCGCAGCGGCACGTATTCGTGCCAATGGCTGCGGATCGCCGCGGAGTCCTTGAGGAAGAAAAACAAATAGACCGGCACCATGATCATCCCGAGCACGAGGCCGAGAAATCCGAGCACCTTGGTCGAGCCGGCGGTCACCCAGTTCCTGCCGGTGCTGAAAATCACGTCGGTATTCTCAATCAGCATCCGGCCGCCCCGCGTCCGACCGAAGGAAACCAGCGTCGGCTGCTCGTCCGGCTGGCGCTCGATGATCAGCGGATTTCCCGCGTCGTCCGTCTCCGTGAGGAGCCACTCGATGACGCCGCTGGGATTTTCCGTCCGCAGATTCTGGAGCGACCGCGCGAGCGCCGGCGCAAGGCTGCCCGCATCGTCCGCCTTCGCGGCGTCACCCTCAACGATCACGGCCACGGTCCCCGCAGGCGCTGCGGTAGGGTGGCTGACCATGAATTTCCGCAGTGCCAGATGGCTGCGGTGAATCCCCGGCAGAACCGCTGCCACCAGCAGCGTTCCCGCGATTAGGATCCCCACAAACACCGTCACCACCGCCCACAGCCGCGTCAGCCCGCGCGATTCCAGGAAACGCACCACGGGGTCCAGCAGGTAGGCGACGATGCCGGCCACGATCAGCGGAATCAGCACCGGCTGGAGAAATCCGAAGACATAACCCACCAGCCAGACCATTCCGACGAGCAGCGCGCCGAGCACGAGAATGGAGACGCCCGTGGCGGCGTTCCACAGGGTTTTTTGTTGAAATCGGGTCGGATAGCGCATGGCGGCGCGGGCTTATGCCGACTCGCGCCCGGCTTACCAATCTCAAAACGGTGCCGCGTTCATTCGCCGGTCAGCACCTCCACGCCGATTTCCCCCAGCTTGGAAATGAAATCGGCATCCGCCGCCTTGTCGGTCACCAGGCAGCTCAGCTCCGCCGTTTCCGCGAAGAAAAACGCGGATTTCTCACCGAGCTTCGAGTTGTCCGCGAGGAAGACGACGTCCTCGGCGACGGCAACGACGCGCTCCTTGAAGGCCGCTTGGCGGGCGTTGCTCTCGCTCACGCCGCGCGTCATGTCGAGGCCGTTACCCGAGAAGAACATACGGTGGATGCTATACCGCTGAAGCGCTTTTTCCGCCGTGAGGCCAACGAACGAGCGGGAGCGCGCGTCGTAGAGTCCGCCGGTGCAAATCAGATCGAGATTCGGCCGCCCGGTGAGTGCTCCGAAGACATTCAGCGCGTTGGTCAGAATGGTCAGCGGGATTTCCGGGAGAAATTCGGTCAGCGTCAGCACGGTCGAGCTGGCGTCGAGGAAGATGGTCTCGTTCGCGCGGATGCGGCCCGCTGCCAGCTTGGCGATCGCACGCTTTTCCTCCCGCCGCACCGCCTGCCGCTCGTTGAATGCCAGTTCTTCCCGCACTTTCCCCGACCTGCCCGCGCCGCCGTGGGTGCGGATGAGGCCGCCGCGCTTTTCCAGGATTTCGAAATCCTTCCGCACCGTCTCGTCGGTCACGCCGAGCAGCGTCGCGGTGTCGGTGGTGCGCAACGAGCCGCCCTCCTGAAGAAGTTCGAGAATCCGGCGGTGTCGATCGATCGCTAGCATGGAAATATGGGAGAATCTGCGTTTGCTTGGGAATTTTTGGGAATTGGTTTGACTTGTCAACCCGAGCCGCTGAAAAGCAGTGTCGGAACGATCCTACTCAGCAAAACCTATGAACGACTATCAATACGTGAACTACCTCTGGGACGACGCGAAAGCAGAGGGCCTGAGCCCTGTCGAAAGCCTCGCCTACCGCTCGAACCTCCTCGGCAGCGACCAGCGCATCACCAATACCGGCGGCGGCAACACCTCCTCCAAGGCTCACGAAACCGACCCGCTCACCGGCCAGCCCATCGAAGTGCTCTGGGTCAAGGGCTCCGGCGGCGACCTCCGCACCAGCACCCGCGAGAATTTCTCCTCCCTTTATCAGCAGAAGCTCCTCGACTTGCAGGGCCTCTACGCCGCCTGCGAGGAAAAGGGCCTGAAGTCCCCGGCGGAGGACCGGATGGTCGGCATGTACACCCACGCCACTTTCAATCTCAACCCGCGCGCCTCGTCCATCGACACGCCTTTGCATAGTTTCATCACGGCGAAGTTTGTCGATCACATGCATCCCAACGCCATCATCGCGATCGCCGCATCCAAGAACTGCGAAAAGCTGACGCAGGAAATCTTCGATGGGGAAATGGCATATGTCACTTGGATGCGCCCGGGCTTCGAACTCGGCCTCGCGATGCAGGAAATCGTGAATCAAAAACCCAACGTGAAAGCCATCATGATGGGCCAGCACGGTTTCATTTCTTGGGACGAAGACGAAAAGAAATGTTACACCTATACCTTGGATTGCATCGAAAAGGCTTCGGCCTTCATCGAGGAGAAATACCAAGCCAAGGGCGGTGACAAAACGGTCTTCGGCGGTGCGAAATACGAAACCCTTTCCCCGGAAAAGCGCCGTGAAACGTTGGTGGCGATTTTGCCATGGCTGCGCGGCCAGGTTTCCCAACAGAAGCGCTTCATCGGCACCGTGCAGGACGACGAGAAAATCCTGCGCTTTGTGAATTCAAACGATGCCGAGCGTCTCGCCGGCCTCGGCACGAGCTGCCCGGACCATTTCCTCCGCACGAAAATCAAGCCGCTGTATGTCGATTGGAACCCGCAAACCGGCGACGCCGCCAGCCTCAAGTCCAAGCTCGCCGCCGGACTCGACGCCTATCGCGAGGATTACGCCGAGTATTATTCGCTGTGCAAACACGACAACTCTCCCGCCATGCGCGACCCGAATCCGACCGTCGTGCTCATCCCCGGCATCGGCATGATCGCCTGGGGCAAGGACAAGTCCGAAAGCCGCGTCACCGCGGAATTCTACAACTGCGCCGTGGAAGTCATGCGCGGTGCCGAAGCCATCGATACCTATATCTCCCTGCCACAGCAGGAAGCCTTCGATATCGAATATTGGCTGCTTGAGGAGGCGAAGCTCCAGCGCATGCCCGCAGAGAAGGAACTCGCCCGCCAAATTGTGATCGTGATCGGCGCCGGTTCCGGCATCGGCAAGGAAACCGCGCACCGCTTGGTGAAGGAAGGCGCACAAATTGTATGCGTCGATTTGAATGAGGATGCGGCCAAAGCCACCGCCAAGGAAATCACGGACAAATACGGCCTCGGCATCGGCGTCGCCGGGACCGGATTGTCCAACTGCGGCCCGGCCATCGGCCTCGCCGGGAACATCACCGACCGCGCCTCCATCCGCCGCATGCTCGACGACGTGGCCATGGCGTATGGCGGCTTCGATTCCATCTGCGTAACCGCCGGCATCTTCGTCCCGAGCGATACCAGCGGGCACATCCCCGACGATAAATGGGCGCTCACATTCAACATCAATGTCACCGGCAGCTATCTCGTCGGCGACGAGGCATATAAGACTTGGAAGGAGCAGGGCCTCCGGGGCAATCTTGTTCTAACCACCTCCGCCAATGCCGCCGTCGCGAAGAAAGGTTCCGTCGCCTACGATGTGTCGAAAGCCGCC